>CAWUKD010000028.1:0-29601 GCA_963922815.1 uncultured Gammaproteobacteria bacterium
ATAAAGCCCGGGTGGCGGAATTGGTAGACGCTGCGGACTTAAAATCCGTTTTCCGAAAGGAAGTGCGAGTTCAAGTCTCGCTCCGGGCACCAGCTTTGGATGACGGTTTCTCCAGAGTGGCTGCGCCGTGATTGCTCCCACCAACGTACCTCCTGTCCCGATTCCCTATCCAAACATCAGGGCGAGCGCGACTGCGCTTGAGCTGTGGCGCGGTGAGCGCTGTCTTTTTGATGATCTGACGTTTGAGTCGAAGGCGCCCGTTCTCCATGTCAGGGGCGCAAACGGTAGTGGAAAAACCACCCTTCTTAAAGTGCTGTGCGGGCTGACGACGGTTGAGCGTGGCGACGTTTTGTGGACTCGCGACGGAGTTTCGTTAAGGTCCGAAGAAACGCGAGGGCTGCTGGCTTACGCGGGTCATCAGGATGCTTTGAATCCGGCGCTGTCTGCCGCCGAAAACCTGGCCTGGGGCGTTGGTCTCTACCGATCTGTGTCTCCTGACGAGATTGAACAGCGTATGCGGCAGGAAGGCCTTGAATCTCTGCTACCACTGCCAGCCGGGAAGCTGTCGGCGGGACAGAAGCGTCGTGTGTCACTCATGCGCTCCGTCTGCAGTGACACGCCGGTCTGGCTTTGGGATGAGCCGTACGCAAATCTGGACGCATCCGGAGTCGACTGGGTCAACGGACTGATTGACGCACACGTGGCGAACGGGGGTTGTCTGATACTCAGTGCGCACCAGTCTCCGACGATCGATCCGGGGCTTGTCCAGGTACTGGAGTTGAGCCAGTGAAATCATTGTCGTACACCGCCGTTTTTGGCAATCAGTTGCGAAAAGAATGGCGCCAGTTGGGCCGCAAGCTCGGGTCTGCCATTACGCCACTGCTGTTTTTTGCGGTGGTCGTTGCGTTGTTTCCACTCAGCACCGAACCTTCACCGGCGCGACTTTCTGCCATTGCGAGCTCCGTAGTCTGGGTAGCGGCCCTGCTGGCAGCCATGCTCGCGCAGCAGACGCTTTTCCGGGGCGACTTTGACGATGGCAGTCTGCAGCTCATGGCGCTGTCTCCCATGCCGCTGTGGTTCCAGGTCTTAGCCAAGCAGATGGCCCACTGGGTAGTCTCTGGCCTTCCTCTGGTCGTACTCAGTCCGCTGGCTGCCTATTCGCTATACCTGCCGGCTGACGGCTACGTGACGCTGGTGCTGTCGCTGCTTCTTGGAACGCTGAGCCTCAGCGCACTGGGTGCGATCGGTGCCGCGTTAACTGTTAGCATTGGGCAGGGCGGTTTGCTGTTTGCCGTGCTGGTTCTGCCATTGGTGGTACCGGTGCTGATTATGGGAACTCAGGCGACCGAGCTGGCCTCCAACGGGGGGAGCCCGTCGGGCCCGCTAAACGCTCTTGCGGCAATCAGTCTGCTGTCGATCAGTCTGGGGCCGTTTGCCACTGCCGCTGCAATTCGGGTGAGTCTCGACTAGTGGCAGTGCGGGCACTGCTGACACAATGAATGTTGGGACATTATTTAGAGTAAACTGACGTTCAAGCTGCGGGCCGGACGCATTATGGTCAACAGCTTTGTCCGAATTCAAAGTAGAATCGGGTAGGTTTAAAATGGCGACGGCCTGGGCGAATTCACGCAATCGCCGCGCAGGTCAGCGTACACTTGCTGCATGTGCTGAATGACAATATCTGACGGATGAGTATTCGATAATTCTATGAACGCCTTCATGAACTGGTTCTATCGCATGAGCTCGCCACCACATTTTTACCGGTGGGCAGGGACCGCCATTCCATGGTTTATCTGGCCGGCAGTGGTCATCGGCGTGGTAGCCGGTTATCTGGGTCTGGTGCGTTCGCCAGAGGATTACCAGATGGGTAACACTGTGCGCATCATGTATGTGCACGTTCCTTCAGCCTGGCTATCAATGACCTGCTACACGTCGATGGCCGTCGCCTCCGCAATTGGATGGATCTGGCGAATGAAACTCGCTCACGCGGTATCGGCGGCCATTGCGCCCGCCGGGGCGTCGTTGACGCTGCTGGCGCTTGTGACAGGCGCCATCTGGGGTAAACCCACGTGGGGCACGTACTGGGTGTGGGATGCAAGACTGACATCGGAGCTCGTGTTGTTATTCCTGTTCATGGGCGTGGTGTTACTGCGTAACGCGTATGAAGACCGGGCCCAGGGAGATCGCGCCGCAGCCATCCTGGCGATTGTTGGCGTTATAAATGTTCCCATTATTCATTTCTCGGTCAATTGGTGGAACACGCTGCACCAGACCGCCAGCGTTTCTATCACCGGTAAGTCGGGGATAGACGCCAGCATGGTTGTACCGCTGCTTCTTATGATGCTCGCGTTCACGCTGTACCTCGTCGCACTCGTGCTAATGCGTACCCGCAACGAGGTACTGCTGCGCGAATCTCGCAAGCGATGGGTACAGGATATGGTGGCCTCATGATGGCGTGGCTGGATATGGGAGGCGACGGGTTGTACGTATGGCCGTGTTACGCGCTGACGATCATAGTACTACTGGCGAATCTCTGGGTAGCGAGAAGGGATCATAGAATGCTGCTGCAGCGAGCGGAAGTGCGGGCACGTATGTCCGCCGCCAGGGTGGCATCGTCCGGGGCTGACGCCAGTTTATCCGAACCACATCAGGGTCAAAGTGAGGAGACCCCAACATGACACCCAGACGCAATCGTATGTTGAGCGTTGTAACGCTGCTTGTCGGCGTGTCGCTCGCCGCGGTTTTTGGTCTTCGCGGCTGTGAGGATCTCAAGTTTTACTTTTTTGACCCAAGCCAGGTTGTTGCCGGAGAAGTCGACACGGGGCAGTCGTTCCGCTTGGGCGGCATGGTGAAAGACGGCAGCTTTGTGCGCGTGGCGGAATCACTGGATGTGCGATTTGTCGTCACTGACTTCGCTCAAGACGTGACCGTACTGTATAGCGGCTTGCTTCCCGATTTGTTTCGCGAAGGGCAGGGCGTGGTGGCTACCGGGAAACTCAATCAGAACGGTGAATTTGTTGCAGAAAACATCCTGGCCAAACACGATGAAAACTATATGCCTCCGGAAGTCGCAGACTCCCTGAAGAAGCCGCTACCCGAGTCTTACTAGACTGTCATGCCCGATAACTTCGTTCAAAAGGCAAATCAATGATTCCAGAGCTTGGCCACGTCGCCTTAATCCTGTGCCTCATGCTGGCGCTGGCGCAAATGGTATTCGGGTTCGCCGGTGCCGCTACCCGCCGAACGGCGTGGATGGCGGTTGTTAAGCCTGCGGCCATTGGCCAGATGGTGTTCGCCACCGTTTCGTTTGCCACGCTTGTGATTGCGTTCCTGAACGATGACTTCACGGTGTCTTATGTGGCGAGTAACTCCAATACCGAGCTGCCTACGCTGTATAAAGTTGCTGCCGTCTGGGGTGCTCACGAAGGTTCTTTGCTGCTTTGGGTGCTTGTGCAAAGCGGCTGGACGTGCGCCGTGGCGCTGGGAAGCGGGCGACTGCCACAGGTGTTCTCGTCCCGCGTCATTGCGACGCTCGGCTTTGTCAGCGTTGGCTTCCTGCTCTTTATCCTGCTTACCTCGAATCCGTTTTGGCGCCTGATGCCGGCGGCTTTTGAAGGCCGGGATCTGAATCCGCTGTTGCAGGATCCGGGGCTGGCGATACATCCGCCCTTGCTGTACCTCGGCTACGTCGGTTTTTCCGTGGCCTTTGCGTTTGCCATTGCCGCCATGCTAAGCGGTGATGTCAATGCGCAGTGGGCACGCTGGACCCGGCCGTGGACGACGGCAGCCTGGCTGTTTTTGACGGTGGGTATTGCGCTGGGCAGTTGGTGGGCCTACTACGAACTGGGCTGGGGAGGCTGGTGGTTTTGGGATGCTGTGGAAAACGCATCGTTTATGCCCTGGCTGGTAGGTACCGCCCTGATTCATTCGCTGGCTGTAACCGATACGCGAGGGCTGTTCAAGAGCTGGACGCTGCTGCTCTCAATCCTGGCGTTTTCTCTTTCGCTACTCGGTACGTTTCTTGTTCGTTCCGGCGTGCTTGTCTCGGTACACGCGTTTGCGAGCGACCCGGAGCGCGGCTTCTTTATTCTGTTGTTTCTCGGGGTGGTGGTGTGCAGCGCCTTGCTATTGTACGCGTTCAGAGCCGGGCGCTTTACCGAGCAGGGCAAGTTTGACCTGATCAGTCGCGAGACGGCACTGCTGGTGAATAACGTATTGCTGGTGAGTGCGGCTTTTGTGGTCTTGTTCGGGACGCTCTATCCGCTGATTAACGAGGCCCTGGCGCTACCGAAAGTGTCGGTGGGCGAACCCTGGTTCAATGCGTATTTCGTACCGTTAGCTTTGGTGCTGATGCTATTCCTGGGTGTTGGCATGCACACCGTGTGGCGCGTCAGTAACGCATCCTCGATCATTCGGCGGGTCAGGTGGCTTGCACTTGCATCGGTCATCGGCGCCATTGCTCTGCCGCTCCTGTTGTTTGCCCATAGCAAGGTGATGGTTGTGTTGGGTACGGCAGCTGCGCTTTGGGTGCTGCTGTCGAGTTTGAGCGAGTTCTGGGTGCGCAGACGCAGGCAGGCAGGCGTGAAAATGCCTCGAGCCATGCTGGGAATGCTGCTTGCGCATATCGGCGTAGCTCTCACCGTCGCTGGTGTGACGTATGTGTCTGCCTACAGCGACGAGCGTGACGTGGCACTTAAGGTGGGCGAGTCTTATGCGTTGGGTTCGTATACCTTCATACTGGAGTCCGTGGAGCAGGTTGAAGGGCCGAACTATTCGGCTCAGGAAGCGGTGATTACGCTGCAGAACCACGGTAAGACACTTGCCCGGCTGACGCCCCAGAAACGGCTCTATCGCGTGCAGAAATCACCGATGACCGAATCCGATATTCACGCGCGACTTCATCGGGACGTCTATGTCGCGATTGGTGAAGATTTGGGAGGCGGGTCATACAGTTTCCGGCTTCAGGTCAAACCCATGGTCAGGTTTATCTGGCTTGGTGCGCTGATCATGGCGCTGGGTGGGTTACTGGCACTAACGGATCGTCGTTATTATCGTGAGCGTCGCACGGCGGATGCTCCGGAAAAAGCGAGTGTCGCCGGATGAGGTTTGTATTGCCGCTTGCGGTGTTTTTAGGTCTATGCGTTTTCCTCGCGCTGGGACTTGGCGGTAATCCCCAGGAAGTACCTTCGCCGTTTATCGGTAAGCCCGTGCCGGCATTTTCTCTTGAAGATCTGGATTCGCCGGATAACAGGGTGAGCACGGCCGACTATGCCGGTAAGCCGTATGTCATCAATGTGTGGGGGTCCTGGTGCCCGGCGTGTTACGACGAACACCCGATGCTGCTCGATTATGCCGCGCAGGGCGATCTGCCGATAATTGGATTGAACTGGAAGGATACTCGCCCTGATGCATTACGCTGGCTCGAAAGGTTAGGTGACCCGTACGTTGCCAATGCGTTTGACCCTGTAGGGGATGCCGGCATTAATCTCGGCGTGTACGGCGCACCCGAGTCTTTTTTGATCAGCGCAGACGGCATCGTGCTGTATAAGCACGTCGGACCGTTGACGCCTGATGTCTGGCAGGAGCATTTCCTGGGACGGATCAAACCATGAGCAATATACGGCCGAATCATCGGTCATCATTTACCACCGACTATTCGCCGCGTGCAATTCCCCGCGGCTTAAGTGCCGTCACCAGAGTCGGTGTTCTGAGCGTCTTTTTTCTGGTGCTGGCATGGTTTGCACTGCCTGAGGCAGGGGCGATTGATTCCGAAGCCATGGATGATCCGGTTCTGCAGACGCGCTACGTTGCCATTAGCAAAGAGCTGCGGTGTCTGGTTTGCCAGAATCAGTCCATTCAGGATTCCAATGCGGAACTTGCCAAGGACTTGCGTCGTCAGGTACGCGGTATGTTGAACGACGGAAGATCGGATGACGAAATCTATCGATACATGACTGAGCGCTACGGCGATTACGTACGCTACAGACCTCCCTGGCGCCTGAACACGATGCTATTGCAATTGGGACCGGTGTTCATTGCCCTGCTGGGTGTCGGCATGCTGTGGGCAACCGTTCGACGGCATCGTAGTCAGGGTGGTATTTCCGACACCGAACTCACTGAAACCGATGGCATGCATTCGGATCCATCCGGTCGCAAAGGAGAAGACGGCTGATGCCAGTCATGTTTATAGTTCTGGCACTCGCCATGTGCGTTATTGCCGCTCTGTTTGTTGTGCTTCCTGCTCAGCGCACGGCTCGTGAGGACGGTCAGTCCTGGCGTCTCGCAGTCGGGATTTTCACGATTATTATTATGGCTGGGTCGGCGGCATTTTACAGTCAGACCAGCAGCTGGAACTGGTCACCCGATGGCTTGCCGGACGCCCCGGTTGCCAAGCAGCTGTATGAGTTGCAGCGGGCCGTGCATGCAAACGAACACGACGCGACTGCCTGGGCCAGTCTGGGACGGTTTTATCTTCGTTTTGAGCAGATTCCCGCTGCGATCGATGCGCTTGAAAAAAGCATCAGCCTGTCGAACGGCCGCGACGTTGAGACCAACCTTAATCTGGTGGAAGCACTGGCGATACGAGGCGCTCCTAACGACGGTGGGCGCAGTGCCGATATCCTGAGCGCGTCTTTGCAGCTTGATCCTTCCAATCGCAAAGCACTTTGGTACGGCGGTGAAGTCGCCGCCAGTCTGGGGCAGTGGGACGTTGCCATCGCACGCTGGCAGGTCATGCTGAATGATTCCCGGGAAATAGGCACTGATGAAGCCCGGTCTGTAACCCGTCTGTTGCAACAACGCATCGACACTGCGCGTCGTGAACAGGGAAAGGCCTTGATGGCACACTCGGGCGATGAGGCATCGTTGTCCGACGAAGCCGTTCGGGTGCAGGTCAGCCTCACGAGCGAGATGGCCCAGACACCGTCTCTGACTCCGTCCACGAATGTGTTTGTATTCATTCGGGCGAAAGAGCAGCCGGGTCCGCCACTGGCGGTTCATCGCGCTACGGTTGGCCAGTTGCCGCTTGATATCGTGCTCTCTGATGCCGATGCCATGATGCCGGGACGCACGCTTTCGGCGTTTGACGATCTCGAAGTGGTTGCGCGAGTCTCCCTCGGCGGTGCTCCGACCCTGTCACCAGGTGATCTGTTTGGTTTGCAATCGCTTGGCTCAGGAGATTCCCGAGAGGTAGAAATCAGCATTGATCAGGTGGCTGCGTCTCCCTGATTATGTAAAACAGTGTGACGTCTGTTTCCCATAGCACGGCTTCCTGATTCTCCAAAAACCGTATAAACATTACGTTTTACAAGCAGTTGAGCCGTATTTGGTGCGCGAGTGGCTGATGCGTCGAATAAGGCTGTTTCAGCTCGCCACGATGAATACGTGAACCGCTTAACGGTTTGAAATAAGTAAAGACTTTAGACTGTTGCGAATCAAAACCCTTGGGAAATGATGCGCACCGTGCTGACTAATTCGAAATATCCTTCTGGCCTCACCAGGCCGCGTGCCCTGAGTCTGTCTGCCCTGGTATGGCTGGCTCTGTGCCTGTTGCTGTGCGCGGTACCCGTGGCCGCCGATGACAGTCGCATTCTGGTTATTGGAGGGATCAAGGGTAAGAGCGGTGATGTGAATCCCTACCTCAAGCCGATGGCCGACTACATACGTCCCATGCTTGCTGACCTGGGTGTGGAAAATGTGGTCGTCGTTTCGGCGCCTGATCGCGAGCATCTCGCTCAGCTAATTCGCCACGGTCGCGTGGACTGGATTTCACAGACGGCGTACAACGCTTCATATTTTATCCAAAATGCCGATGTCAGCGTGTTGAGCCGCGGCTGGAGAGGCGGCAGCCCTACGTACAAGAGCGTGTTTTTCGTGCGTGAGGACAATGCCCTGACCCGACTGGACGAGGTCGGCAACCACACGATTGCATTTGAACACCCGTATTCAACCAGTGCCTATTTCGTTCCGCGCATGGAGCTGGAATCGATGGGCAAGACCCTGAACCTTCTTGGTGTGGGTCAGAGACGCAAATCGAACGAGGGCCTCGCCTACACGTTCTCTCAATCGGAACACAACACGGCTCTTTGGGTCGAGAAGGGCATCGTGGATATCGGTGTCGTCAGTGATTCGCACTGGACAGACGCCAACATTGTTCCTGAGAGTTTTCGCAAGAAGCTTCGCGTGCTTCATGAAACCGACGAAGTCGTACGGGCACTTGAGCTTGTCAGAGGAGACCTTGACGCCGACATCAAGCAGCGGCTTGGTTTGATTCTTCAGTCGATGCATACGGACGCCAACGCTGAAAACGTTCGCGAGGCGTATTTCAAAACGCACCGGTTTGACAAGCCTACTGAAGTTGATATCAAACGTTTGAATGATTTCGCTGCCTACGGCGATACGGCGCAGATAGCGATGCAGCTGGACGACGCTTCGGAAGGCGACAAAACAGAAATCGGATCATCGGGAGTGACACAATGAGAATAGGTCTGCAATCCCGATACCTGCTCCAGACCATCGGCTTGTCTTCAATGGTCATTGTGATCATGACCACCATGCTAATGGTGTTTTTCGGTCACTCAACCAATCGCATCAGCGAGCTGGGCGCGCAGCGTATGGAACACACGCTGACTGAACGCCTGGAACAGCGCGGTGCCAGTATTACTGAAGGCCTGGCCGGTTCGCTGGACGTGGCCGTAGCTACGCTTGATATGCAGTCCATGCAACTCAGTCTTCAGGCTTTGCTAGAAAATAACGATGTCAGCTTTGCCTATATTTATGACGGTCAGGGCAACATCCTGCATGATGGCGAACCTACAATTCCTGCTTTCGGCCAGAACATTGCCGATGTCCTGAGCCGGACTTACGGAGTCACCCTTACAGACAGGATCTCGCGTACTGATCAATATCTGGTGGTGTCGGCGCCCGTCGCGTCCAGATCCGCGCAGGCGCAGCCTGAAAACACTCTGGTAAGTGGCTCGGCCGGGGTTGCCGTTGGGCTTTCGCTGTCGTCGGTAGCGGCCGAGACCCAGACGATCGTCAGCAACACCAGAGACCTGATTCGGTCCGATCAGGAGCGTCAACTGTATGGCGTCTCGATAACAACCGGCATCCTTCTGCTGATCACCGCCGTCATTGCGCTATGGCTCGCACGCAAGCTGGTGCAGCCCATCCGTCAGCTGGCAACCTATGCAGACGAAGTCGGCAAGGGCAATTACGACGCGGTCTTGCCTATCCGGCGCTCAGACGAACTGGGTGATCTGGCGAAGAGCTTGCGTGAAATGAGCGACAATCTTCAGGTCACCAGTGGCGAAGTGCATTACCTGGCTTATCACGACAGTCTGACCAAGCTGCCAAATCGGGCTCAGCTCAAAGAGGCGCTTCAGAGGGCTGTGGCGCGGGCAAAGCGCTCCGAAACAAGCGCGGCGCTACTGTTTATTGATCTGGACGACTTCAAACGTGTCAACGATACGCTCGGCCACGATGCCGGCGATACGCTGCTGAAAGAGTTTGCGGTGCGCCTTGCCGATTCGATTCGAATTGAAGATCAGATCGCCACGGCATCCGATGATGAAAGCAGCGACGTCATTGCGCGTCTGGGTGGCGATGAGTTTACCGTCGTGCTGGACAGCATTACACAGCCGTCCGATGTTGTGGTGATCGCGCAGCGGATTCTTGCGGCGCTGAAAGAGCCGTTCATTATCACCGGACAAGAAGTGGTGGTGGGCGCCAGTATCGGCGTGACCACCTACCCGGAAGACGGGGTAGATGTTGAAACGCTTCTCAGGAATGCCGACGTTGCAATGTACCAGGCTAAAGAACGCGGCAAGAATCAGTTTGAGTTTTATAACGATTCGATGCATCGCATGGCCACCGAGCGTCTGTCACTGGAAGCCGACCTGCGGCACGCCCTGCGCTACGATCAAATGCGACTGGTCTATCAGCCTGTCCTCGACCTTGAGCGCAACGAAGTTGTGGCGATTGATTCAAAAGTGCGCTGGATGCATCCGGCACTTGGTGTCATTCACCCCGACGTATTCCTGCCGCTGGCAGAACAGACCGGATTTATCGTCGAGCTTGACGAGTGGGTAGTGAAATCCGTGTGTCGCGATCTCAGAATGTTGCAGCGCCGTGGCTATACGTCGCACAAGATTGCCGCGAAACTGTCCAGCGTGCATTTCCGCGAGCAGTCCATTAGTGATGTTGTGAGTAAAGCTCTGGTCCAGAACGGCGTACCTCCGGAGAGCCTGAGCCTGAAGGTTGACGAAAAAACCATCATGCGTAATTTCCCGCGAGCCTCGAAGATTCTTACCGAGCTGCGCGATAGCGGTGTGGATATTGTCGTCGACGCGTTCGGCAGCGGGCATTCTCCGCTGAACTATCTGACCAAACTTCCGGTTGATAGCGTCAAGATTGCCCACGAATACATTCGCCAGATCGATCAGGGTGAGCACGAAAAGGCGATCGTGGCGATTATTGTTGCCATGGCCCACAGCCTGAACATGAAAGTCATTGCAGACGGCGTCGAGAGCCAGGAGCAAATGGAACTGGTCAAGAATATTGCCTGCGATATGGTGCAGGGCAGCTACTATGCGCGTCCGATGCTGCGTGACGATCTGATTACCTATCTTGAGAAGCACGTAAACGGGCGTAACGAATTTGTCAAAACCGGGAGCTACCCTGCTGGAAGCGTTGCGGTGCTCAATTCACCGAACTAGGAGCAGATCGCGTGCCTGGCAAGGTTTAATGTTGCCGCGCGGTCCTGTCATTTCCGATCACGATTTGAGCTGCGCCCGGAACCGACTTCGGGACAATAAATCCGCTCCTTGCTATACTCCGAAGGCCCGCAAAAAGCGGGCCTTTTGCGTTTACGCGTGTTTCATGTGGAGAGCTGCCGGTGTTTGATCGTTTATTGGGTCCCAAAACTGACCACGCGGATCCCAGGGTTCGCGCAAAGGCCTTCGGCCAGGAGTCAGTTGACACGGCTGCGCTTAACAACGCGCTGAAGTCTGAGCGTGATGCGGATGTGCTGTGCGTGATCCTTGGCAGGGCCACTGATGTCTCCGCGGTATTGGATCATGCGCAGAGCGGCGACGGGTCGATCGCCAATGAAGCGCGAGCCCGCCTGGTCGCTCTGGCAGAATCCGGTGAGAACGGCACCGCCGACGAATGGTCGCACGTGTATGCGGCAGCGCGTAAAGGTGGCTGGACACAGCAACAGGCTTTGAACGATGTGCTCAGACCCGTTGCCGGCCGCGAACCGGTGGTGCAGGGGGCGCTTGAAGTGTTGTCTGACTCGCACGATGTACCGGAGCGGGTGCTGTTTACGCTTGCTACTCAGTCAGGGAGTGCCTTCGTGCGGCGCCTGGCGGCGCGTAACCTCCACAGTCGAGACGTGCTGGAAGAGGCGAGTAATGAGCTCAAGGACAAAGACAAGACGGTCTATCGAGAGCTTCGGGACCGAATTGACGTTTTCCGGCGCGACGACGAGTGCCGCGCGCTTGCGACGAAACTCTCCGAGGACTGTACGGCGCTGACCAGTGTGGTCATTCTGGCTCAGCCGGAATCGGTCGCAGTTGCGCAAGCACGAATGCAGACTCTGGAGCAGCGGGTAAACGGGCTCAATGAGCAGTCGCCTGACATTGGTGCCAAACTGGTAAGCCGGTTTGCCGATGTACGCCAGGTGTTTGATACGAACCTGCAGGCCGCACGGACGCTGGTCGAAAAGCGCAAGGAGCTCAAATCGGAGCTTGCTACGCTGATCAGGAAGATGGGAGGCGGCAGCGCGGATCAGTCGCTTGACGTTACCGCTAATCTGGATGCCATCAGTTCGGCCTGGCATCAGGTACCGGATCACGGTGACCTGGAAGAAGCCGAATTCGACAAAGAGATGAAGGGCGCTCGGGCGCTGGCACAGCAACACCTGAGCGATCAGGACGTACTGACACGTCTGAATGCCAAACTGGACCGCTGGGAAGCGCAGGCGGAGTCTGTCCCTCCGGCAAAACTGTTGCAGACGATCAGGCGGGACTGGGACAGCACGGAGAAACCGCGCGTCGAGGAGCAGCTGGCAGACGTTCAGCAGCGCGTTGACGGGTTACTGGGCAAGCTTGGTCAGCTCGAACAAAAGCTCGAGCAAAAGAGGGCGTCTAACAGCCAGCAGCTTTTGGCAATTCTCGACGACTTTAAAGTGACGATGGAAAAAGGCGAGTTCAAAAAGGCGATGTCGCTGAATGACAAGCTCAAAGCAAGGGCGAGCACCCGGGAACTTGAGCCTGCCGCGCGTAAACGCATCGATGACGCGCTAAAGGCCGCTCAACCAAAGCTTGAAGAGTTTCGTAAGTGGCGGCATTTCGGTACGCAGCAGGCACGTGAAACGCTGATTGGTCAGGCCAATACGCTGGCGAGTAATCCGCCCGCGTCCCCGAAGGCGTTGGCAACCAGCGTCAAAGAGCTTCGCGAGGCCTGGCGCAAACTGGATCAGGATGATGGTCGGGCTTCAGAAACGCAGTGGCAAACGTTTAGCAAAGCGTGCAAAGAGGCGTACAAGCCGGCGAAAAAGCATTTTGACCAACTCGCCAAGGACCGCAAGAAAAACCTTGGGGTCAGGAAGACGATTCTTGAGGAGTTGGAAAAGCTGGTGAGCGAGACCGACTGGGACGCACCGGACTGGGCGTCGGTGACTACGATGCACAAGGAGTTGATGGCCCAATGGAGGCGCAGCGGTACGGTCGACTACAAATTCAAAAAAGAACTCGATGCGTCATTCGAGTCGGTCAATTCACGCGTTGACGAACAGTTCAGAGACGAGCGCGAAAGCGAACTTCTGCGTCGTCGTCGATTGATTGATAACCTCAAGTCGCTGGCAGAAACTGAATCCGGAGGGAAACTGGCAGGTGCCGCCAAGCGCGCGCAGAGAGAATGGAAGCCAACCGTTCAGGGTGATCGCAAGACGGAGCAAGCCCTATGGGAAGAATTTCGCGGTGTTTGCGATGAGATTTTTGGCGCATTGAAGCAGCAGCAAAAAGAAAACAAAGCAGCCTGGCAAGCGGACGCAACTGAACGCGAAGAGCTTTGTGCTCAGCTGGATGCATTGCTGGAGGACACTGCTGGTGCGTCAGAGGATTATGATCGACGGGCGGCCAACCAGGCAACGGGAAGAGTAAAGGAGCTGGCCAGCCGGTGGCGACAACGCCATCAGATTCCGCCTGCTGTCATGAGCAAGCTGGACGCTCGCTTCAAGTTAGCGAAGAAACAGGCCGAGAAACGAATTTCGGCAGTGGTCAGGCGCGACGAGAAACTGGCCATGGCCCGACTGGATACGCTGCTGGATGCGTGTCAGCGAGCCGAAGAAGAGCTGCTGTCCGGTCAGTTCGACATGAATGCGTATGAGGCGATGGCCGGTGAGTTTGACGCGCTCAAAGGCGCCGCCGGAAAGGCGTTGCAAAAGCGCTATCAGCAGGTGATCAAAGGTATGGGTGGCGATTCGGCGGTCCCGGATATGATCGCCGAGGCGCACAGCGCGAATCGAACGTTGCGGGAAGAGCTCTGTCTGCTTGGGGAGCTGGTGGCCGAAGTAGACTCTCCGCCACACGCCGATAAAGAGCGCATGGCGCTCAGAATGAAGCGCCTGACCGAAGCCATGCAGGGGGACCTCCCGGCGCCGGAAAAGGAGCTGGAAGACATTATTGAGCGCTGGTATTCAACCGGTGGCGTGAGCGCCGGAGAGTGGGCGCCGCTTAGTAAGCGATTTGCGCCAGTTCGCGCGGCGCAGGGGCAGTTACAGTGATTCGGCGGTTATTGCCTGTGGCCATTCTGTGGTCGCTTGTGCTGATGTGGCCTCAGGTGCCCGTCAGTGCGGCAACGGCCGATGCGAAGGTCAGAGACACCACGGCTTATGATCCCGCCCGGATTCCGGCGGAACTGATTCGTCATCTCGAAAAACTTGATATACCGGCCGACAGTATCAGCCTTACCGTTCAGGAGATCAGTGCCGAAGAGCCTGTCGTTGACTGGCTGAGCGAAGTGCCGCGCAATCCTGCGTCGGTAATGAAAATGTTAACGACCTATGCGGCGCTCGATAAGCTGGGGCCAGGCTATCAGTGGCAAACCGAAGTGCGTCGAACGGGACTCGCCTCTGACGGCGTGCTACGCGGAGACCTTATTGTTATAGGTCGCGGTAATCCCATGTTCGTTCAGCAGGACCTCTGGTCGATGGTGAATCATCTCGATGCAAGAGGCATATCGTCGGTAGCCGGTGATCTGATTATCGACACCAGCTATTTCGATCTGCCCGACCACGACCCGGGTGCGTTTGACGGTAAGGCCTATCGACCGTACAACGCCGGTCCGGACGCCGCTCTGTTCAATTTCAGCGCTGTAGATTTTAGTCTGGTGCCTCGAAAAGGCTACCAGTTTGTAGACGTGCGTATGGCGCCCAGAGTCAAAGGTCTTGAGATCGAGAGTGCCATCAAGCAGCTCAATGGCGATTGCCGCGGTCATCGCATCAAGCTGAGGCTGGACGTTCAGCCGCTGGAGAACGGCCGCAAGGTCAGGTACACAGGGCACTATCCCAGAAGCTGTGGTCGCTATCAGTTGACACGGTCGGTTCTTCCGAGCACGGAACTGCTGTACGGAACGCTGAGTACTCTGATCGAAGCGCGGGGAGGCGAGCTGTCAGGCGGGCTTCTCATCGGGCGCGCGCCGCCCGGATCTGCCAAGCTGTTCACGTTGTCTTCCAAAACTCTGGCCGAAGTGGTTCGAAGTACCAATAAGTTTTCCAACAATGTGATGAGCCAGCAGCTGTTTCTGACGCTGGGAGCCGAGACGTACGGAGAGCCCGCTACCCACGGGAAGGCTGAAAAGGCCCTTCAGGCGACGCTCGAAGACAATGGCATCGGCACGGATTCGCTCGTCATTGCCAACGGGTCGGGTTTGTGTCGACAGTGTCAGGTTACGTCGGAGACCATCATGGAACTGCTGGACGCGGCCTGGCAATCGGTATACATGCCAGAGTTTGTCGCGTCACTGGGCGTGCCGGGTATCGACGGCAGTCTGAAGAAGCGTTTTCCCAAAGGCAGTTACAAAGGTCGGGTGCACATGAAAACCGGAACCATCGATCACGTGTCAGCGGCAGCGGGTTACGTTCAGTCCCACTCCAATCAGCGCTTTCGTTTTGCGCTCATCATTAATCATGAAAACGTGCACAAAGGCACCGGGCAGGCCTTTCAGAGGCGGCTGATGAGCTGGATCGTCAAGCAGTAGTTTGCACCCATGATCACCACCAGGAGACCAGTTTCATGAACGCTTCTGTCGAGAGTTTTTTTCACGCTGACACAAATACCATTTCTCACGTGGTGTCGGATCCCGATACCCGCGAATGTGCCTTGATCGACAGCGTGCTCGATTTCGATACCGCGTCGGGGTCAACGGGTACGACCGCAGCAGATCAGCTGATGGCTTACGTGACCGAAAGCGGACTGCACGTCAGCTACATACTTGAGACGCATGTCCACGCCGATCATTTGTCGGCGGCGCCGTATTTACGCACGCTGACCGGTGCGCCGGTCGTGATCGGCAATCGAATTGAAGACGTCGAGGCTGCGTTTGCACCGGTATTTCCGGTCGATTTGTCCAGGGGAATCGAACCGGTTTCTTCGTGCTTTGATCAGCTGGTGTCTGACGGCGATGAACTTCCTCTTGGAAATCTGACCATTCGCGTTTTATCAACGCCGGGACATACCCCGGCGTGCAGTACCTATGTCGCTGGCGATGCGGCATTTGTGGGGGACACGTTGTTTATGCCGGATTTTGGCACGGCGCGTACGGACTTCCCGGGAGGCAGCGCGCCACAGCTGTACAGCTCCATCCAGCGTATTCTTGCGTTACCCGAGTCGACGCGACTATTCATGTGCCATGACTACAAGGCACCAGGTCGCGACGAGTTTGCCTGGGAAACCACCGTGGCGGAGCAGCGAGCCAAAAATATTCACATCAAGGACGGGACCGCAGAGCAGGATTTTGTTGAATTCAGAACCGAAAGAGATAAAAAACTGGCCGTACCAAAGCTGCTTTTGCCCTCTGTGCAAGTGAACCTTCGTGCGGGTAACCTCCCCAAAGCAGCGCAAAACGGCGTCCAATACCTTCGTATTCCGTTAAATCAGTTCTAACAGACAGCAGGTTGCGGCACCGACTTTACAGCCTATGCTGCAATGCATTAGTCTGAGCCTCCGAATTTACAAGATAGCGACACTCGGGTTATCCCGGCGTCGGCGGAGCCAGATGTATGAATGTAAACTTTTCGGCTGAAGAGCTCGCGTTTCAGGAAGAAGTCAGGACGTTTTTCGCCCAGGAATATCCCCAGGACATCCTTGAACGCAGACGCAACGGCGCGCTCCCGGCGCGCGACGACTATATCCGGGGTCAGCAGGCCCTGTACGATAAAGGGTGGGCTGGCATCAACTGGCCTGTGGAATACGGCGGCACAGGTTGGAGCGCAACCCGGAAATACATTTTCTACAATGAATTTGCAGCGGCGAACTGCCCCACCATAATTCCATTCGGTCTCAGCATGGTTGGGCCGGTCATTTATACCTACGGCAGCGAAGAGCAAAAAGAACGTTTTCTGCCCGATATCCTGAGCAGTAAAGTGTGGTGGTGTCAGGGATATTCAGAGCCAGGCGCCGGTTCAGATCTTGCTTCTCTAAAAACACGGGCCGATCTCGACGGTGACGAGTACGTGATCAATGGAACAAAGACCTGGACTACGTTGGCGCAGCACGCCGACTGGATGTTTTTGCTCGCGCGCACCAACAGTGATGTCGCCAGAAAGCAGGAAGGTATCAGTTTTCTGCTGGTGAAGATGGACACACCCGGCATCTCGGTGACGCCCATCATTACGCTGGATGGCGATCACGAAATTAATCAGGTGTTTTTTGACAACGTTCGAATACCAGTCAATCAGCTTGTTGGTGAAGAAGGTAAGGGATGGACGTACGGCAAGGTCCTGCTGACCCATGAGCGAGCCAATATTGCAGGCGTTGCCGTGTCCAAGCAGAGGCTCGAGTCTTTGAAGAGCCGTCTGTCGGTCTATCGTGAGCAAGGCCAGGCGCCCGCTGATCTCGATGCGTTCAAGCGAAAGATTTCCGAAATTGAGATTCAGCTGTCTGCATTGGAATATACCGAGCTGCGAACGCTGGCGTCGGTTGCGACCGGTAAAGCCCCAGGTCCGGAATCATCGATTCTTAAAATCAAGGGCACGGAAATGCAGCAGGCCATCGATAACCTGTTTTTCGAGCTTTCGGCCTACGGGGCCATCCCCAATTTACGAGAGCAGTACGAAGCCGGATATAGCGGTGACGTTATTGACGATGATGGCGCCAGTTTGACGGCGCTTCGCTACTTTAACTATCGCAAGGCCTCCATTTACGGTGGGTCGAACGAAATTCAAAAGAACATCATCGCCAAAGCCGTGCTGCGTGTTTAGTGCGGCGGTTTTCACACAATAGATAATTAGGATTCTCAATGGATTTTTCGCTGAGTGAAGAACAGGCCATGCTCAAAGAGTCGGTGGTCCAGTATATCGACAAGTCATACGGCTTTGAGGAACGTATGGAGGTTGTCGAAAGCGACGCACCGTATTCGTCGGCGAAGTGGCAGGAGTTCGCCGAGCTGGGTTGGCTGTCGCTACCGTTTTCTGCTGACGACGATGGCTTCGATGGTGGCGCCGTAGAGCTGATGCTGATCATGCAGGAGCTGGGACGTGGCCTGGTTATTGAACCGTATCTTGCTGCGGTGGTGCTCGCCGGGGGGTGCATTAAGCGCTCCACGAATTTGCCGCTTCGGCAAAAGCTCCTACCGGCCATCATGAGCGGGGAATCCATCCCGGCGCTGGCCTATGCAGAGCGCAATTCACGCTATAACCTGAATCATGTCGCCGTCACTGCAGCAAAGGATGGCGAAGACTTCGTGATTAGCGGAGAGAAATTTGTCGTTTTTAACGGCGCTACGGCAGATCAGATTGTAGTGGCTACGCGCACGTCAGGCGAAGTTGCTGATCGTGACGGAATCACGTTGTTTTGTGTTAGCGCCGACGCCGAAGGCGTCTCTGTCAAAGGCTTTCGCACCGTTGACGGCTCGCATGCCGCGCATATTGAGTTCAGCGAGGTTCGCGTTAATGCGAGCATGGCCGTGTCTGAAATTGATCAGGGACTGGCAATGCTGGAGGCTGTCATTCTTGATGCAACCCTGGCAGTTAGCGCTGAGGCTGTGGGAATTATGGACGCGCTGACAACCAAAACCATCGAGTACACCAAAAGTCGCCAGCAGTTTGGAGTACCACTGAGCAGTTTTCAGGCGCTACAGCACCGGATGGTTGACATGTTTATGGAGCTGGAGCAGTCGCGTTCATTGTTGCTGCGAGCCGCTATCAAGCTTGACGAGAACGATGATGAGGCGGCAGCCGCAATTGCCGCTCTGAAGTATTACATTGGAACCGCAGGGCGCAAGCTTGGCGAGGAAGCCGTGCAGCTGCATGGTGGTATGGGCGTGACTAACGAGCTTGACGTCGCGCATTTATTCAAGCGTCTGACGGTGATCGATACGCTGTTCGGAAACTCGGATTATCAGCTTAGTCGTTACACCCGTTTGAGTTAAAGTCGATGATATGGCGAAGCTGCGCTGACCGGATTTCACCGGGTAGCGTGTGCGTTTGCGTCTCTTCTCTTAACGTTAACGTTTTTCACGTCACTCAAGGTCAGGCACCACAGGGGTTGCGATTATGAAAACGTTTGCTGGCAAGATTGCTGCCATTACCGGCGCGGCTTCGGGGCTGGGCGAGGCCCTCGCTATGCAACTGGCGGAGGCCGGATGTCACCTGGCACTGTCTGACGTGCAAAGCGATCCGCTGTCTGCGGTTGCCGAAAAGGCCAGTAAGCATGGGGTAACCTGCACGACTCATGAGGTGGATGTGGCCAGCCGCGAGGCCGTGGAGCAGTATGCCAGGGACGTGCAAGCCTCGCACGGAGGCGCGCATATGATCTTCAATAATGCCGGCGTGGCGCTGGCGGATCATGTTGAATCACTTAGCTACGAAGATTTTGAATGGGTAATGAACATCAATTTCTGGGGCGTCGTGCATGGCACCAAGTCATTTCTACCTCTGCTTCGCCAGGCTGACGACGCGCATATCATCAATATTTCGAGTCTGTTCGGTCTCGGTGCCGTACCTTCGCAAGCGGCGTACAACGCCTCAAAGTTTGCCGTCCGGGGCTTCACGGAAGCGCTGAAAATGGAGCTCGCTGATTCGCCCATTAACGTCTCGAGCGTACACCCCGGGGGTATCAAGACCAACATCGTGCGTAACGGAAGGATTTCCGAGTCCAGTGTCAGCATGACAAAAGAAAGCCTGAGCGAGCGATTTGACACCAAATTAGCGATAACCACTCCCGAAAAAGCCGCGCGCACAGTGTTGCAGGGCGTGCTGAAAAACCGGCGTCGAATTCTCGTGGGCACAGATGCTCGTATTGTTGACAAGATTATCCGCTTGTTTCCCGGAAGCTACGAGCGAATTCTGCGGCTGGAAAAACCGTTCAACGAACGCTTCGCGAAAAAGGATAGCTAGAGCAACGGCGGCGATTTTGTGTTGATGTTGAAGTGTGGTTGTATTTTCGGAAGTTCCGCCTTTCATTGGCCGGGCGTTGCAGCAGGTCATTGGCGGACACAGGTAATGTTAGAGCCCAGGTAAAAGAACGCTCAGCCTCCTGTCGAAGGGAAACAGTCGAATACTCGTCATACATTCTGTAGGATGATTCGACTGCTATTCGCTGACAGGGAATTACGATGACTGATGCACCCAACGAGTTCGCACTGCAACAAGCGGAACTGCTCAACCCTGATAACTACACCAGTCTCGTCGATGCCTTTGATCACATTGTGAGCACGTGCCCGGATCGTCCGTCCTGTACCTGCCTTGGTCAAACGCTGACGTACGCCGATATCGACCGAAAAAGTGCCCGACTGGCCAGCGTCTTTCAGCATGAGCTCGGCCTTGAGCCGGGAAGCCGGATTGCCATTCAGCTACCGAACGTTGCCCAGTACCCGATCGCCGCGTGGGCGGCTTTCCGGGCCGGACTGATACTGGTCAATACCAATCCGATGTATACACCCACGGAGATTATCCATCAGTTTAATGACTCCGGCGCGCAGGCTCTGGTAGCGCTCGCAGACCTGCTTCCCGTGCTGGAGCAGGTGCTACCTCAAACCGGGGTCAGGCACGTTATTGCCACCCATGCCACCGATATGATTCAGCCTCAGCCCGTCGGTGACTGTGGAATAGAATCCCTGCTCAGTTGGGAGGAGGTAATGTCGCGTGAAGGGCTCGGGGAGGCCACGCGGCCGCTGGGGAGCTTTGAAGACACGGCCGTGTTGCAATATACCGGCGGCACTACGGGCGTCTCCAAAGGCGCCGAGCTGTCGCACCGAAACCTGTATTGCGCTATTCGCCTTGGGCGCAAATCATTTGAGGCACAGGAAAAGGCGCGCGGTGGACCGGAACTGTCCATAGCGCCAATGCCGCTCTATCACGTTTACGGCTTCGTGCTGAATATCATCTCCATTTTTATTACCGGTGGTCATTCCGTGCTGATTCCCAATCCGCGAGACGTGGGCAGCATGCTGGCGACGATGAAGCAGCACAAGTTTACTGGTTTTGCAGGCGTAAACACGCTGTTCAGTGCCATGATGCAGCATCCGGAGTTTGATGAGGTTGACTGGAGTCATCTGGATACAACGGTAGCTGGCGGAGCCGCGATGGCGGTAGAGCTGGCGGAACGTTGGCATGAACGAACCGGGCAGCCCATTTTCGAGGGCTACGGACTTAGTGAAACCTGCGCAACGGGTTCGGTTAATCGAGCGGATTCAAATATTATTGGCACGGTGGGTTTACCAAACGCACACACGCTTTTTCGCATGGTGAATGAGGCTGGACAGGAAGTGCCTGACGGTGAAGAAGGCGAGCTGTGTATGAAGGGTCCGCACGTCATGAAGGGCTACTGGAACCGCCCGGAAGCCAATGCCGAAGTCTTCGACGACGAGGGCTGGTTTCACACGGGAGATGTAGCCAAAGTGCTGCCAGGCGGTCAGATTCAGATAGTTGACCGGATTAAGGACATGATTCTGGTATCGGGTTTTAACGTGTATCCGAACGAGATCGAAGATGCGGTCTATCGTTTCGACGGCGTCGTGGAATGTGCAGCGGTCGGCGTCAAGCACGAGGCCACCGGAGAAGCGGTAAAGCTGTTCGTGGTGTGCAACAACAAGGACACCAGCGCCGACGATATCATCGCCCACTGCCGTCAGTATCTGACGGGATACAAGGTACCCAAGATGATCGAATTTCGGGACGAGCTGCCAAAGACCAATGTCGGCAAGATACTTCGCCGCAAGCTGCGCGATTAGACCGGCAATCAACGGACGAGGATCGCGCGTGACATCAATTGCTGCCAGAGCCTGGCGACAAAAACCTGGCGCGCCGTATCATCACAGCGGGTGTCAGCACCGGACATCTGTCCATTTGGGAGTGAATTCATGAGGGCACTGCGAACCCTGGTCTATTTATTGTCTGCGCTTATTGCGGTGACGGTGGTCGTGCTTCTGTGGCGCTCCGATGTTGAACCGCAAAGCTGGGTTCCCGCGCCGCTACCGGCAATGAGCGGGAAGTACTCTCCCGCTAACGCCAGTGACTTCAGCGCAGGCGAGACTATACCGATGCCAGCTCATGGGCCTGAGGACGTGGCTCGGGATGCTGCGGGCCGCTTTTACACGGGACTGAGCAACGGCGATATTATTCGGTTTAACGGAGCACCGGGTGAGCCGGTCGAGGTCATCGCAAACACTGGCGGACGTCCGCTAGGTCTGCAGTTTGACGCACAAAGTCAGTTGATTATTGCCGATGCCGTGAAAGGCCTGCTGGCGTTAAGCCCGGACGGAAAGATAACGGTACTGACCAGCGAAGTGAACGGTGTTCGTATGCGGTTGGTGGATGATCTCGATATTGCCAGTGACGGAACCATCTGGTTCTCCGATGCGTCTCAGCGATATGGCATCGATTCCTTTATGAAGGATCTTCTCGAAGCCAGCTTCACCGGTCGGCTGCTGAGTTATTCACCAACGACTGGTCGAACTACGGTGCATATGGACGGATTGTCGTTCGCCAATGGCGTTGCACTGGGTCCCGGGGAGATGTACGTACTCGTCACTGAAACCGGAACAGGGCGAATTCATCGCTTGTGGTTAAAGACGGCCAGGAAAGGGCAGCAAGATCTGTTTCACGACGGGCTGCCGGGGCATCCCGACAATCTGTCATTTAACGGCTCGGATACGTTCTGGGTGGCCATGCCGGATGTCAGAAACCCGGCCAGGGAACGAACGTCCGAGGCACTGTTTGTTCGCAGGCTGCTGGGTGGACTGCCGGCCAGCAAGTTGAATCTTCCGTCGTCGACCGGTTTTGTGATTGGGCTCGATGTGGAAGGGAACGTTACTCACATGATCTATGAGGACCCGGCTGCATTCTCTTCGATTACCAGCGTGAATCAATATGGGCAGCAATTGTTGCTCGGAAGCCTGACTTCAACGAAAGTGCTTAGCGTTACCGTCCCGTCACGATTGGAGTAACGCTGTCGCCAAGTGGCGCCCGGTGCGGAGGAGCCAAAGGGTCATCTGAATCAGGGTGGGCTCGGGAAGAAAGCGGTCAATCGGCTCTTGCGGCAGCGTGCAGTGGTTCAGTATGGGTAGGCTGCGGGTGCTATATTTCAGGGCGGCTATTGATCATGAATCCGCGTACAATCACCGTTCAGGGGCGTAGCCGCGAAACCGCGCAGCCTCGTGATCAACGTCGTCTGGTCTGTTTTAAGTGGTCGTACCGGGGAACCTATGACTGATACAAAGTCTCTGCAGCGAAGCCATTACGGCTACTGGGTGCCGATGCCAACGCGCTGGATGGACAATGACGTTTATGGTCATGTCAACAACGTTACGTACTACAGTTTTTTCGATACGGCGGCGAACCGTTTTCTGATTGAAGAGGGCGGTCTGGATGTTCGCAATGGCAGCACCATCGCGTATGTGGTTGCGTCGCAGTGTGAATATGTCAGCAGCGTCGCACATCCCGAGAAACTCGAAATCGGCGTACGGGTAAATCGTCTGGGTAACTCGTCCGTTGAATATGGCCTTGCCGTATTTCGGGAAGGCGAGCAGGAGGCCTCAGCCCGCGGCAGCTTTACCCACGTTTTTGTTTCCAGGGCCAGCCAAAGGCCGGAAGCGATTCCGCCGCAGATTCGCGCTGTGCTGGAGCGCCTCGCTGGCGATGCGGACTGATGCATGACGAATAACGGCAATTCAACCTGGCTCGTCTTTATCATGTGCACGTGGCTCATGATGCTGATGTCATGCACCGGGCCAAACGACCGCGATACACCGTCGGATCAATTCGCCGATACGCGTGAGCGGAACGTGGCGGTTGAGCGGATTGTCAGCCTTGATTATTGCGCCGACCAGTTTGTACTGCGCTTTGCGCCCGCTGAAACCATTGTTGCCGTGTCTCCCGATGCGCGTAAATACTTTTCTTACATGCGCGATGCTCACCCGGACATTCCGTCGGTACGGTCTACTGCCGAAGATGTTCTGGCGTTGTCTCCAACTCGCGTCGTGAGATCCTATGGCGGAGGCTCTGGCGCACGAGCGTTCTTTGGCAGAGCGGGTGTCGAGGTCGTTCAGTTGGGTTATCCAGCCACGCTCAGTGAAGTGCGGCATAACATTCAGCATATTGCCGCTGAGCTTGGAAACGCAGCCGAAGGCGCACGCGTGGTGGAGGATTTTGATCGCCGGCTTGGACGGCTTGGTGCGTCGTCGGATACGCCCTCGACTCTGTACACAACGCCAGGTGGTGTAACCACGGGGCCGGGTTCGCTGGTGCACGAATTGATGGTGGCCGCCGGCTTGAGCAACTTTGAACAAAGAGCGGGCTGGCGTGATTTGCCGCTTGAGCAACTGGTCTTTGAGCAGCCGGACCGATTGGCAAATGCCACGTTTGGCGATCCGGCAACTCATGTCGACCCGTGGACGCTGTCGCGCCATCCTCGTGCGCGTCGCCTGGTTGAGGAGACGCCGGGGGTGGAATTTGAAGGCGCCTGGACCTCGTGCGGCGGCTGGTTTTTGGTCGACGCGGTGGAAGCGCTGGCGACGCTGTCCGGGCGCGGGGAAGCCCCTTGATGGCGGAGTCAAACCAAGGCGCTGGCTGGCTGGTACCGGTGCTGCTGCTTCTAGCCGTAGTCTTGTGCGGCGTTGCCGTGAGCTTTGGCTCGACGCCTATGTCGTTGTCGCGTGTCGTCAGCGCGCTTGTTGGCGCCGGACCCGTGAACGATCAAATCGTCGTGCTGGAGATACGGTTGCCCCGCGCGCTGGCGGCTTTCCTGACCGGAGCGGCGCTGGGAATAAGCGGGGCCGCGCTGCAGGGTCTGCTGCGCAATCCGCTGGCCGAGCCGGGGGTGTTGGGCGTATCGGCCTGTGCCTCACTGGGCGCAACGCTTGCGCTGTTTTTTGGTCTGGTGGGATTGAGTAGCTGGGCCTTGCCGCTTTCGGCCGTCGCAGGCGCAATGGGCGCCACTGCGCTGCTGGCGATAATGGCCCGTCGCGTAGGCTCGATGGTGACTCTGATTCTGATTGGCGTTGGCTTGTCGAGTTTTGCCGGCGCCGTTATGGCGCTACTGATGAACCTGTCTCCAAACCCGTTCACGCTGGCCGATATGGTCAACTGGATGCTCGGGACGGTCAGCAATCGAAGCCTGGCGGACCTTGGTTTTGCGCTACCGTTTATGGCTATGGGAGCCGGTTTGCTGCTGTGGGTGCGTAACGATCTGTCGGTTCTGACGCTCGGAGAAGAAACGGCCGAAGGGGTCGGGCTGGATATCGGGCGACTGCGCTGGATGGTTATTGTGGGTGCAGGTCTGGCCACGGGGGCGGCAGTGTCACTGGCCGGTGCCATCGGCTTTGTGGGCATTGTGGCGCCACATCTGGTTCGCCCCTGGGTCAGCTATCGGCCTGGTGCGGTGCTTCTGCCGTCAGCGCTGGTAGCAGGCCTCATACTGCTGGCGGCCGATATTCTGGTGCGCACGCTGCCTACCGTGACGGAGTTAAAGCTCGGAGTCGTAGCGGCTTTGATTGGTGCTCCTGCATTTGTCTGGATTGCCAGCAGGCGGGGTATTCGTCATGACTGACGTCAGGCTCGAATCCGTTACGGTGATTCGCGCAGAGCGCGAAGTGCTGTCGGATGTCACGGTGCGGTTCGGTGCCGGAGAGCTGGTCGCTCTGCTGGGAGCCAATGGGGCCGGGAAGAGTACACTGGTACGTTCGGCAATTGGTAATATTAGTATTAACAGTGGATTAGCAAAAGTAGATAATGTTGATTCTATAAAAATGTCAGCCCGGGAACGAGCGCTCCGGGTTGCTTACCTGCCTCAGGATCGTTCACTGTCCTGGCCGTTGACGGTATCCGATACGGTGGCGCTGGGCAGATTTGCCCACGGCGTTCGGTTAGGACGCCTGGGCAAAGCTGATGGTGAAGCGGTCGATCGCGCGTTGCATGCGTGCGACCTGCGCCGGTTTGCACATCGCCGAGTAGACCAGCTGTCAGGCGGCGAGTTGGCCCGAGTGCACTGTGCTCGTGCCTTTGCCAGTGGAGCACCGCTGCTTATTGCGGATGAGCCTATCGCCGAGCTCGATCCCTGGCATCAATTTCAGTTAATGCAGCTCATTCGCGATTATGTCGATCACGGCAATGGTGCTGTGGTGATCATGCACGATCCGGAGCTTGCCGCCCGATTTGCCGATCGTCTGGTCTGGATGGTCGACGGGTCGATTGTGGACGACGGTTCGGTCATGAGCACGTTAACAGCCCAAATGCTGGCCAACGTCTACGGCATGAAGGCAGAAGTGTTCTGGCGAGGTACCGAGGCGCAGGTCACCATGCTGGGACCAGAGGACAGCCCGCCGGCCGCGCCACTGTCCAATTCGTCTTAGGAGCAAACTATGGAGTCGCCGCTTTTTGAGAGCCTGTCGAACAGGCATGTCACCGATGACTGGCTGTCGCGGCGACTGACTCGCGCCCTTGAAGCGATTCAAGGGGGAAGTGCGTCGCCAACGCTTGATCTGGAGGCCTTCGAACGTGAGCTGGCTGGCCGAAACTTTGAACAGGCAGAGCCGCTCGAGCCTCTCCTTGACTGGACCGTGAGCCACCTGGAAAAGGGGGCCGTGCAAATGACTCACCCCCGCTATTTTGGATTGTTTAACCCGGCCCCAAGCTACGCCTCTGAATGCGCCGACCGCATAGCCGCCGCGCTGAATCCACAGATCTGCGTGCTGTCTCATGCGCCCGTCGCCGTGCTGATTGAACGGCACGTAATTCGCACCGTCGGGCAGCGTGCGGGACTGGGTGACGAGGCGGGTGGCCATTTTACCAGCGGCGGCTCCGAGGCCAATGCCACTTCCGTGGCGTGCGCTTTAACGCGATCGTTACCGGCGTTCGCGGCCGAAGGCTGCCGGGCGTTCAGCGGACAGCCCAGGATTTACGTCTCCAACGAGAGCCATCTGGCCTGGTTGAAAATAGCGCACGTCAGCGGCATGGGGCGACGCGCTGTGCGTCTGGTCAATACCGATGGGATGGGGCAAATGAGCGCGGATGCCCTGAACGCTCAAATCAAGGCTGACATGGATGCGGGCGATGTGCCTGTGATGATTGCGGCCACCGCCGGAACCACGAATGCCGGAATGATAGACCCGCTGGGGCCGTGTGCCGATATCGCAAGAGACTATGGTCTGTGGCTTCATGTCGATGCGGCCTGGGGCGGGGCGCTGATTGCGGACGCGTCGCAGCGCGACGTATTGAAGGGTATCGAACGCGCAGATTCAGTCACTATTGACGCCCATAAGTGGTTTGCGACGACCATGGGCACCGGCATGTTTCTGACACCGCATACGGATATTCTCGAAGCGGCCTTTCATGCCAAAGCCAGCTATATGCCGTCAGGTGATGCCGAGGTGGACTATTACCTGACATCGCTCCAGTGGTCTCGCCGATTCGCAGGTCTTCGGCTGTTCCTGTCTCTGGCGTCCGGGGGGTGGCCTGCCTATGTGCAGCATATTCGTCACGGACAGACGCTGATTGGCGGGCTCAACAAAACGATGACTAAAGCCGGGTGGCAGGTAGCCGGAAATCCGGATATGGCCGTGAGCTGTCTGATTCCGCCGGGCGAGAGCGAAGAAGCCAAAGCGGAAACTGTGGTCCGTATCGTCGATACGATTGTGAATCAGGGAACGGCGTGGGTGTCGGTTGCCATTCTCGAGGGGAAGCCGGTCATTCGCGTTTGCGTGACCAACGGCAATACCTGCTCAGACGACGTGGACAGGCTGGCGACGGAACTGATTCGATTGAGTGCACACTAAGTGGGTACAGGGAAAGCGTTCTGGAGGCCATGGGGGTCTTGCCTGTCTTCTTGGCTGTCGCACCGGAGTCCATTTGTGAACCACATTCAAACCAAAGCTGTTTTCACCCTGCTTGCCGGCGGCTTATTGCCATTTGTTGGAGTGCCCGGCGTGTCGGCCGATGATGATATCGCCGAACGCGTGCTCGCCATGGCGCAGGCGCATCAGCCGGGTGGGCCGATGTATGTCTACGACATGGAATTTAATCTGGACGGGCTCTCAGTGCTTGGAACGGTTGATATGTCTGCTGATCAAGGTGAGAGACTGATTGTGACGTCTCCTCCGGCCAGCGAATGGAGCGAAGATTTTACACGGAAAGTGAATGACGCCGAACGTGAGCTGGAAAGTGATATCTGGTGTCAGCAAATGATCGATGATGTTGCAGGCTACGAATCGTTCAGCGTGCAGGACGGTGCAATTACCTACGTTGTGACCATGCGAACCGATGAGTCCGACAAGGGTGATGCAAAGTTTGCCAAGCATATTGAGTCAACGATGACGGTGAGTATCGATGATGGGGCCGTTCTGAATTTCTCAGTGCATGCACCAAAACCCTTCAAGCCGGCGCTGGTCGCCAGGATCAAGCGACTGGACATCAGCATGGATTGCAATCGCTCTCCTGACGGTCGAACGTTCATGAGCTCCATGCGTGCAGAAGTGGAAGGTCGGGCGTTTATGAAGAAGTTCAGCGAGGTCGAGTCCCGTAATATTTCCAATCTCAGGCTGCCCTGAGCGGCGGGTTCTCCAGAGCCCGTCCACACCCTGGCTGACCTTCGCGCGAACGGAGGGTTTTACAGGGGGTGCACTGATTGTGCAGGGCCCGGCAACCGGTTCTCTGTATTGACCGGCAATTTGCCGTGATCCACCGCTGTGGGCGACTTGCGGGTCGCCCGGTGTGTAGCCGGGTGAAGTCGCCGCGAAACCCGGGTATTGGCGCTATTCGGAACTCGCCTGAGCACCGGATTATCTTCGATAGATTATAGAAATA
Organism: uncultured Gammaproteobacteria bacterium; assembly: GCA_963922815.1. GTDB lineage: Bacteria > Pseudomonadota > Gammaproteobacteria > Steroidobacterales > SZUA-146 > SZUA-146. Next base: position 28,520 of record CAWUKD010000028.1, read on the forward strand.
AGCGGTAAGCTTCAGATAACTAAAGCGTAAAAAGCGGCTTCACAGAGCCGTTGCAATGCCTAGAGATTCTAAGTAAACTATACTTAGAATTACTAAGTAGCGTGGTCAACGCATGTTTACCAAAGATCTGGTCGCCGCATCAGCAACGCCCATCGTGCTGTCGATACTCAATGAGTCCGATAGTTATGGCTACGCGATCATTGAGCGTGTCCGGCAATGTTCGGAAGGGGATCTGTCCTGGAAGGACGGCATGCTGTACCCGATTCTTTATCGCCTCGAGCGCAAAGGGTTGATCGAATCCTACGCTGGCTGCTCGGAAACCGGGCGAAAGCGTAAGTACTACCGAATTCTGCACGAGGGCCGTCAGGCTCTGGCGCAGCAACGCGCCCAATGGCGCCGACTCAATCAAATTATCGACCAACTGGAGACAATCTGATGTCCACATCCAACTCTTCGCTGAATGACCTGATCGATCAATGGTGCAAGCAACACTTCAGCTCAGGATGCGCCGGAGTAACTACAGACCGCATGGACGAACTCAAAGATCACCTGATGTGCGTGGCAGAAGCGCAGGTCGAACAGGGAATGACGGAGTCTGACGCGTTTGAGTATGCCGTTCAGCAGTTTGGAGAACCGGCCGAAGTTAAAAACCTGTTGTTGGCCGATTCGTCAGCGTTCAGGCGCTGGCTGGCCCGCGTACACTGCGGTCGTTCGCAGGAGCCGTCTGGTTCGAGTCAGAAAGTGGTCTGGATGTCCCTGGTGATAGCTGGAGCGCTGCTGGTGTCAGCGTGGCTGATGCAGGACAGTCGCAGCTACGCTTTTTTATCGACGACGCTGATTGCGGTCTGGGTAGTTATCGCTGCACGCATGGGCGGTACCCGGGAAGCGGCGCGAGCCGAGTGGCGCTGGTTAAAACGGAAATTCGGATTCTAATGGTCGCATTGATACTGGCGGGTTTTAAAACCGTGATGGCCGGCGTGCCTCACCGGGTTCCCGTGTCGCTGGCGGCAGATACTGACGGCTTTTAGACGACAGTTGAGTCAACCGTTTTCTGAGCGGTGTCGAAGTACAGTGTCGAAGTA
>CAWUKD010000029.1:0-29551 GCA_963922815.1 uncultured Gammaproteobacteria bacterium
AACAGCGATGGCCAGGCCGATCAGGGCGCGATTACTTCAGGTATCGAAGCCGGCGGTGTTACGGTCACGTCGCTCAATATCGACGATACCGATAGTGGTTTCAAAGTCTACGGCGGCTTTCAGGCCACCGAGGTGCTCGCGATCGAGGTCGGTTACGTTGATTTGGGTGAGGCCGGTATTGATGTGCAGCTGGGCGATGTCACTCTTGAGCAGCTGCCGCTGATCTCGCGTAACGTCTCTGGCAATCTGTCCTTACTCGGCAATGGCCTGTTTGGCGCGCTGGTAGCGAAACAGGCGGTTACCGACAACGTCAGCGTGTTTGCCCGCGCCGGTCTCGTTAGCTGGGAAGTGGACACAGCCATTGGCGGAGGGACCAGCTCGGGATCATTGAATATCGTTGAAACGGAATCCGGTACGGATTTCATGTTCGGTATCGGCGTTGAAGCGGCGTTTGGTGCCAGCAAGCGCTTCGCCATTCGCGGAGAATGGGAGCGCTACGAGATTGGCGGACAGGACGCCGAGTTTCTGTCGCTCGGTGGCGTGTTCCGGTTTTAGAACGGTTAACCCCGGGAACGCAATGTTCCCGGGGTTTTCAAGGCCGATCAGGCGGGAATCTGTTTGGTCTGTCTATGAAAATCACTAAAGATTATGGCAACTTAGCCACACTGCTGGAATGAGTCTTGCCTGGTTATGTCGTTAACTGACAAAAATGTGTAAATAATCTTCGTTTTCGTCCAGTTATGTGAAATACGGTAGTGATGCACGTCACACTCTAGGCTATAGTCTTAACCTCGCGGAGCCGGGATGACACCGGTCGCGAAAACAACGTTGTTTTATTTATAAGAAATACATCGGGGATTTAGTATGTTTAAGAAAATCATCTCTTCGCTGTTTGTAGCTATCATCGCGACCGTTTCGATGAATGCTCAGGCTGCGACTTTGACCTACACAGGTGAAGTGACCGGCGCTACTGGTGCGTTTGTTGCGTTGACGCCTATTGGCACGCCTGTTGGCGGTCCACTGAGTGTTGACGACGGTGCTCTGGCAGCGGGTTCAATCGGCATTGCCGATATCCTGTCTATCGACGTTAACGTCGGTGGTTTCTGCTTCGCAACCGCAGGTGGTACTTGTGGTGGGGTAGGTACGCTCGTACCAATCACATCAATTGATTCTGCGGCTATCACAGGCACCAGCGGTACGCTGGGCGGTAGTTTTTCAGTAACCGCGTTTTCACCTACATTTAATGTTTCCATTCCCATTTTCTTCGACCTGGACGCCGGCACCTTCTCTGCTGACGGTGGCGCACTGGGTACGGTAAGTGGTATTGGTTCTTTGGAAGCATCGCCAATCCCTGTTCCTGCAGCCGTTTGGTTGTTCGGTTCAGCACTGCTCGGCATGATGGGTATCCGTCGCCGCGCATAAGCTCGATCAGGTTTGTAAAAACCGGAAAGCCCCGCCATTGGCGGGGCTTTTTTTATGCCAAAAACCGGGGAAAAACCGGGGACAGTTTACCTATTTATTGTTGAGGCAATCGGCCAGCTAAAGATGAGGCTGTTAATAAATAGGTAAACTGTCCCCGGTTTTTCCCCGGTTTTTCCCCCGGCTTATCTGTCAGCCGACCACTGCGGAATTCGTCCAGGTGTCCAGGGTGCGCCGGATATTTCCAGCGATGACTCCAGCGATGAAAGATCTGCATCGAGTGAGCGTAGTGCAGTGAGTGCCGATGAGAACTCACTGGCCGCAATCGCGTAGGACTGTTTATAGAGATCGCCAACGGTTGATTGCGAGAACGCCACATTGGAATAAATCGCCGACGCCCGTGAAGAGATTGACATCGGTGCGGGTTCGTTACGCGACGCGACGGTTGAATCGCCGTGAATCGAGATGTTTATTGTGGCCAGCCGCTTGAACAAATTGCGCAGCTGCGTGCGTTCCGATTCTCCGGCCGATGGCGTTAGCACGAGCGCCGCGCGAACGTGTTCCAGCCGGTCATTGATTTCCGACATGGCTTTTTCACTGCCTGTAACGGCGCGCTGTAATTCGCTAGCGCGTATCTGAAAGGCCTGGAGCTGGCGTCGATCCGGTGTGATCTCAGGGCTCGCATCCAGAGCTTTCACTGTGAAGCGCTGCGCTTCCCCTACTTCGGTCAAAGTACCATCCACTTCAAGTGCAAGCCGTGCGCTATACGTACCAGGCAGTGCTAGCGGTCCTGCAGGATCTGACTGCCAGTAAGGTCGCGATCCGGGGTTCAGATTGACCGGATCCGGAGGTGGCAGACGCAAATCCCAGGCCGATCGTTGAAGGCCTTTGCTGGCCGTGGCGGTGACGTGCCGCATAACCTGACCTGCCTCGTTTCGCACGACTACGTATGCTGCCGGTGAGAGTTCCTGGTCTTCGGCGCGTAGTGTGTCCCAGGATGGGTACGGCGTATCGTCGCCAGATTTCTCCGCTTTGATTTCCTGCTTGCGTCGCTGCTCGCTGCGAGGTTTCAGGCCGTCTTTGAGGTAGTAGGTAAATACGGCGCCGAATTCGGGATTCGGTGCGGTAAAAAATTCCGCTCCCATGGATCCTTTCTCGCGTGATCCCCAGCGATCACCCTCTATGTACAGCCAGGGATCGCGTACTGGAAACAGCTGCGCGTCCTGCAGCGCGCTGCGCGGTGTTCGCAGTGCGGAATAGTCGTCCAGAATGTAGATGCCGCGACCGAAGGTGCCAACGACGAGATCGTTTTCGCGTGGTTGTATTTCAATGTCGCGAACAGCGATGGTCGGGAATCCGCTTTTCAATGCGCTCCAGTTTTTGCCGCCGTCCTGCGTTACAAACAGTCCGAACTCGGTGCCGAGGAACAGCAGGTTGGGGTCGACGTGGTCTTCCGCGATGGTATGTGTCGAACCGCGTTTAGGCAGGTTTCCATTAATCGATTTCCAGCTGCGGCCTCCGTTGGTGCTTTTGACCACGTAGGGTCGGTAATCGCCGCGTTTGTGGTTGTCGAGTACGGCATAGATAACGTCAGTATCGTGCTGTGATGTGAGTACGTCAGCGACGTAGGACATGTCGGGCACCTTGTCGAATTTGGTAACCCGCTGCCAGGTCTTGCCGTCATCGTTGGTGATGTTAATAACGCCGTCATCGGTGCCGACGACAATCAGCCCTTCTTTCAGCGTGCTTTCACTAATGCCAATGGCGCTACCGTAAATTGACGTCGAGTCGTTCTTTCCTATGGCGTCTACGCTCCATACCCGTCCCATCACGTCGAGCGCGTTGCGATCGAGTTGCCGCGTCAGATCCGGACTGACCTTACGCCAGCTATCGCCACGGTCGTCTGAACGAAACAGATACTCGGCGGCGTAATACAGGCGATGACCGTCGTGCGGGCTGACGAGCAAAGGCGTGTTCCAGTTCCACTTGTAGTCGTTTTCGCCGCTCTCGGGATGAGGAGTGATGGCCACGCGTTCCTGCGTACGACGGTCGTAGCGCACAAGGCCACCGTACTGATACTGGGTGTAAATAATATTGGGATCGTCCGGGTCAAACTGCGGTTCGTAACCGTCGCCGCCGAGAATCCGCGTCCAGTCCGAGTTGGTTATTCCGTGCACCACGGTAGTTCGCGATGGAGCGCACAGCGAATTGTTGTCTTGCGTACCGCCGCACACATTATAAAACGGCTCGGCATTGTCAGGCTGTACACGATAGAACTGGGTGATGGACAGATTGCGTACGTGCCGCCAGGTATCGCCACGGTCCCAGGACTCGTAAATGCCTCCGTCGCCTCCGATGTACAGGTGCTTCGTGTTGTCAGGGTCAATCCAGAGCGCATGGTCGTCCACGTGTCGCCATTGAGTCGACAACGGCCGAAAGGATTTACCTGCGTCCTCGGAAATCTGCGCAAAGGTATCGAGCGAGTAGAGGCGGTCCGGGTTTTTCGGGTCGACGACAATTTCATTGTAGTAAAAAGGTGCGGTGCTCATGTACGACGACTGTTTCGTCCAGCTGCTGCCAAAGTCTGTTGACCGGTATACGCCCTTGTCTTTGTCGTTGGCTTCAACAATCGCATAAATCGTGTCGGGCGCCGATGGGGCCGCTGCAAGGCCGGTTCGGCCGGTATTGCCGTTTGGCAGGCCAGCTGTGATCTTCGTCCACGTGCTGCCACCGTCGGTAGTTTTGTGAATGCCGCCGCCGGGGCCGCCATTGATCATCGTCCACACGTGGCGACGGCGCTGGTAGCTTGATGCCACAATGACATCAGGGTTTCGCGGGTCGACGACAAACTCGTTGATGCCGGTATGTTCGTCAATATCCAGAATTCGCGACCAGCTGGTGCCGCCGTCGAGCGTGCGATACAGGCCGCGATCGCCACCCTCATTCCACAGCGGTCCCTGTGCCGCTACCAGTACGTCGCTGGAGTTCTCGGGGTTGATCCAGATCTGGCTGATGTGCCCCGAGTCGGCAAGGCCCATATTCTTCCAGGATTTACCGGCGTCTGTTGATTTGTAAACACCATCGCCATAAGCAACGCTTCGCTGTGCGTTGTTCTCACCGGTGCCAATCCAGATCACTTTTGGATTTGTCGGATCCAGTTCAACGACGCCGATCGCGTATGAGCCTTCATTTTCGAAAAGCGGTGTCCATGTGATCGTGTTGTTCTCTGTTTTCCAGAGATTGCCGGACGAAATCGCGGCGTAGAAAATCTGAGGGTCGGAGGGGTGGAACGCGAAATCCGAAATGCGCCCCGAGGTAATGGCCGGACCAATATGTCGTAGCGGCAGCGAGGTCAGGGGATTGTCGGCATCCGGGTTGTCCTTGGCGTGAGTGGTCACAAGAGACATCGAAACGATGCTGATAACAAATGCCGCAATAGCGGCGCGTGCGAATAAGAACATCGGAACTCCCCGGATTTTTTGTTGATCGATTGTTGACAGAATTCCGGAGCGAGTCAAACGCGAGAGACCTGTCGCGTGTATTGAAGATCGTACGGCGTTCGCTAAAGGAGCGGTTCCTGTGTCGCAGGTATGAGCCTGACAGCCCGCCGCGCGTGGCATTGTCGAACTGTCCGATAGAGCGTGACCGATCGCCGACCGACCTCGCCATGGAGTATGACGCGCTGTTCTGGCTCGCGTCAGGACGGGGATGGGGGCAAGAGGCGTTCTAATTAGCGCTGTGTATTCGAGCGCACGATTATCGGGTGTTCTCTGATTCGTTCCGTGTGTTGCTGAACGGGGAATGATGCTACAGTCCGCGCAGAGTCAGCCAGGCAGTCGCGGCGATCTTCGGGTCGTCGAGGAAAGTCCGGGCTCCACAGGGCGAGGTGCCAGGTAACGCCTGGGAGGCGCGAGCCTACGGAAAGTGCCACAGAAAATATACCGCCAGTTTCGGCTGGTAAGGGTGAAATGGTGCGGTAAGAGCGCACCGCGTTGATGGCAACATCAATGGCAGGGTAAACCCCACCGGGAGCAAGACCAAATAGGAAAGCGGCAGCTTCGGCTGCATCCGTGGCCCACGGAGCTTTCGGGTAGGTTGCTTGAGGGCCGTGGTGACACGGTACCCAGATGAATGACTGTCCACGACAGAACCCGGCTTATCGGCTGACTCTTTTTTTTAAATCGTGAATTCGGGGAAAAATTCGGGGAAAAATTCGGGGACAGTTTACCTAATTATTTATAGTTACCTGCTTCAGCGCGGTCACCATCATCATAAATAGGTAAACTGTCCCCGAATTTTCCGAATTTTCCCCGATTCTAGCGGCCGGTGCGCCGACCGCACAGTAAATATAACAATAACAATAAGTTACAAATTTTCAGAGCATTCATATTTGCTCATTTTCCCGGCCCATGAATGTCCCTATTCATGGCCAGACTTAAATCAAATTGTTGGTTGCGGAAGTTGCCTCCAGGAACCCCGGATGGGGGCCTGAATCGAGGTGGGTTCGGCGCTCTTTTTTTGACCTGAGGTTTCGCAGTAGGTACTACGCTCAAGCCTCTGATTTTAGAGCCAATAAGTGGCTAAAACTCGTGCAGTTTAAGGTCTAAGTGCCTGTCAGCTATGAAATTTTCCATAGAAAGCGGTTGACCGCACCTGAGCACGTAAATATAGTGGGAGAAAGTGGGAAAATGTGGGAATTAGTGGGATCGTTTCGTCATCCTGAATATCCAAAATGTTTCGTGGAGCAAGCAAAGTCACTCTGGACGCGAAGGGCCGCATGGCCATTCCGACGCGCCATCGCGCCGCCCTCAAGGCGGATTGCGACGGGCAGCTCGTGGTGACCGTGGATCCCAGCAACTGTCTGCTGGTGTTCCCGCTGCCCGTTTGGGAGGAGCTCGAGCGACGTTTGATCAAGCTTCCCGCGCTTAAACGCAAAGCGCGCGGATACCAGCGAATGCTGCTGGGGTATGCGACGGAAGTGGAAGTGGATGCTCAAGGCCGAATCCTGGTGTCAAAAGAGTTGCGCGAGTTCGCGGGTATAACGCGAAACGCCATGCTTATGGGTCAGGGTAACAAGTTTGAGCTGTGGGATGAAGAGAAAATGAAGTCGATCCGGGATGAGTGGCTGGACGGCGGGCAGGATGACGACGAAGAGCTGCCCATCGAACTTGCAACACTGACGCACTAGCTTCGTGAATCATCACGCTCCCGTTTTACTGGCTGAATGCCTCGAGGCGCTGGCCATTAAGCCCGGTGGTGTTTACGTCGACGGTACGTTTGGGCGCGGCGGCCACAGCCTGGAGATACTGAAACGACTGGGCGAAGAGGGTCGCCTGATTGCCACAGACAGAGATGCAACTGCGATTGAGTACGGGCAGCAGGAGTTTGCCGACCAAAAACAATTGACGTTAGTCAAGAGTGAGTTTGCGCAGCTCGGCGAGGTGATACGTGAACGCGCACCTTCAGGGCAGGTCGATGGTGTATTGCTCGATCTCGGCGTGTCGTCTCCACAGCTTGATAATGCAGAGCGTGGCTTCAGTTTTCGCAACGACGGCCCGCTTGATATGCGAATGGATACAACGCAGGGACGCAGTGCCGCGCAATGGCTGGCAACGGCCGATGTACAGGAAATAAGAAACGTGATCAAAAACTATGGTGAAGAGCGTTTTGCGCATCGCATTGCAACTGCGATTGTGCAGCTTCGCCAGGAAACGCCTCTAACGAGAACCAGTGAGCTGGCGGCTTGTGTCGCAGGCGTCGTGCCTCGCCTGAAAGAGCAGCGAATTCACCCGGCAACCAAAACCTTCCAGGGTATCCGCATTTTTATAAACGACGAGCTTGGGCAGCTGCGCAAAGTACTCGACGACATGCTGGCGTGTCTCACGGTTGGCGGCCGGTTGGCGGTAATCAGTTTTCACTCACTTGAAGATCGCATAGTTAAGCGATTTATGCGAGATCAATCGCGTAGCGACATCATGTATTCGGGCCTACCGCAAATCCCCGAGGAAGCGCGAGCAAAGCTCAGGCTGGTCGGAAAGCAGATTCGGGCTACAGATGCCGAAGTGGAAAGAAATCCCCGGTCCCGAAGTGCCGTACTAAGAGTAGCGGAGCGACTGCCATGAACCTGAAGCTCTGGGGTTCGCGACTGCTCGTGCCGACGTTGGCGCTGAGCGTACTGGCAACTGCGATCGGTTGTGTTTACGTGCGCCACGAAGCGCGCAAGCTGTTTGTGCAGCTTCAGAAGCTCGAGACTCAGCGTGATGAGTTGCAAATCGAATGGGGTCGCTTGCGCATAGAGCAGGGCACCTGGGCCTCGCACGCTCGTGTAGAAAACATGGCGCGCAGTGAATTGAATATGGTTGAACCGCAGCCCGATGCGGTAATGGCAATACGGTAAGTCAGTGGCAAAGAAAAAAGCAGGACACACGGAGTTTTCCACCTGGCGTGAAACGTTCACGCTGGCCGTTTTCGCGTTGCTCGCGATGACGCTGGTGGGTCGTGCCGCGTTTTTGCAGGTCGTCGCCAAGGACAAGCTCGTCGGGCAGGGCGATGCCCGGCACCTTCGCGTTGCCAAGCTGTCCGCTCACCGCGGCACTATTTACGACCGCAACGGCGAGCCACTGGCGGTAAGTACTCCCGTGGATTCCATCTGGGCGAATCCCCAGGAGTTTGCAGAAAAAGTTGATCAGGTTGACGCACTGGCAGCGGCGGTGAATCGTGATCCGCACTGGTTGCTTCGCCGTATCAGTCAGAACATGCATCGCGAGTTTGTGTATTTGCGCCGGCATATGCCGCCTGCCGAGGCTCAGGCCGTGCTGGAGCTAGGCCTTCCTGGCGTATACAAACTGCGTGAATATCGTCGCTACTACCCGGCCGGTGAAGTGGCGGGGCACGTCGTGGGCTTTACCAATGTCGATGACCAGGGGCAGGAAGGCGTGGAGCTGGCATTTGATTCGTGGCTACGCGGCGAATCCGGCGCCAAGCGGGTGATGAAGGATCGGCTTGGGCAGGTGATTGCCAACGTGGAGAGCATCAAGCCTCCCGAGCCCGGTAAAGACCTGACCATGTCGATCGATCTGAACATTCAGTATCTGGCGTATCGGGAGCTGCTGCGGGCCGTCAACCAGCATGGCGCCAAGTCCGGCTCGGTCGTGGTTATTGATGTGCCTACCGGTGAAATTCTCGCCATGGTTAATCAGCCCAGTTACAACCCCAATGACCGATCGCAGTTTGCCGTCTCGCGTTACCGAAATCGTGCGGCTACGGATATTTTTGAGCCCGGCTCAAGTCTCAAGCCGTTCGTTGCCGCGGCCGCTCTGGAGTCTGGCGATTACAACCCACTGACACCGATTTCGACAACGCCGGGTTATATGAAGGTGGGCCAGCTCCTGGTTGAAGACGTGGCCAACTTCGGCGAAACCAACCTGACCGGTGTTCTGACCAAGTCGAGTAACGTCGGCGTAGTTAAGGTTGCCATGTCTCTTGAGGCCGAGCAGCTGTGGAAGACGCTGTCGAGCCTGGGCATCGGGCAGCTGACCACCAGCGGATTTCCCGGGGAGTCGGCCGGCCTGCTAACGAATTTCCAGCACTGGGGGTCGATCACCCAGGCTACGATGGCCTACGGATACGGTTTGTCGGTAACGCCCTTGCAGCTTGCCCAGGCTTACTCAACGCTCGGCTCCGGTGGCATCCATCGGCCAGTAACGTTTGTGCTGCGTGAAAACGACAACCTGGACCGGCGCGTCATGGATGACAGGATCGCTACGCAGGTTATCGAAATGCTCGAGACCGTTACCCAGGAAGGCGGCACAGGAACGCGCGCCGCCGTTAACGGGTACCGTATCGCAGGAAAAACGGGAACGACCAAGAAATTTGCCGCGGGCGGATACTCAGACGACAAGTATGTGTCTGTGTTTGCCGGTGTAGCACCAGCCAGCGCGCCCCGCTTTGCTGTGGTCGTCGTCATTGAAGAGCCTAACGGCGACCAGTACTACGGTGGTGACGTGGCTGCGCCAGTCTTTTCCAGCGTAATGAATAACTCGCTGCGATTGCTTTCTGTTGTTCCCGATACTACTGAGCCGTCGGAACAGCGCGAGCTGGTTCGCGATCATTTGAATCAACAGCTGTCTATCAAGGCGGATATCCAGTGACGGCCTCGGTTGACAGCGTAACCTGGCATCGCAGCCTGGCGCGATTACTCGACGGTATTGTCGAGCATGACGTACCCGAGTGCGCCATCGAATTTGTGACGATGGATAGTCGTCAGGTGAAGCCGGGCAGTCTGTTTCTGGCCACGGCCGGAATCAAACGGCACGGTCTGGAATTTGCCCAGCAGGCGTTTGCCAACGGTGCGGTTGCCGTGCTGTTTGAGCCTGCGAAGGGCGTAGTGCCGCCATTTGCACCGCCTGGAAAAGTGGTGCTGCCGATAAAAAATCTGAGCGCTCACATCGGGGCCATTGCTTCCCGCTTTTTCGATGAGCCGACTCTCGATCTCAGCGTCTGCGGGGTAACGGGGACCAACGGAAAATCCAGCGTCACGCATCTGATTGCCAGTGCGCTGAGATTGACCGGGCAGCGCTGTGGGCAAATGGGTACGCTGGGTTTCGGCCTGACCGATCCGTTGACCCGCAGTGACATGACGACCCCTGATGCGGTGTCGGTCCAGCAGCGACTGGGCTGGCTACGCGAGCAACGTGCGACCCATGTGGCGATGGAAGTGTCATCACACGCGCTGGATCAGTATCGGGTAAACGCCGTCGGTTTCGACGTGGCCGTGTTCACAAACCTGAGCCGCGATCACCTCGACTATCATGCGGATCTCGATGCCTACGCCGCCGCAAAGAAGCGCCTGTTTGAGCAGTTTCCGATTACCCGCGCGGTGATTAACGCCGATGACGCATTAGGGCGTGAACTGATTGCCTCAACGGAGTCGCAGGTGCCTGTCACCGTCGTTACGGCACGCGCTGACGGTCAGGAATATCAGCACCTGCTTCGGGCGACCAATGTCACGACGCACGTTCAGGGTATCTCCTTTGATGTCGAAGGGACGTTCGGCGAGGGACGCATCGAATCCTCGCTGCTGGGCGGGTTTAACGCGCTCAACATATTGTCGGCTCTCGGCGTCTTGCTGCACTGGGGCGTGCCGTTTGAGCACGCGCTCGGCGCGCTCGGAAGGGTCAGGGCACCGGCCGGTCGAATGGAGTCGTTCGGGCGAGAAGGCGAGGCGCAGTTTGTGGTGGACTACGCACATACGCCGGATGCGCTGCGTAATGCTGTAACGGCACTTCGCGAACACTGCAGCGGCGAGTTGTGGTGCGTCTTTGGCTGCGGTGGCGATCGCGACCGGGGCAAGCGGCCGCTGATGGCACAGGCTGCCCGGCACGCGGACCGAATCATTGTCACCAACGATAACCCTCGATTCGAAGACCCCGACGTCATCGTCGGCGACATCATGAAAGGATTTGATGACACAAGCGCCGTAACGGTCGAGAAAGACCGGGAGGCGGCGATTGCTCACGCCGTGAATTCAGCGCGTCCCGGAGACGTCGTACTGATCGCCGGCAAAGGGCATGAGGATTATCAGCTGATTGGCAACGAGCGCGTCGAAATGTGCGACCGCAGATTGATCAGTGAGCTGTTGCAACAGGCAGGGGGTGCCCGATGAGTAATGGTCGCATGAGTGAATTCGCCGAGATTTGTGACGGTTCCCTGGTAGGTGAAGACTGTATTTTTACGGGGGTCTCCACTGATACCCGTTCACTCAAGGCCAACGATCTTTTTATTGCGTTACAGGGCCCGTCCTTTGATGGCCACGAATTCATTGAGCAGGCACAGCGCCTGGGCGCGTCGGGTTTTGTGATCAGTCAGGATGGCTGCGAGCACGTACCGCACGTGCGTGTCGAAGATACCCGTAAAGCACTGGGTGCGTTTGCGGCGTCCTGGCGTCGCCGGTTTTCGATTCCGCTGGCCGCAATTACCGGCAGCAATGGCAAGACCTCAACCAAGGAAATGCTCGCAGCTATCCTGCGCGTGAAGCATGAAACGCTTGCGACCAGCGGCAACATGAATAACGACATCGGCGTGCCGCTAACGCTGCTTCAGCTAAAGCGCAGTCATCAGGCTGCGGTGATTGAGGTGGGTACCAATGCGCCGGGAGAGATTCCGTACCTGACATCGCTCGTGTCGCCGACCGTCGCGGTGATTACCAACGCGTACTCAGCGCACCTGGCGGGGCTCGGTTCGCTGGAGGGTATTGCCGAAGAAAAAGGTGCTTTGCTTGCGGGACTGGCGCCCGACGCAATCGCGGTGGTAAACGCCGACGATCGCTTTGCAGAGTACTGGATGCAGCGTGCCGGGGCCGACACGGTTCTGACGTTTGGCGAACATGCCGAAGCAGATTTTCGTTTCCGCGATCTCGAGCAGAGCGTCGACGGCGTGTCGGCTCGACTCGGCATTACTCTGGATACTCCCGCCGGTTCGCGACGCGTCATGGTTCCGATGGCGGGGCGTCACAACGCACTTAACGCGGCAGCCGCGGCAGCGGTTGCTCACGCCATGGGCGTTGGCCTTGACGAGATCGAGCAGGGCCTCGCGGTGGCCAACGGCATCGCCGGGCGAATGCAGATGCATACGGCAGCCTGTGGTGCTCGCATTATTGATGACAGCTACAACTCGAACCCTGCCTCAGCGCGAGCCGCGATTCGATTTCTGGCTGAGCAAAAAGAACCGGGCTGGCTGGTTCTGGGCGATATGGGAGAGTTGGGAAGCAATGCTCCGGACATGCACGCGAGCATTGGCAAGGTCGCGCGCGAGCTGGCCGTAGAACGATTGTATGCAGTGGGCCCTCACAGCCGGGCGGCCGTCGCGGCGTTCGGAGAGAACGCGCGGTGGTTCGAGTCGTTTGATGAGCTGGAAGAATGTCTTCGCAGCGAACTGACCAGCGGTACCAACGTTTTGATCAAGGCATCGCGCGCGATGCGACTTGAGCGATTAACCGAGTCACTGTGTCGGACTAACGTGCCGCAAGACTCCGGCACCTGTAACGGAGTAAGCGCATGCTGATTATCCTGGCCGAGTATCTCGAGCAGTATTATTCCGGCTTTAATGTTTTTGGATACCAGACCATGCGCGCCATTTTGGGTGCGCTTACGGCTTTGCTGATGTCGTTCATTGTAGGCCCCGTCATGATTCGTCGCCTCAGCGCGTACCAGATTGGACAAAATGTTCGCGACGACGGTCCGGAGACGCACTTTATCAAGGCGGGCACACCGACTATGGGCGGAGCGCTGATTCTGGTGTCGATTTCGATCAGCACGCTGCTGTGGTCGAATTTGTCCAACCGGTTCGTATGGATCGTGCTGTTTGCCACGCTGTCGTTCGGCATCATCGGGTTTATCGACGATTATAAAAAGCTGGTGCTGAAAAACTCCAAAGGCATGAGCGCGCGGACCAAGCTCATCAGTCAAACGCTCGCGGCTACCATCACTGCCTGCTGGCTCTATTTCACCGCGGTCGACCCTACGGTCGAGCTGTCGCTCTATGTGCCGTTCTTCAAGGACGTCATGATTCCGCTGGGCGCGGCCTATATTTTCACCACCATTTTCATGATTGTTGCGTTTAGCAACGCCGTAAACCTGACTGACGGTCTCGACGGGCTGGCAATCATGCCTACCGTGATGGTCGGCGCGGCGCTGGGAATTTTTGCCTACGCATCGGGCAACGTGAATTTCTCGAACTATCTGAGTATTCCTTACATCGCCGGCTCCGGTGAGATGCTGATTTTTTGTGCGGCACTGGGTGGCGCCGGCCTCGGGTTTCTGTGGTTTAACACGTACCCGGCGCAGGTCTTCATGGGCGACATTGGTGCTCTGGCTCTGGGTGCTGCGCTAAGCGTTGTGGCGGTAGTTGTGCGTCAGGAGCTGGTGCTGGCCATCATGGGCGGCGTATTCGTCATGGAAACCGTTTCGGTGGTCCTGCAGGTGGTGTCTTACAAACTCACCGGGAAGCGCATTTTTCGCATGGCCCCCATACATCATCACTACGAGCTAAAAGGGTGGGCTGAGCCCAAGGTGATCGTCAGATTCTGGATCATAACGGTCATTCTGGTGCTGGTTGGTCTTGCAACGCTGAAACTTCGATAGGAATTACGAATACATCATGACAACGGTAGATAACGCATATCAGGATGCTACGCAAAACGGCGTAGATCTGGTCGTGGGCCTCGGCGCCACCGGCTACTCCTGCGCGCGTTTTCTTGCTCGCCAGGGTCGGGAGCTACGCGTTGTTGACAGTCGCCTTGAGCCACCGTTTGCCAGCAAGCTGCGACAGGATCTACCCGAGATTGACGTCGAGTTTGGCGGATTTGATGACGCGCCTCTGGATGATGTTGAGCGCGTGATCACGTCGCCCGGAATTCCATCCAGCGTGCCGCTGCTGCAGCGGGCGTTACAGCTGGGTCTGCCCGTGGTCAGTGACATTGAATTGTTTGCTCATGCCGCTCCAGCGCTGGTCCTCGGGATTACCGGTTCCAACGGCAAGAGCACCGTGACGAGCTGGATTGCACATGTTTTGAATGAGGCCGGACTCAGCTGCCATAGCGGCGGCAATCTCGGCGTTCCCGCTCTGGATTTGCTGGACAGTGCTATTCCCGACTACTACGTGCTGGAGCTGTCCAGTTTTCAGCTCGAGCGCACGCACAGCCTGCATTTGAAAGCCGGTGCCATGCTTAACATTGGTACAGATCATCTCGACCACCACGGCAGCATCGGCAGTTACCGACGGGCCAAATGGCAAATGCTTCGGCACTGCGAAACGGCGGTGCTGTATGCCCCGCTGCTCGAGTCGGAAGAATTTGCAGGGTGTGTTGATACCGGCGCAACCGATGTCGTGCTGTACGGGTCCGAACCGGGGGACGGGGTTACCTATCATCTGGCTTATTCCGAGATTGACTCCGAACGCGATGGTGGCACGCAAAGAGAGAGCTGGCTGTGCAAAAACGGTGAACGCCTGTTGCCGACCTCCGTATTGAAAGTGTTTGGTCATCACAACTATTTGAACGCGCTTGCGGTTCTGGCCCTGGCTGACTGCTGCGGCCTTGAACTCGCCGACGTCGTTCAGGGCATGACCTCGTTTGTCGGTCTTGCCCATCGCATGCAGTGGGTCGGCGAAAGTCGCGGTGTGACCTGGATTAATGATTCAAAAGGCACCAACTCCGACGCCACTCTGGCGGCGCTCGACTCCGTGGACGGTGAAGTAGTGCTGATTGCCGGTGGCCAGGGCAAAGGCGATGACTTTGGACTGCTCGCAGACGCCATAGTCGGCAACGCACAGGTGGTGGGTGTCGTGCTGATCGGTGAAGACGCGCCGCTGATTGAGCAGGCGCTCGTGAGCCGACAGTATGACCGGGCATTGGGGCTCGAAACCAACATGCATGATGCCGTAGCGCGGGCCGAGTCCATGACTCGGGCCGGCAGCACGGTATTGCTGTCGCCAGCGTGTGCCAGCTTCGACATGTTTGATAGCTATCAGCAGCGCGGCGAGGCGTTTATTCAGGCATGGAGGGCGCTGGCATGAGTAAATTGACCGGTTTCTCCTGGTCCGACGCCTTTCGATGGCGCCTTGATCCCGTCATGCTGACAGTGTCCGGCGCGCTACTTCTGATTGGCATTGTGATGATGTCGTCCGCTTCAATTTCAATTGCCGAGAAAAATTTCGGCAATCCGCTGTTCTATCTTCAGAAGCAATCGCTCTTTGCATTGATTGGTGTTGTGGGCGTTGTTGTCGCCATGAGCGTGCCGGCGCGATTCTGGCAGTGGTCGGGATATCTTGCGCTGATGCTGGCGTTTGTGCTGCTGATCGTCGTGCTGATTCCTGGCATTGGGCACACCGCCAACGGAAGCACTCGGTGGATTCGGCTGGGCTTTATGAATTTCCAGGCGTCCGAAGCCGCCCGGCTGCTGATGCTGTTTTATGTGTGCAGCTATCTGGTCAGGCACAGCGATCAGGTTCGCGAGACGTTCATGGGTTTTGCCAAGCCGATGTTTTTCGTCGTACTGGCGGCGTGTTTGTTGCTGCTCGAGCCGGATTTCGGCGCGGCCACCGTGCTTCTCGGCGTCACGCTGGGCGTATTGTTCATCGGCGGCGTCAAGTTTCGTCATTACGCGGTACTGGTCGTGGCTGCGGTATCTGCGATGGCGGCGATGGCGATGTCGTCCCAGTATCGAATGGATCGGTTGACGGCTTTCTGGGATCCCTGGAAAGACCCGTTTGGTGATGGCTTTCAATTGACCCAGTCGCTTATTGCCATTGGTCGCGGGGAAGTGTTTGGCGTAGGTCTCGGCGACAGCGTTCAGAAACTGTTCTACCTGCCAGAGGCGCACACCGATTTCGTCTTCGCAGTGATTGCCGAAGAGTTCGGTCTGATTGGCTGTGTTGTAGTGGTTGCGCTGTTTTTCGCACTGGTCGCACGCGGGTTTGCCATTGCCCGTCGCGCCAAGCGGATGGATTTGTTGTTTCAGGCGTATCTCGCGTTCGGCATTTCGATCTGGTTTGCGCTGCAGTCCTTTATCAATATTGGGGTCAACATGGGCGTACTGCCCACCAAAGGCCTGACTCTGCCGCTCATGAGCTATGGCGGCAGCAGCCTGATCATGTCGATGGTGTCCGTCGGTTTACTGATGCGCATTTACCACGAAGTGGTTGGCGTAGAAACCCAGGTGGACATGGCGCCATTGACAGCAAGCAATGCCAGTCGCAAAGCTGCGGCCAATGCGAGCAAGGCGGCCACCAAGAAAAAAGCCGCCCGCATCGGTCGGAAGACATCGCGCCCTGCGAAGCCAAAGAGGCGTGCAGCATGAGCCGCATCATCGTCATGGCCGGAGGCACCGGCGGACACATTTTTCCGGCGCTTGCCGTTGCGCGAACGCTGCGCGATATGGACTGCGAAGTGAGCTGGCTTGGGAGCGTTGGCGGCATGGAACAAACGCTGGTCGCCAACCATGATTTTGACGGCGACTGGATCACCGTGTCAGGCGTGCGTGGCAAAGGTCTCGTGACCAAACTGCTGGCCCCATTCCGTCTGGTCGGTAGCGTATGGCAGGCGATTCGCATTCTGCGGGCGCGCCAACCTGCCGTTGTTCTTGGTATGGGCGGGTTTGCCTCGGGTCCCGGTGGCCTCGCTGCCTGGCTGCTTCGATGTCCTTTGGTGATTCATGAGCAGAACGCCGTTGCAGGTACAACAAACCGCGTATTGTCCCGGCTGGCGCGACAGGTATTTACAGCGTTTCCCGGAGCGTTCGATCACCGTGTTGTGAGTACCGTGGTGGGCAATCCTGTCCGCAAAGAGATTATGGCACTGCCGCTGCCCGAGCAGCGCTTTGTTGAACGCGGCGACGACATTCGCGTGCTGATACTTGGCGGCAGCCAGGGCGCGTTGGCGTTGAATGAATATGTGCCATCCGAACTGGCCGCCTGGTCGACTGATCGCACCGTTCACATTCGCCATCAGGCCGGCAAGAAAACCCTGTCTCAGGCGCAGGCCGCCTATGAGGCTGCCGGAATCGATGCGGATGTAACACCGTTCATCGAAGACATGGCCGAAGCCTACCAGTGGGCTGATATCGCGATATGCCGGGCCGGTGCACTGACCGTTTCGGAGCTGAGCGCTGCAGGACTGGCCGCCATACTGGTGCCGTTCCCCTATGCTATTGATGACCATCAAACGCTGAACGCATTGCATCTGGTGAAATCAGGCGCTGCCCGTATTCTTACGGAAAGTGACTGCACGCCCGGTGCGCTGGTGAGTATTTTGAATGACATGGCGAGCGATCGGACGCAGCTGCTTGAAATGGCTGTGGCGGCACGTCGTCAAAGTAAGCCCGAGTCTGCGAAACAGGTTGCGCAGTCCTGCGTACAACTGGCGGGAGCGGCAGCATGATCGATCGTATGCGCCGTATTAATCGCATTCATTTCGTCGGCATTGGCGGCGTGGGTATGGGTGGTATCGCGGAAGTTCTGTTGAACCTGGGCTACGCCGTACAGGGGTCGGATCTGAACGAGGGTGCGGTGACCCGGCGTTTGTCGGGTCTCGGAGCGAACATTATGTTTGGGCACGCGGCCGAGCACGTTGCCGAAGCCGACGTCGTGGTTGTGTCCAGCGCGATTGCGACTGGAAACCCTGAAGTCGACGAAGCCCACGAACGTCGGATCCCGGTAGTTCGTCGGGCCGAAATGCTCGGTGAGCTGATGCGTTTCAGGCATGCGATTGCCGTCGCCGGTACCCACGGTAAAACGACCACAACCAGTTTGATCGCCAGCGTACTGGCCGAGGGTGGGGAAGACCCGACCTTTGTGATTGGCGGTCAGCTGATCAGCGCCGGAAGCAACGCCCGTCTGGGTGCCGGCAAGTATCTGGTGGCCGAAGCCGACGAAAGCGATGCATCATTTATTCATTTGCAGCCGATGATGGCGGTGGTGACCAATGTAGACGCCGATCATCTGGAAACGTACGACAACGATTTTGAAAAGCTCAAGCACGGCTTTGCCGAGTTTCTGCATAACCTGCCGTTCTACGGTCTTGTGGTTCTGTGCGGCGATGATGCGGGTGCGCTTGATCTGATTCCGCATATTACGCGCTCCGTTACCACATACGGCACCGGCGAAGGCGTCGATATTCGGGCGGTCAATATTGAACGGGACGGTCTGGTCATGCGCTTTGATGTGGAAAGCGCAACGCACGAGACCCTGTCGGTTCAGCTGAATCTGCCTGGACTCCACAACGTTCGTAACGCGCTCGCTGCCGTCGCGATTGCCCGTGAGCTTGACGTGCCCGATACCGCAGTTGCCAGGGCGCTGCGTGAATTCGAAGGTATCGGTCGCCGGTTTCAGGTGTATGGCGACGTGGCTACACCGCAGGGCGACGTGCTGATGGTTGATGACTACGGGCATCATCCCACCGAGGTGTCGGCGACCATTCAGGCGGCTAACCGGGGTTGGCCCGAACGCCGTCTTGTCGTGGTCTTTCAGCCGCATCGTTACACCCGAACACGAGATTTGTTTGACGACTTTGCGCGTGTGCTGTCCGAGGCGGACGTACTGCTGCTGTGTAACGTCTACCCGGCGGGCGAAGCGCCAATTGCCGGTGCCGACAGCCGCTCGCTGGCGCGTACCATTCGCACCCGCGGCAAAGTTGAGCCGATTTTAATTAATGACCTGTCGAATTTACCGGATGTATTGAGCCGGGTGCTTAACGAAGGCGATCTGCTGCTGACGCTGGGTGCCGGCAGTATTGGTGCTGCGGCCGCCGGTTTGCCGCAGGCGCTTAACGACCTCGCGGCCTCGGGAGGTAGCTCATGATGGCGCATCAGAGTCGACACGAGCTGGAAGGCGTGCGCTATGACGAACTCATGAGCGGTCATACGTCGTGGCGTATTGGCGGTCCGGCCGATGTCTACTTCAAACCGCGAGACCGGGATGAGCTTGCTCAGTTTCTTCAGGAGCTGGACAAGGATATCCCGATTCTCTGGGTCGGGCTGGGAAGCAATCTGCTGGTTCGGGACGGTGGTTTCAGGGGAGCTGTTATCGCCACGCATAAGGCGCTCGGCATGCTTACCCACGACAATCACGGCAGCGTCTATGCCGAAGCTGGCGTTGCCTGTGCCAAAGTGGCCAAAAACTGCGTGCGATGGAAATACAAGGACGCACATTTTTTCGCGGGCATTCCGGGAACCGTTGGCGGCGCGCTGGCCATGAATGCCGGTGCCTTCGGTGGTGAAACCTGGGACTTCGTTGAGTCAGTTGAAACTATTGATCGACACGGCGAGGTCAGAACTTACACGCCGGATGATTTTGAGATTGCCTATCGTCACGTTGCGAGCCCGCGAACCGAGTGGTTTGTAGCGGCCACGTTCCGCTTTGAACAAACGGACCAGGAGCTGGCCAGCGAAATTCGCGAGCTGCTGGTACGCCGTAAGGAATCTCAGCCGATCGGACTGCCGAGCTGCGGTTCCGTGTTTCGAAATCCGGAAGGGGACTATGCGGCGCGGTTGATTGAAGCCTCAGGCCTGAAAGGGCACGCAATCGGCGGAGCGCAGGTGTCTCCCAAGCATGCGAACTTCATTATCAACACCGGCGATGCCACGGCGGCGGACGTTGAGGCGCTGATAGCACTCATTCGGACGACGGTGAGCAAAGAGCATTCCCGGGACCTCATTCCAGAGGTTCGGGTTGTGGGAGAGGCTGGATGAAACGTTTACCAGCACAAAAAATCAAAGACCCGGTCGAGTTCGGCAAAGTAGCGGTGCTCATGGGCGGATGGTCAGCGGAACGCGAGATCTCATTGATGAGTGGCAACGCCGTTCTCGCTGCACTGGTCAGTCAGGGCGTAGATGCTCACGCAGTTGATCCGAGTGAAGATTTTCAGACAGCGCTTAAAGAGGGCGGCTATACGCGGGCGTTTATCGCGCTTCATGGCCGTGGCGGAGAAGACGGTACGGTTCAGGGCGCCCTTGAGTTCCTGCAAATGCCTTACACCGGAAGCGGCGTACTAGGCTCGGCCATCAGCATGGACAAAGTGCGTAGCAAGCAGCTGTTCGCCGCCAGTGGTTTGGCCACGCCCGGGTATTTTCTGCTGGAAAGCGCCGAGGAGCTTGCTCTGGCGGCGGATCAGCTCGGTTACCCGCTGGCGGTGAAGCCGGCGCGCGAAGGGTCCAGCATTGGCCTCAGCAAGGTCACCCGTCTGGATGAGCTACACAAGGCGTTTGACGTGGCGAAGACCCACGATAAACAGGTTCTTGTTGAGCAATGGATTGAAGGTCCGGAGTACACCGCCGCCGTGATTGACGGTTTGGTACTGCCGATGATCCGAATCGAAACACCCAACGTGTTTTATGACTACGAGGCGAAGTATTTTGCCAACGATACGCAGTATCACTGTCCGTGCGGGCTTGATCCTGACGTTGAGGCCGAATACGCCCGCCAGGTGCTGATTGCGTTCAACGCCACATCCGCGCGCGGCTGGGGTCGGGTCGATTTTATGACGGACGATGCCGGTAAGGCGTACATGCTTGAGGTGAATACGGTACCCGGTATGACCAGCACCAGCCTTGTCCCCATGGCCGCCCGCCAGTTGGGCTACACGTTTGAGCAACTGGTCTGGCGAGTGCTGGAAACCAGTGTGATCGAACCGGCGGAGGGTGATCATGCTGGGTAACCGCAAGAAAAAGCCTAACCGCATGCGTCCGGGCAAAAAGGCACGGCGTGCACCAAAGTTGCCGCAGCTGCGCTTGCCCGGGTTTCAATTGCCCGTTCGCAGCGTTGCGATTGCAGCTCTGGTCGGGATCGTCTGCGTGATCGCATGGCGACTGGCAGACCGGCCGGTTAACACCATTTTGGTCAATGCCCCCTTTCAGCGGGTTACGGCCATGCAAATAGAAGAGGTCGTTCGATCAGGTCTGGGGCGCGGGTTGCTCTCAACAGATCTGGACGTCGTGCGCAGCAAGCTTGAAGCGCTGGACTGGGTTGATGACGTGCGGCTCAGACGCCGCTGGCCCGATGCGCTGGTCGTGGGCGTCAGCGAGCAGCAGGCGGCCGCGCGCTGGGGTGACAAGGGTCTGCTCAACACGCGCGGTGAGCTGTTCATCGAAGATGCGCCGCGCACGGTGAGCGAACTACCGCAGCTGGTCGGTCCCAAAGGGGAAGAGGTGCAGGTTGCTGAACGCTATCTGCAGCTTCACGCGACTCTGGTGGAGCACGGATTTCAGCTGCGCTCGGTAACGCTGGACGAGCGTGGCTCGTGGCGACTCAAGTTGTCGTCCGGCCTTGAAGTACGACTTGGTCGTGAACAGGTTGACGAACGTGTCAGCCGTTTCTTAACACTTGTAACTCCGCTGCTGGCGGGGAGGGCGGAGCTGGTCGACTACATCGACATGCGCTACGCCAACGGATTTGCCATCGGTTGGTCCGCCACCGATAACGATTTACCTGGGGATAATAAAGATGCCTAAACGTGGCGAGAAGAACCTTATTGTTGGTCTCGATATCGGCACTTCGAAAGTGGTTGCCATAGTTGGCGAAATCAACGACGAGGGAGAGATTGAAGTGATTGGCATAGGCACCAATCCTTCGCGAGGCCTGAAAAAGGGTGTTGTGGTCAACATTGAGTCCACGGTGCACTCGATTCAAAGAGCGGTCGAGGAGGCCGAGCTAATGGCCGACTGCGAAGTGCACTCTGTCTATGCCGGCATCGCGGGTTCCCACGTACGGAGTCTGAATTCGCACGGTATCGTCGCGATACGGGAAAAAGAAGTCACCGCATCTGACGTTGACCGGGCCATTGATTCAGCGCGAGCCGTCGCCATACCTGCAGACCAGAAAACGCTGCACGTATTGCCGCAGGAGTTCGTTATTGACGGCCAGGAAGGCATCAAGGAACCCATTGGCATGCACGGCGTGCGGCTCGAAGCCAAGGTTCACATGGTGACAGGCGCGGCAAGCGCCGCCCAGAACATCGTCAAATGCGTTCAGCGCTGCGGCCTTGAAGTCGATGACGTTGTACTCGAACAATTGGCGTCCAGCTATTCGGTGTTGACCGAAGACGAAAAAGAGCTGGGTGTGTGTCTGGTAGACATCGGCGGCGGCACGACGGATATCGCCGTGTTTGCCGGAGGCGCCATTCAGCATACGGCTGTAATTCCCATCGCAGGCGATCAGGTCACTAATGACATTGCCGTATCGATGCGCACGCCGACGCAATACGCAGAAGAAATCAAGATCCGGTACGCCTGCGCTTTATCGCAGCTGGCCAATCCGGACGAAACTATCGAAGTGCCAAGTGTTGGTGATCGCCCGCCCAGAAGACTTGCCAGGCAGACGCTCGCTGAAATCGTCGAACCTCGTTACGAAGAGCTTTTCAGCCTGATCGCTGAAGAGCTGCGTCGTTCGGGATTCGAACCCATGATCGCCGCCGGCATCGTGGTGACAGGTGGAACCTCAAAAATGGAAGGCGCCGTAGAGCTGGCTGAAGAAGTATTTCATATGCCGGTCAGGCTCGGAGTACCTCAGCACGTATACGGACTCGCGGACGTGGTGCGTAACCCGATTCACGCAACCGGCGTTGGCTTGCTGCTTTACGGACGCGACAACCTCACATCGCGCAACTCCGACTCGGGCGGCGTTGGCATCAAAGATGTGTGGGAACGAATGAAATCTTGGTTCAGAGGCAATTTTTAGCTTTCGAAAAACAATTTTTAGTATCAGGTAACTAGTAATCAACAGGGGACAATCATGTTTGAACTAATGGACTCGTACAGCGAAAACGCTGTCATCAAAGTAATCGGTGTCGGTGGCGGCGGCGGTAACGCGGTGGCACATATGGTGCAGTCGGGCATTGAAGGTGTGGAATTTATCTGCGCCAACACGGACGCTCAGGCGCTTAAGAACGCCAAAGTAAAAACAGCGCTTCAAATCGGCTGCGATATTACGAAAGGCTTGGGCGCCGGTGCGAATCCGGATACCGGCCGGCAGGCGGCACTGGAAGATCGCGACCGTATTATGGAAGTGATCGAAGGCAGTGACATGCTGTTTATTACTTCCGGCATGGGAGGCGGTACCGGTACAGGTGCGGCGCCCGTTGTGGCCCAGATTGCCAAAGAGATGGGTATTCTTACCGTCGCCGTGGTGACCAAGCCGTTTAACATGGAAGGCAAGAAGCGCACCCTGGTGGCAGATCAGGGTATCGCAGAGTTGGGCAAGTATTGCGATTCACTCATTACTATACCTAACCAGAAACTGCTGACTGTGCTCGGAAGCGACACGACTTTGCTGGACGCATTTAAAGCGGCAAACGAAGTGTTGCAGGGTGCCGTGCAGGGTATTGCGGAACTCATCACCAATCCTGGCCTGATAAACGTCGACTTCGCGGACGTGCGTACGGTCATGTCCGAGATGGGTATGGCGATGATGGGCTCTGGCTACTCCGAAGGTCCGGATCGTGCACGTGAAGCGGCTGAAGCTGCCGTGTCGAGTCCGCTACTTGAAGACATCAATCTGTCCGGCGCCAGCGGCATACTGGTTAATGTCACGGCCGGCATGGACCTGTCGATTGGTGAGTTCGAGGAAATCGGTTCCACGGTCAAGGAATTTGCTTCCGAAGACGCCACCGTTGTGGTGGGTACGGCGATCGACAACGATATGGGCGACGCGATTCGCGTCACGGTGGTTGCAACAGGTCTGGGTTCCCCGGCTTCAAAAGTCGAAGCGCCCAGCATGAAAGTGGTGGCACCCCGTAACGCGGCTGGTGAACCCAATTATCGTGTCCTGGATCGACCTGCACACGAGCGTCGTCGTGCGGTAGTGGGCGAGAGTCCGGTTGTGCTGCCAGATCAAGAGGATCTCCTTGATATTCCAGCATTTTTACGCCGCCAGGCTGACTAGGACGGCCAGGTGCGGCGATGGCGCCGTGCCTGGTTCCGACACATTGGTGACGCCTGTGAGATAACGACAGGCCGAACGCTTGCGCTTTGTATTACGGTTGTGTAATGTTCCGCGCCATACAGCGGGCTGGGTAGTGACCACCAGCTGCAGGCGCGTGACAATCTTTGGTTCTAGCGGATAATTGCGCCAATTTCGGGGTCAGAACCTATTCGTAAGCGGATAGTGTGGAAACTTCGCTTGGTACTATTTTTGAGGTTGGATACATGCTGAGACAACGTACTCTGAAGAATACGATTCGCGCTACCGGCGTAGGTCTGCACACAGGTGAGAAAGTGTTTATGACACTTCGCCCGGCAGCCATCGATAGCGGCATCATCTTTCGTCGGGTGGATCTTGAAAATCCCGTCGATATCCCGGCCAATGCCAACTATGTTGGTGATACCCAGCTGGGTACCACGCTGGTCAAGGACGATGTGCGAATCTCTACCGTCGAGCATCTGCTGTCCGCCTTCGCAGGACTTGGCATCGATAACGCCTATGTAGACGTTAGCGCACCTGAAGTGCCTATTATGGACGGCAGCGCGGGGCCTTTTGTGTTCCTGCTTCAGTCCGCCGGCATTGAACATCAGAATGCCGCCAAGAAATTTATCCGGATCAAAGACAAGGTTCGGGTTGAAGATGGTGACAAATGGGCGGAATTCGTCCCATTTGATGGTTTTAAGGTCGACTTTTCGATTGAATTTAACCACCCGATCTTCAAAAAGCACAGTCAGTCTGCGTCCATCGATTTCTCGACCACGTCGTTTCTGCGCGAAGTCAGCAGAGCCCGAACGTTCGGCTTTATGCGTGACATAGAGGCGCTCAGAAGCAAAAACCTGACGCTGGGTGGAACGCTGGATAACGCGATTGTTCTGGACGACTACCGCATACTGAATGAAGACGGATTGCGGTACGAGGACGAATTTGTAAAGCACAAGATACTGGACGCCATTGGCGACCTTTACCTGCTGGGCCACAGCCTGATTGGCGCCTTCAAAGGGCATAAATCCGGCCACGAGCTCAACAACACACTGCTGCGAACGCTGATGGCGACGCAGGGTGCCTGGGAAGAAGTTACGTTTGACGACGCGGCGGATGCGCCTATTTCGTTTGTGGGTACGGTAGCACCGGCCTGAATCGGCTAACGCTCTTCCAAATTACGAGGCGAGAAAAAGACACCGGGGCGCTGGCCGCTCAGGATAAAGTGTCTTTGGGGAGTTCCCTCGTGGCTACAATTATGTAGAATGCTGTCTATAGATCGCAATCTGGCCGGTAATGCGGCCTGACTTTAACAATGAGAGAGCGCGCCTCTAAATTGTGATCTGTGGCTAAGTATTGCAGCAGGGTTTGCGCGTAAAATCTTATTCTGGTGGCCCACGGAGCGGAATCACAGATTACGGTAAATACATCGTCTTCGATGCTTGCCGCAACGACGTGACTTCGAGCATCTTCCGGAAGCTGGTTCGCAACGTGGTCACGCAGGGTGACCTTGCGCTGAGCTTCATCCACCAATGCACCAAGCTCGGAGTTTTGCCCGAACAGTAAAGATTGAATAGACTTGGGCTCTTTTGACGACATGAACCGACCTTAACACGGGGTTAGCGACAGCAATAATGATGAATGTAATTTTGTTTACCCGGAAGCGCAGCGGTGCTTCCAGTCAGTACGACCTGTCACAACCCAAAATGATCGCGGGCATTGCGGCCTCTGTTGCCTTGCTGGCGGGTGGACTGTTTATGTCCGGATTCCTCGTCTCAGCTGGAAAGCACCAGGTAGAGCCCGACGTCATGGTTACCCAGATGCAGGCCGAAGTGGCCGCCAAGCAGCGTGAACTGGATGCCGCAAGGGCTGAAGCCCAGGAAAACCTGCAGGCCTTGTCCGTTCGCATTGGCCAGATGCAGGCGCACGTAATCCGGCTCGACGCATTGGGTCAGCGCCTGACCCAGATCGCGGATCTTGGAGAAGGCGAATTCGATTTCACCAAAGCGCCGCCACGTGGTGGTCCTGAATTACCGCTTGATCGTGAACTGATCAATCCGGAAGATTTTCTGTCCGGACTCGACGACCTCTCCCACCTGATTGCCGATCGTGACAAGCAGCTCGGCGTTCTCGAGAGCCTGATGCTGACCAAGCACCTGCAGGCCGAAACCCATCCCGCCGGACGCCCTGTGGCAGCTGGCTGGATATCGTCATTTTACGGTACTCGTCGTGATCCGTTCACAGGAAGCCGGGCGCGCCACACGGGCGTCGACTTTGCCGGCAGGGCTGGAACCGAGATAATGGCGGTAGGTGCCGGAGTCGTGAGCTGGTCTGCGGATCGCTACGGCTATGGCAACATGGTCGAAATCAACCATGGGAATGGCTATCGCACGCGATACGCCCACAATCAGGCCAATCTGGTCAAGCTGGGCCAAAAAGTCGAAAAGGGCGAGGTTATTGCGTTGATGGGCTCAACCGGCCGCGCCACGGGGCCAAACCTCCATTTTGAGGTGCTCCGCAACGGCCGGGCTACCGATCCGGTCAAATTCATTAAAGCGCAGGCGCAATAACGCAGCTTCTCCGGCGCGACACTGATACAATTCCGATCTTTATCAGCTTGTTGTAACCACAGCGAGCCGCTGCCCCGACTTGGGCGGCCGGTCTTACTGTGTGTGGCATCCAGGCACTCTTGAAAATCCCGATCCGCGCGCCCATGTCTGTAGTTTGCCGACGTGTGTGCGGCACAGCTTAAGGACTCGAACGTGGCTAATCTTCTGACCGCAATTTTTGGTAGTCGCAATCAGCGTACTATCAAGTCATATAGTAAAATCGTCAAAGCAACCAATCAGTTGGAAGCCGAGTATAAGCAGAAGTCCGACGACGATTTCAAAGACCTTACCGATTCCCTGAAAGCACGCGTGCAGGGTGGCGAAAGCCTCGAGTCGGTGATGAGCGAAGCGTTCGCGGCGGTCCGTGAGGCATCGGTCCGCACCCTGGGAATGAGACACTTTGATGTTCAGCTGATCGGCGGCGCGACGCTTAACAATAACCAGATCGCGGAAATGCGCACCGGTGAGGGTAAGACCCTCGTCGCCACGCTGCCGGCGTACCTGAACGCGCTTACCGGTCGAGGCGTGCACCTGATTACGGTGAACGAATATCTGGCCAAGCGTGACTCGGAGTGGATGAAACCCATTTACGAGTTTCTGGGTATGAGCGTTGGTGTTATTTATACCAACCAGCCGGCGGATGAGAAACGCGCGGCGTACCGGGCCGACATTACCTACGGGACCAACAACGAGTTCGGGTTCGATTACCTCCGGGATAATCTGGCTCACAGCATGGAAGAAAAAGTGCAGCGTGATCTGTACCTCGCCGTGGTCGATGAGGTCGACTCGATTCTCATCGATGAAGCGCGTACGCCGCTGATTATTTCCGGACCGTCCGAAGACAGTCCGGAGATGTACGGCAAGATCAACCAGATTATTCCGAAGCTTTCTCCGCAGGTGGAAGAGGATGGTCCAGGTGATTACAGCCTGGATGAGAAAGGCAAGACCGCGCTGCTGACTGAAGAAGGGCAGGAGCGCGCCGAGGCGCTGCTTAGCGATGCCGGTTTGCTGGCCGAAGGCGAGAGCCTATACAGTGCCAAGAACATCAGCCTGATGCACTATCTAACGGCCGGACTGCGTGCTCATGCCATCTACAAGAAAGACGTCGATTACATTGTGAAAGACGGCGAGATTGTGATTGTTGACGAGTTCACTGGCCGCACCATGCCGGGTCGTCGCTGGTCCGACGGATTGCATCAGGCCATCGAAGCCAAAGAACTCGTGCCGATCAAGCAGGAAAGTCAGACCTACGCGTCGATTACGTTCCAGAACTATTTCCGACTCTACGACAAGCTGGCCGGAATGACCGGTACAGCCGACACCGAAGCCTACGAGTTTCAGCAGATCTACGCGCTGGAAGTCGTGGTGCTGCCGACGCACAAGCCAATGGCCAGGAAAGACCTGCCTGATCTGGTGTACATGACCCAGAAAGACAAGTTCGATGCCATTATTGAAGACATCAAAGACTGCATGGAGCGCAAGCAGCCGGTGCTTGTGGGTACTACGTCGATCGAAACATCGGAGTATCTGGCCAAGCTGTTGAACAAGGCGAAGGTGAAGCACGAAGTCCTGAACGCAAAACAGCACTCTCGTGAAGCTGAGATTGTGGCCAACGCCGGTCGCCCCGGGTCAGTCACGATCGCTACCAACATGGCTGGTCGAGGGACCGATATTGTGTTGGGTGGACGTAAAACGTTCGAAGAAGAAGAGCTTTCAGAGCGAGACGCGGAGAAAGCACAAGAAGACTGGCAAAAGCGACACGAACTAGTCCTGGAGGCCGGTGGACTTCATATCATCGGCACCGAACGTCACGAGTCCCGGCGTATCGACAACCAGCTTCGAGGTCGATCGGGTCGTCAGGGTGATCCTGGTTCGTCGCGGTTCTTCCTGTCGATGGAAGATAACCTGATGCGGATTTTTGGTGATCCGGAGCGTAACAAGGCGCTGTTGGCCCGCGTGGGCATGCAGGAAGGTGAAGGCATTGAGTCCAAGATGCTGACCCGTCAGATTGAAAAAGCGCAGCGTAAAGTTGAGGCGCATAACTTCGATGCCCGTAAGAGCCTGCTGGAATACGACGACGTGGCCAACGAGCAGCGCGTGGTCATTTACGAACGCCGCAATGACATCATGAGTGATGACGATTTGTCTGAGCCTTTGGCCGGAATTCGTGAAGAGGTGCTGGCGAACGTTGTTGAGGAATACTTGCCGGCCGGCGCGTCCGATATGCAATGGGAGCCGGACAGGCTGGACCAGGTGTTACTTCAGGAGTTTGGGACGCGTTTCAAAATTGAGCAGTGGCTCAGCGAGGACAACCAGGTTAAGTCAGCGGATGTAGCTGACAAGGTTATCAGCGTACTTGACGAAGAGTACTCGGACAAAGTCGAAAAAATTGGCACCGAGCCCATGCGCAATTTCGAAAAAGCGATCATGTTGCAGCAGCTCGATATTCACTGGAAAGATCACTTGGCGGCAATGGATCACCTGCGTCAGGGTATTCATTTACGCGGCTACGCTCAAAAGAATCCCAAGCAGGAATACAAACGTGAATCGTTCACCATGTTCACGGACATGCTCGATCGCCTGAACCGGGACGTCATCAGTATATTGAGTCGTGTTCAAATTCAAAGCCCTGAAGAAGCCGCTGCGGTTGAGGAGCAGCGTCGTGTTCAGAGCAATGACAATATTCAAATGCGGCACGACAAAGCAGGTGCGCAGCAACAGCAGGCTGCCGATGACAACGCCCAGCCGTTTGTTCGTGACGGACGCAAGGTAGGACGCAATGAGCCGTGTCCGTGTGGCTCCGGCAAGAAATACAAGCTGTGCCACGGTCGCCTGAATTAGTATCGCAGTGAGTGCGCCGCGACTTCACGTTGTCGCGGCGGTGCTGCAGCGTAACGATGAGATTTTCATTCAGCAGCGCCAGCCCGGAAAACACCTAGCGGGCTTCTGGGAGTTTCCTGGCGGTAAAGTAGAGTCGGGTGAAAGCCCATGGACCGCGCTTGCTCGCGAGCTTAAAGAAGAGCTGGCCATCGAGTCTGAAGCCGGCGAACCGCTGATTCAGCTTACCCATGACTACA
>CAWUKD010000030.1:0-28316 GCA_963922815.1 uncultured Gammaproteobacteria bacterium
GGATAACCATTTCATCCAGATGCCGACCAACCTGTCCAATATCAATGGCCAGGTGTTTGTCGAAGGGCGTCGCGTTCATCACACCGACTTTGGCGATGGTTCCCATAACGAGGCAAGTGATAACGCTTCATTTGATGAGCTGGCGGGCCTGCTGGGCAGTAACTATGCCAACCGCTCCTGTGTCGCCTGTCACGTTCGAAATGGTCGCGCGATTCCGCCTGATACTAACGTGAGTTTGAATCAATACGTGGTTAAAGTCAGTGACGCGAGCGGTAATCCCGACCCATTGCTCGGGTCTGTCCTGCAGCCGCTGTCGACGTCCGGACCCAGTGAAGGCGATGTACGTATTGGCAGCTGGACCGAAATTGGGGGATTAAGAACACCCAACTTTGTATTCACCGGACCTCAACCCACCAACTACTCGGCGCGTATTGCTCCACAGCTCGTGGGTATCGGCTTGCTGGAAGCTATTTCGGAAGCGGATGTCCAGACTCTGGCTGACCCTGATGATCTGGACGAAGACGGCATCTCCGGGCGCATGCGTATCGTCAACGATCCCGAAACCGGCCAGCCTCGTCTGGGCCGCTTTGGGTGGAAAGCCAGCCAGGCAAGCGTCAAACAGCAGGTGGCAGCAGCGCTCAATACAGACATAGGGGTAATGACCTCTGTCC
This sequence comes from uncultured Gammaproteobacteria bacterium, assembly GCA_963922815.1. Classification (GTDB taxonomy): domain Bacteria; phylum Pseudomonadota; class Gammaproteobacteria; order Steroidobacterales; family SZUA-146; genus SZUA-146. Next base: position 672 of record CAWUKD010000030.1, read on the forward strand.
GGCCTAATCCCGACTGCGGCGTGTCCCAGGCTGGCTGTGGTCCCTCCGGTACCGAACTGGCCGATGAACATCTGCAGAAACTGACGGCCTATGTGTCGTTGCTTGGGGTTAGTGCGCGGCGTGATTTGAGCGACCCGGTTGCCTTGCAGGGCGAAGGCCTGTTCGCAAGTGCCGGTTGCAACTCATGTCACACGGATTCTTTCCAGACATCGATCTATCACCCGCATGCCGAGCTTCGCGATCAGACCATACAACCGTACACCGATCTGTTGCTGCACGATATGGGACCCGGACTGGCGGATACGCTGGTCGAAAACGGGGTCTCACAATCCGAATGGCGTACACCACCTTTGTGGGGTATCGGTCTGACAGCGGGCGTGAGTGAAGGCGAGGCCTATCTGCATGACGGCCGGGCGCGCACGTTGAGCGAGGCCATCCTGTGGCACGGCGGCGAAGGTGAGGCGGCAAAAGAGGCCTTCGAGGCCATGAGCACCTCCGAAAAGGACGCACTAATCACATTCCTTAAATCGCTTTAAGAGCGAATCGTTTAAGAGTATTTACATGCACGCTCCCCGGACCCCGGGGAGCGGTTGCTGTTGTCCGGCTTCCGGTCGGTCATGTATGGTGAACCATGTCGGGGACACGCGGACCCGGCTGGTCACGTTTACAAAGGAGCAGCATCGTGAAACTTTCCTCTTGCAGGGCCCTGAAGCGTCAGGTCCAGTCAAATGCCTATCGCCTGGCGGAAGATGCCATTAACGAGCGCGAGTATCGATTGCGCAAGGCCGGCGGTCGACGTAAGAAAGTCATACAGACCCGGGAGGCCGCTCCCGTTGCGGCAGTCGGCATAGCGCCCGGCAAGGCCGGCGGGTACAAACTCGCGGTTCGGCTGTTTCGCGGCATGGACCAGTGCAAGAGCGATTTGTTAAAGGGTCTGGACCTCGGTAGCGAAGACCTTGATGTTGCAACAGGCGTTCGCTACACGCCTCGAATGACGCTGAAACCGGGCGGATCAATCGGACACTACAAGATTACCGCGGGAACGCTCGGCGGTTTTGTTGAAGATGCCGATAACTACTACATGATGAGCAATAATCACGTGTTCGCGAACAGTAATCAATGTTTTCACGGGGACCCTATCGTTGCACCGGGTCCATCTGACGCAGGAAGCAGCGCACCGGATGTGGTGGGAACGCTGGATAAGTATGCACCACTCAGCAAAATCAAACGCGACGGTGTCGACGCGGCGCTCGCCAGATTTACCGACGCCGTGGATTTTTTCGAGCCCTGGGACTACGCAGGCATCGGAACGATCAAGAAGACTCCGGTAAGCGACCGTTTTTCCGTCAACCGAGTGATCAAGAAAGGTCGCACCACGGGTGTCACGCGCGGTGTAGTTACGGCGTTTGAGCTCGATGGTATCCAGATTAACTACGGCACGCCGAGCGATCCTGCGATCATCACGTTTGACGATCAAATCGAAATTGTTGGCGCGACGAGCACCAAGGCTTTCAGCGCAGGTGGAGACAGCGGTTCGTTTATCATCGACAGGGACACGATGCAGGTTTATGCGCTGCTCTATGGCGGTGGTCCTGACAGCCAGGGAATCGACCGGACCGTGGCACATTTCATACCTGACGTGTTCAAGCAGCTGAAGGTTTCTCTGGTGCAATGATGGCAGGGTTCTCACGGTGACGACGAGCCGCGGCCTGCAGCGCGCCAAGCGCATGTTGCACAAGCGTTGCAAGCCTTATGACTGGTACATAGGCGTGGGAATTGTGCCCGCCGCCGGCGGCCTGGGTCTGAGAATCAATGTCCGACGGGTCCCTGAGTCCGAAGCGATACCGGATAGCTACTATGGTTATCCTGTGGAGGTGGTGGAGATGACGTTCTGGGAGCCGCGCACCGGTGCAGAGGAGTAGCTGGGCCGGTTTGCCCGTTTGTCCGGCATCGCCGAATCTGTCTGGAAGTCGGAGTGGCGGCGTCATGCGGCGATGAAAACACGCCGTAACGTCACGCACGTGGGCCCTGCCAGCTAAGCGGTCACCGGGGCCGCCTTGGGCAGCGTATGCGGCAGTGAAGAGTGTTGCAGATTTATTCTGACCGTTCCGTCACCGCTTCGATAGAATCCAAAGGTAAATTCAGCCTGCACTTCCTGGCCAAGGTTGTACTCGGTAAAGTAGTAGTGACCCATTGCCAGGGCCGTGGTGCCCCCAAGCACAATGTGCTGCGCGCCGAAACGAACGTGTTGCCAGGGGCGAAGCGCAAACCCCAGGTCTTCGTCGACAGCGCCTCCGATAAAGTATGAGATCGTATCGCTCTTGGTGAAACGAAACGGTTGTCTTGTTGCAAGTGTCGGCTTAAACAGAACAGGTCCGTCGTCGTGCCCGTAGAGTGAATCGATCAGGGACTGCGCGTGAGCGACGTAGTCGTCACCGGTCAGGAAGAGGGAGCCCGTCTCTACCACACCTTTTGCCCATGCAGTCTGGGCATTGAGAATCTCTTCGGCCTCGATTGAACGTCCCGTTGACTGGTACGCGGTAGTTACACGCGCGTGCTCCGATTCAACAATGGGTAGTTCGATGTTCTGTTGACGCCTGTCGTCCATAGTCACTCCGGCCTGTAAGAAGGGTAATTAAGTGAGTATATCTGAGACTTATTCTTAAGGCATGGTTCCAGTGCGGGATAATTTGGCGCCGGCGGGAATGATCGAAGCGTTGTTCCGCTCCATGGCAGGTGGGCGTGAGAGATGCGCCGGGGCTGGCCTGGAAATCGATTCACCGAGGTGTCGGCACGCGAGTTTCTGATGAAACCAGATTCGGTTTTGTTGAAGAACTTCGTTATCGTGCGCGACTGATAATCAGGCTATGCTAACGATCCTGTCAAACATCTGGAAGCCTGATTCATGTCATTTATTGTTCATCGCCGCGATCTCGATTTTTATTTCTACGAGTTTCTGGACACTGAAAAACTACTCGCGACGGAACGATACGCGGACTATGATCGTGACACCATTTCGGCCGTGCTCGATGCGGCTGAGGCTGTGGCCGAGCAAGAGTTTTATCCAATCGCCGGCAGGCTGGATGCTCATGAGCCCCGATTTGAGAACGGTGAGGTCACCGTAATCCCCGAGGCTCGCAAGGCCCTGCAGGCCTACATCGAATCAGGTTTTCTCGCGGCGGGTTTCGATAGCGACGTTGGGGGGATGCAGCTACCCTGGGTTGTCCACCAGGCAATCTGCGGCGTATTCCTGTGCGCCAACACGGCGCTGGCCGGGTATCCGTTTTTGACGGCGGCCAATGCCAATCTGCTCAATACCTGCGGTAGTGACGAACTCAAACAGCGCTATCTGGAGCCTTTGTTGCAGGGGCGGTGGTTTGGCACGATGTGTCTGAGTGAGACGCAGGCAGGATCGTCTCTCGGTGATATTCGTACTCGCGCCGAGCCGGATGGAAATGGCCGCTATAAAATATCGGGATCCAAGATGTGGATCTCGGGCGGTGATCACGACCTTACGGATAACATTATTCACATGGTTCTGGCGAAGATTCCCGGAGGGCCGTCAGGTGTACGTGGAATTTCGCTGTTTCTTGTGCCCAAAATCCGCGTCAATGACGACGGAACGCTGGGCGGTTCCAACCATGTGGCCGTGGCCGGGCTCAATCACAAAATGGGACATCGTGGCACAACCAACTGCCTGCTGAATTTTGGTGAGACTGGCGATAGCTATGGTTATCTGGTGGGTCAGGAAAACCAGGGTCTGGCGAACATGTTTCATATGATGAATGAGGCCCGGATTGGCGTGGGACTGGGTGCCGTTATGAGTGGCCTTGGCGGATACCTCTATTCTCTGAACTATGCGCGAGAGCGTACTCAGGGGCGGTTGCCGGGGAACAAGGACCCCGATACCCCGCAGGTCCGACTGGTGGAACACGCGGACGTCAGGCGGCTTCTGATGAGTCAAAAAGCGTTTGTCGAGGGTGGCCAGGCGCTGATTTACTATTGCGCATCGCTCATTGACCGACGCAAGACGAGCGCGGATGAGGGAGAGGGGCAGCGGCTGCATCTGCTGCTGGAACTGCTGACGCCGGTGGCCAAATCCTGGCCGTCTGAATACTGTCTGGAGGCGAACAAGCACGCGATTCAGATTCTTGGTGGCTACGGATATACCCGCGAGTACCCGGTAGAGCGTTTTTATCGGGACAATCGGTTGAATCCGATACATGAAGGCGCTCACGCCATTCACGGGCTGGATATTCTTGGGCGAAAAGTGCGTTTGTATGATGGCGCGGCCATCCGTGTTCTGCATCAGGAAATAGCGCCGGATCTTCAGCTGGCTTGTGACCACAGCTCATTGGCAGCACTTGCCGGGGAGCTGAAAAACGCGCTGGACGCAGTGTCTGAGGCCATCGACGCCACCGGACAATGCGACGATCAGCAGCAGTCGCTCGCCAACGCCACGCTGTTCCTCGACGCCTTCGGGCATGTGGTGGTGGCGTGGCTGTGGTTGCGTCAGGCCGTGGCAGCAATGAACGCGTCTGACAGCGGGAGTGACAAGGATTTCTATGCTGGCAAGGTCGCGGCTTGTCACTACTTTTTCCGGTATGAGTTGCCGAAGGCCATGGTGCAGTTTGAGCTGGTCAGCCAGCTGGATCGAACCTGTCTCGACATGAAAGAAACGCACTTCACAGGTAGCTGATCCAGTCGATCAGGCTTGCTCGGGCAGCGTGGCGTCTGTCAGTTCAGGAGATTCGGCTGTTGATATTCAGTCGATTTCTAGATAAGAAATACTCATATAAAACAAGCAAATAAGACATAAAATTAGAAATGACGTTACACTAAATCGGGCTGTTACTCGCCAAAATTCTGAGTGACGTTAACGCCGTAAATGCGATCCAGAACGCTATTGGCAATCATCGGAGCGGCGTTGGCGATTGCAAAGGACGCGTTCCTAAGGGCCACGCTGACAGGGTTCGCGCGATGATACGTGGCGGCGTTTCGGGCAGACTGCCGGTGGACAGCCGCGGTTCGGGGTTTTCTGATGCGCTGGTATTCGGACAGGGCGAGTTCGGGCAATGCGCGGTTGCGATGAAGAAGTTCGGCCAGCACCCAGGCGTCCTCTATGGCCATGGCCGCGCCCTGGGCCATGAATGGCAGCATCGGGTGACAGGCATCGCCGAGCAGCGCTACACGACCGTTCTGCCACGACTCGAGCTCAGGCCGGTCAAACAGGCCCCACTGAAAGCAACGTTCACACTGACTGAGCAGCTGGTCAATCACCGGATCCCAGTTGCGGTACTCGGCTCGGACGTCTTCAATGTTTCCGGCTGTGTGCCAGCTCTCTTCGGCCCATTCACTTTGTTCTCTGACCGCGACAAAGTTGACCAGGTCGCCACCGCGAACGTAGTACGCCACAAAGTGCTTATCGGGGCCCAGCCAGACGTGGGCATCCGGGGATAGCAGCCCCACTGGCAGGCGGGTGGCATCAATCAGGCCGCGCCAGGCCGACTGTCCGGTAAATCGCGCAGGCGCAGCTCCGGCAAGCCGTTCGCGTACGACAGAGTGTATTCCGTCTGCTCCGATCAATACGTCGCCTTCGTGCTCGACGGATCCACAGTCCAGAACAACTCTTGCTTCGTCGCTGCGAAAGGTGGTGGCCTGGCGGTTGAACGTCAGGTAGGCGCCTGCGCGAACGGCGGCACCCTCCAGCAGGGCGTGCAGGTCGGCGCGATGAACATGCAGGTAAGGTTGTCCATATCGGTGTTGATGAGCCGGATTCAGCCCGGTTTCCAGCAGTGGTGCGCCCGTTTCGAAGTGGCGCATTACGGCGCGCTTCGGGGTGAACGCAATGTGCGCCAGTGCGGATCCGAGCCCCAGCGCGTTCAGCACGTGCATGGCGTTAGGGCCAAGCTGCAGGCCGGCGCCGACTTCGCCGGATTCTGCGGCCTGTTCAACCACAGTAACCGACAACCCGAAATGCCGGCAGGCCAGTGCACACGTCAGGCCTCCAATTCCGGCGCCCGCTATCAAGATGGAGGGCCTATCGCTTGAATCCGCGTGATTCATCTGTCCGAGCCTGTGAGTAGTAGCATGGTGGGCGAAATAAGGCCGGACTTCGCGGCCTTGCAGCCGCAATCCTGTTCAGGTGGCGGGCTGGCCATACTTAACACGGAACAGCACAGAATACAGTACCGGTACGACCAGCAGCGTCAGCAAGGTCGCAAACAGCAGCCCAAAAATGATGGTAATCGCCATAGGTTTAAACATGGCCGTGCCGCCCCACCAAAGTGGCATCATGCCGAGCACGGTCGTGGCCGTTGTCAGCATGATCGGACGCAGACGTTGAAGACAGGCGGCAATCACCGCATCCGACGGAGACTTGCCCAGCTCTTCAATTTCGATCTTGATTCGATCGATCAAAACGATGGCATTGTTAATGATGATGCCGGACAGGGCGATGATTCCCAGAAAGGTAAAAAACCCGATGGAAGAGCGGGCAACAATGAGCCCGATGGTCACGCCGATCAGGCCCAGAGGAATGGTTGTGAGAATAATCACCGGTCGGCGGATTGAATTGAACTGAATGACCAGCAGCAGCACAATCACCATAAGTGCCAGCGGCAGTTTCGCCGCGATCGAGGCGTTGGCGTCGCTGGAAGACTCGGATTCACCGCCGACTTCGTAGCCATACCCTGAAGGCCAGGTTGCGCTGTCCTTTTCGATCCAGGGGAGCAGATCCTTGTTCACTTCAGTCGCGGTAACGCCGTCAACCAGCTGAGCCTGAAGCGTCAGGGTTCGTTCCCGGTCACGACGTTTGATGATGCCGGGTTCGAAGGTCAGGCGAATGTCCGCGACCTGCTTGAGAGGTACCGGATTGCCGCTACTTTGAGAGTACACGCTGAGTCCGTCGAGTTTGCTGATGTCCTGCCGGTCACTGGCGACCGTACGTAGCGTCACCGGGATGAGCTGGTCTCCTTCGCGGTACTGGGTGAGATCGATTCCGGTAAGTCCCGCGCGCAGAGAATACGCAACGTCTGAGCTGGTGACGCCGGCCCGCAAAGCGCGTTCCTGATCGACAGCCACAACCAGTTTTTTGGTCTGCATTCCCCAGGTGTTCTTAACCGAAAGCACGCCAGGATTGGCATACAGCGTTTCGGTGATTCGACTGGCCAGCGTGTAGAGGCCATCGAACTCCTTGCCGGACAGTCGAATCTGAATAGGGTAGCCAACCGGAGGCCCGTTTTCGAGGCGCGAGAGCTGGTTGCCCATGTCCGGGTAGCGCTCAAACAGAAACCTTTGCACGGCCGCAATAACGTCAGGAACATCGTCGCCTTCAACCGTGTTGGCAATCATGAATGAGTTGGCCGGGTTTTGATTGGGCGGGTCAAGACTCAGCGTAAAGCGGGGGCCGCCTTCGCCAATAAAGGTCATCCAGTTTGAAATCTTGCGCTCCCCGCTGGCGGGGTTGTAGAAGTTGGTTTCGATAAATTCGTCAATAGCCTCGATGACGGACTCACTCGTTTCAATGGTCGTGCCGAGCGGCATTTCCAGTTTTCCCGAGAAGACCGGGTCGTCGGAAGGGGCGATAAACTGCGCGGGAACCGTGCCAAGCCCGGCAATCGCCAGTGCAAAAACGCCCACAACTCCCAGCAAAAACAGGGTGCGGAATCTCAGCGCCAGCGACAGTATCCGGCGATACACCCGGTAACCCCAGCCGGTGTAAAATTCGCCGTCGACTACCGTCTTTTGTTCAATTTTGAGCAGCACCGTGGTGAGCATGGGTATGATGGTCATGGTGAGTAACCAGGAAATGATCAGCGCAATCGTGACGACATAAAAAATATCCGCGGTGTACTCGCCAACCGCAGACTCAGCGAGGCCAATCGGCATGAATGCGGCGCCCGTGGTCAGAGACGAGATGAGCAGCGGCGTTCTAAGCTCGGCACCTGACTGCACGGCGGCCTTGATTGCACCCATTCCCGCTTCGCGTTTCACCATCACCGATTCAACCATGACTATGGCATTGTCGACCAGCAAACCGAGCGCAATGATCAGCGCTGCCAGCGAAATCTGATTGACGGTAATGCCAAACATCTGCATGGCGAAGAACGTGATGATCATGGTGGACGGAATCAGTACTGCAACAACCAGGCCCGTACGAATTCCAAGAAAGGCAATCATGACAAGCACGACAATGCCAATGGCCTGGAATAAATTGCTGGCGAAGCTATCCACGCTGTCGGTAACAAGGTCGGCCTGGAACCAGATTTTTTCGAGCTCGACGCCGTGCGGATAGCGATTCTGAATATTAGGCATGAGCTCATCAAGCCGCTCGCCGAGTTTCAGAATATCGCCGCCGTCCCGTAGCGAAGCCGCTATTGCCAGCGCCGGCTGGCCCTTGACGCGCGTCAGACTGGAGGGCGGATCCACGTAACCGCGATAGATGGAAACAATGTCGCCAAGATACACCACGGTATTACCGGGGAGCTGGATAACAGTTCGTCTAAGTGCGTCGAGCGATTCAATATTGCCGGTTGGTTCGAGCACAATGCGTTCCCGGCCGCTGACAACGCTGCCGCCGGTTGACAGTATGTTCGCACTGCCAAGTACCGAAGACAGGCTCTGAGGAGAAAGGCCAAGTTCTGTCAGGCGCGCGTTGTTGTATTCGACAAAGATAACCTCCGACTGGCTTCCGTGAATGGTCACCTTGGCAATGTCGGGTTCTTTGAGCAGGTCATCGCGAATTTCGTCGGCCACGTCCTTGAGTTCAGCGTTGGAATAACCATCGCCCGAAAGTGCATAGACACTGCCAAACACATCGCCAAACTCGTCGTTAACAAAGGGCCCTTTGACGCCTTCAGGCAATTCGCCAATAACATCGTCAACTTTGCGCCTTAGCTCATCGAATATCGGGCGCATGTCTTTGTAGCTTTCCTTGAAATTGACGTTAATGATCGATACGCCCGTGCGCGTGTCTGACGCAATATTGTCAACTTGCGGCATCTCCTGCGCTTTCTTTTCGATCTTGTCGGTGACCAGCTGCTCCATGCGTTCAGGGCTGGCACCCGGCAGCTGGGTGGTAATCACCGCCGTACGCACGATGAAACCGGGGTCCTGTGCTTTCGGCAAAGACAGGTAGGCCAGAATTCCGGAAACGAGCAGCAGAGCCACAACGATGGCGGTTACCCGATTTTGCTCAATGGCCTGCGATGTAATGCTCATCGGTTTCAGGCTTCCGGAAGAAGGACTTTAAGGTTTTCCCGGACTACCGAGGTTCCCGCGGTCACCACTTTGTCGCCAACGGCCAGCCCTTCAATGATTTCAATCCCGTTTTCCGTCAATTCGCCCGTGCGGACAGGTCGTCTTTGAATCGTGGCAGTCGTCCCGGACGCGGGTACCGCCAGGTAGACGAACGTACCGCGCTCATCGTTAAGCACGGCAGCCGCCGGGACCAGAAAAGCATTGGTGTTTATCCGTGCAAAACTGAAGACCACTTCCGCGGCCATGCCGGACCTGATGGCCGGATCGGCATTGTCGAGCATGACGGCGACCGGAAAGGTGGCGGAACTTCCGTCCGGAGAGCCGCCTATTTCGGTAACTGTCCCCGAATAACGACTGTCGGGTACGGCATTAAAGCTGATGGAGGCCTGCATGCCTTCAGAAAGGCTCGATATCAGGCTCTCCGGGATTCCCACGTTTACCTGGATGCCGGCGCCACAGTTAACCAATGCAATTGGTTCACCGGCGTTCACGTTTTCATTGAGTTCTACGTTAAGCGTTGCGACGACACAGTCCTCCGGTACGGTCAGTCGGGTATAGGAGCGATTAAGCTGCGCGATTTCCAGCGCTTTTCTATTGGAACGTACCTGGGCGCGTGCCGATTCAGCATTGGCTCTTGCCGCATCCAGATCGTTACGCGATGCATTGCTGCCTTCGTACAATCCTTTGACGCGCTCGTAGTTTGAGTCGGCGTTGCGCTGGTTTGCCTGTGCCTGGGCGAGGGCGGCCTCTGCCTGTTGTACCTGAAGCTCATACGACGAGGGGTTTAATCGTGCAAGCACATCCCCGGACTTGAGCTGCGTGCCTGTTCTGGCCGGCAGATCGATGATGGTGCCGCTCACCTTGAAGCTGATGCGCGATTCCTGCGTAGACTGGCTGACGCCGGAGAACGTGCGCTCACGGTCACTGTTTTCGCTGGTGATTGTCACTACGCGAACAGGACGCAGAGCTGGTTCTTCGACGCCCGCTTCCTGTTTGCTGCAGCCAGCAATAATGATTAGCAGGGCGGATATTAATAGCGTGTACCTGTTCATGGCTGACCACCTGTTGGCGCACGGCTTTCCCCGGCGCGAGATTCAATGTATTGCAGCAGAGTCCGCTTGGCCGCTTCGCGATCCTGCGGATCGAGTAGAAAGTCGAATCGGGCCGTAAATCGCTGGAGGTTCATAATATCAATCAGAAAATTGTGAACGGCATTGTTGGCGTTGAGATCGGCCTGCAAGCTCTGATTTTGTGCGTCCAGCAGGTCGAGAATACTGAGCGACCCTTGCTTGTAGGCTTCCGACACCAGTTCAAGGTTCTTGCGTGACGCGTTGGCACCGAGCTGCGACAGTTCGATATTAATGTAGGACGATTGCGCCGAGTGCAGGGTGGCGCGTATCGACTGTTCAAGCCGTTCAGCCGTAGCCTGCCAGGTCAGGTCAACTTGCCGACGTAATATTTGAGAACGATTGAGCGCGGCTTTTCTGGCGTTGCCGGCAAACAGCGGCAGGCTCGCGTTGAGTGATACGTTCCAGTCGTTGACCGTGTCAATGGCGCTTCCCGAACCGCGCCCCGACGCGCCAAGGCTGTCAAGATACTGGGCCTGAACGCTGAACTGGGGTAGCCAGAATTCCCGACGCTTCGACACGACGTCCCGATCGATGGCATCCAGCTGGGCCTTAATCTGCCTGAGTTCCGGCGAGCGCTTTAGCCCCTCTTCGATACTGAATTCTACAAACCAGTTGTAGCGTCGGGGGTTATCGATCAGCGCATCGAATTCGTCTGCACTCATAACGAACGGCGCATCTTTCGGAGGGGGTTGCAGTCGCAGGGGCTGGTTTATCGGCTGATTGAGTAGCTGATTGATGCTTTCTCGCGCCTGCTGGCTTTGAGCACGTGCGGCCAGCACATTGGAGCGCGCGGCGGCCAGGTTGGCTTCCCAGCGATACACATCGGCGTTGCTTGCCGAACCAATGCGCACGCGATCCCGAGCCAGTTCAAGGTTGGTTTGACTAAGGTTCAGGTTTTCCTGTTGTATGGCAAGCTGATTGTCAGCCCTTAGAGCCTGCAAGAACGCGCTGGTGGCGTTGAATACCTGATCCAGGCGAGAGGCATCGACGCTGGCTTCGCGTCCTTCCTGCAGAAATTTCTGCTGCTGGTAGCCCGACAGGGCAGCATCTGAATAGACGAGCTGGCTCAGCGTCAGTGCCCCTGCACGGGAACGTTCGGCCGACCCGGGGCCTCGCGTCAGGTCAAGGTCGCGTCGGGCGGTGGCGCTGCCGCTGACACTGAGCTGCGGAAGCAGGCTGGACCTTGCTGACAACACATCCTGAGCGCCAAGGTCCAGCTCGAGTTCGTCGGCAGCAAGACCAAGATTCTGGGCCAGCGCAATTTCGGCTACGCGTTCGAGCGTGAGCAATGGACCGGTTGAATCCGGTTCCGAATCGACCAGTTCGGCCTCGCTCAGCACGTCGAACCGCGGAGACAGGCCAATGCGCCTGGCCGTTCTGACGTTGATCGTCAGCTTTCGCTTGCCTTCAAACGAGATGGGCTGATCCTGCGCACGCTCGCCCAGCAGGACCGCTTGCATGTTAAGCGCGTTTCGTCGGGCCAGGCGTCGAAAGTCGGTTAGCGTCGTATACGAGGCGAGCGCGCCGCGTTCGACTTCCGCTTCGCTGACCAGGCTAAAGCTGCGAATACCATTAACCGCGAGCTGTTCCAGAAAGTCGTCGAAGCGATCGGCGGGTAGACGGGGAAGCCCGCCCAGCAGAACGGCCTCGGTGCCATCGGGGATTCTTGAGAACAGGTCATGATCAGTACCGTCGTGCCCAAGAAACGAAATGTCGACGCCGGACGCTGCGTTTCTGACAGTGGCCGGAGCGTTAGGCAGGGATTCGATAATCACATTGTCGGATACCAGTACAGCGTTGGAGAATGGAGACACGCGCTGGTAGGCGGCAAGATCCTGATCAATCGGAATCTGGTCAGCCAGGTAGTTCAGGTTTTGCTGGCCTGAGCTATTGTCTTGTGACGGAGCGCCGACGATTTCAGGATTAAACACCATGGGGAGGAACGTCGGTTTCGGAAAACGGGGTCTTGAAACCGTCAGCTGATTCGCGGCAATACCGAGCACGAGAACCAGGTCAACCGAGGCATCGGCGTAAGCCGTTTCGAGTGCCGCGGATACGCTGCTGGCCGACCACTCGGCTACCAGTGGTTTGAATTCGAGCGCGAACTCGTCGCCAATCAGTTCCGTCAACTCCCGACGAAAAGTCTGTTCGACGTCCTGGAGCTGATACAGGGGGCCGTCGGTAACGACGGCAATAACGACCGGATCCTGAGCGAATACAGAGGGATGAAAAGTCAGCCAGGCAAACAGGATCAGTGCGTATCTGAGGGGGGAATTTGCGACGCGTTGCATGGAGAGAGAATACCGATGAAGGGTAGTTAGCGCAATGAGCCGATGGAGTGCGACTTGCTCATTTTTCGGAGCTATTGGCCGTTTTCAGCGAGTAACACGTGTTCCGCCGCTCAGGCCTGCTACCCATTGGGTTGTCGTTCGTTGGTACGATGCTTTGATATGTTCTAAGAAGCCGTAACAGGCTATTATCGTTTTCCCCGAAAGGTTCTGGTGGCGTCCGTTCAGAAGCCATTTAAATGTTTCTTTGATTAACGTTAAGGGTCAACCAATCATGAAAGTTTCAGAGGCTGTTGCGTCACGGCAATCCGTACGCGCGTTCACCCACCAGGCGGTTTCTCGCGAGCAGCTGGAGCGAATTCTGCAGAAGGCGCGATGGTCGCCGTCGGGTGGCAATCTTCAGCCGTGGTGGATTCACGTTCTGGGCGGTACAAAGCTCGTTGAACTGGTTGAGCAGGTAGCGGAGAAACTACCGCGGTTTCCCATGGGCGAAGGAGGGGATTACAACGTCTATCCGCCGAACCTTAAAGAGCCCTATCGAACCCGCCGATTTCGCTGTGGCGAGGATTTGTACGCGTCGATCGGTATAGCAAGAGATAACAAGTTGGGAAGAATGGAGCAGTTCGCCAATAATTTCCGGTTTTTCGGTGCACCGGCTGCAATGTTTTTCACCATAGACCGGTCAATGGAGCAGGGGCAATGGTCGGATCTTGGCATGCTGATTCAATCCATTATGCTGCTGGCGCGCGAGGAAGGGCTGGACACCTGTGCGCAGGAGTCATGGTCTGCATGGTCACCTACGCTTACGCGGTTTCTGGATATCCCGGATGAGCATATGGTGTTCTGCGGACTGGCGATAGGTTACCGGGATGAAAGCGCTGCGATAAACAGCTGGCGCACGGAACGGGCGTCATTATCGGAGGTAGTGTCCTGGGTCGGGCTTTGAATTGCCTTTGCCCGTAAGGTCTCCGGCGCGTTTGCTACAGGCGGATTTACGTCACGACATTTGAGCACGACTTCTCAGGAAACTAACAATGACAGAAGAAAACGCGTACACCCCACCGGCCGTCTGGAAGTGGGAACAGGACAACGGTGGAAACTGGGCGAGCGTCAATCGACCGATTGCCGGGGCTACCCACGATAAGGATCTGCCGGTTGGCAAGCACGCGCTGCAGCTCCATTCCCTGGCGACGCCAAATGGTGTCAAAGTAACGATCATGCTGGAAGAGCTCCTGGCGCTTGGGCATGAAGGGGCAGAATACGATGCCTGGCCCATTCGCATTAGTGATGGTGATCAGTTTGGCAGCGGTTTTGTTGAGCTGAATCCAAATTCCAAAATTCCGGCGCTGCTGGATCGCAGTACGGAATCTCCCGTACGGGTGTTCGAGTCAGGCGCGATCTTGCTGTATCTCGCAGAGAAGTTCGATGCGCTGCTACCGGGCGATGTTTCCGAGCGGACAGAATGCCTTTCCTGGCTTTTCTGGCAAATGGGCAGCGCCCCTTATCTCGGCGGAGGGTTCGGTCACTTTTACGCCTACGCACCGGAAAAAATTAAATATTGTATTGACCGTTACGCGATGGAAACGAAGCGTCAGCTCGACGTGCTCGACCGGCACCTTGCCGATTGCGTGTACATGAGCGGAGACGAGTACAGCATTGCCGATATCGCAATATGGCCCTGGTACGGCGCACTGGTGCTTGGCAGGCTTTACGATGCGGCGGAATTTCTTGACGTCGATTCCTATGCGCATGTTGTTCGCTGGGCCCGGCTTATTGAGCAGCGGCCCGCGGTTCAGCGAGGACGCATGGTTAATCGAACGTGGGGCGATCCGTCAGAGCAGTTGACAGAACGGCATGACGCCAGTGATTTCGAGCTGCGAACGCAGGACAAAACAGGTGATGCGGGTGATTAATACCGACTGACGACTGCACGCAATCCCGCATTTCGAACCTTTTTTACGGTTTTGAGTCTGAACTATTGTCGCGTAGCTGATTCGTGTCGTCTTGAGTAAACCTGGTCGGGAGCCGTTATGGAGCGAAAACAAGGTTCAGTTAATCAGGGGCGAAGGCGTTTGCTTCGCCTCTCGGCGGGCGCTGTCATTGCCGGAGGCGCATCGCACGCACTGAATGGCGTGGCCGCCACAGCGGCAACGTTGGCGAAAAATTCGACACTTGCGTATCCCTCCGGTCGTTCTGTTCCCCGGGTCGGAATGGGAACTTGGCTGACATTTGACGTGCCGTCGCACGGTTCTGCGTTCGAATCGCGTCAAAACGTGCTCAAAACATTCTTCGAGTACGGTGGCGGAATGATTGACAGTTCGCCTATGTACGGAAAGGCTGAGAGGGTGATGGGCGATTTGCTGGCAACCTTCGAAGGGCCGGTTCCCGGTCTTTTTTCAGCAACCAAGATCTGGACCGTTGTCGGTTCGAGGGGCCCTGCCCAGCTGGCTAACTCTTTCGAGTTGTGGAAACGCAATCCACTTGATTTGGTGCACGTTCACAATCTTCTTCGATGGGAGCAGCATCTCAAAACGCTTCGGGAGGCGAAAGAGCGGGGCGACGTTCGATATATCGGTCTTACCACGTCTCACGGTCGCCGTCATGACGAGATGGAGCGACTGATTCGAACCGAACCTGTTGACTGCGTGCAATTCACCTACAACGTCATCGATCGCGAGGCGGAACGTCGCCTGTTGCCCGCTGCTCAGGACCGTGGCGTTGCGGTCGTTATCAATCGACCTTTTCAGACAGGAGCGCTGTTTCGACGCTTTGCCCGGCATCCTTTGCCACCCTGGGCCGATGACATTGGCTGTGACAGCTGGGCAGCGTTTTTCCTGCGGTTTGTTATTTCGCATCCTGCGGTGACTACCGTCATTCCGGCTACGACCCGAGCGGACCACATGGCTCAGAACATGGAAGCCGGTAAGGCCGTAGATATTGATGCCGGACAGCGACAGCGAATGATCGACTATATCGAATCATTGTAGAAGAAACGTTTTCGGGTTGAGAGATCTTCTACCGCCTGATGGTCCTGTCGGGGTGCCTTAACGCGGCCAGAACGGCGTTTTACTTCGGGCGTGCGATCCGCTAGCGTACGATTATCGAAGCATCGGACAAGAACCTGGCCCATGAAAAATAAAGTACCACCGCCAATCTATCTGATCCTGACGGGCGCGCTGATGTGGGTGCTGGCGAAAAGCCCGTACAGCCTGCCCTTCTTGATTCCTTATGCGGCACCACTTTCCGGACTGATCATTCTCCTGGGAGCAGGAGTGGCCGTTGTTGCCGTCTTCCAGTTTCAACAGGCCCAAACTACCGTTGACCCACTACGACCTGCCAAGGCGTCAACGCTCGTATCGACGGGCATTTTCAGATTTTCACGTAATCCGATGTATCTTGGAATGCTGCTTATACTGGTGGGGTTTTCGATAAAACTGGCTAGCGTTTTGGCACTCCTGGCGCTGCCGCTGTTCGTTGCGGTCATTACGTTGCTGCAGATAAAGCCGGAAGAGGCAGTGCTGACGGAGATTTTCGGTGAGGCGTACCTGAACTACTGCCGCCAGGTACGCCGCTGGATTTAGCCCCTGACGGGTTTCCGGCTGCGGGTTTGCCGATCGGACTTGCTCCGGAAGAGTATAGAAGGCAGGCTGTAACGGCGTATTGTCCGTCGAAAGTTTGGCGCGTCGCAGCATAGCAGGCTGCGTTCGATGGGGAAGCTCGTCATGGTTTCTCTGTCAGGTCAGAATGATCGTGAGTTGCCCGCCTGGAATCGACGCGAGCTGTTCCACAACAAAATTTAATCTTATCCTGTTAACTGATTTCTAATTACCGAGTGATTTATGACCGCTGAAACCAAGAAAACACCCCAGGACATGTTATTGCACTGGGAGAGTACGACTCCTGAGCAGGTATGGCTGCATCAGCCTGCCAATCGCCAGTGGCGCCAGTACACCTGGCGTGAAGTGGCAGATGAAGCGCGACGTGTCGCATCTGCTCTGCAGAGCCTGGGCCTTGAGCGCGGGGACCGGGTGGGCATTTTTTCCAAAAACTGCGCCGAGTGGATCATCTCTGATCTGGCCATAATGCTGGGCGGTTTTGTCAGTGTTCCGGTCTACAACTCTGCCAACGCGGATACCCTGGGGTACGTTTTAAATCATGCGGATTGCAAAGCGGTTTTCGTCGGCAAACTGGATAAGGCGGACGGCCTCGAAAAGGCTGTTCCACAAGGCTGTATCAGCATCGCCTATCCCTACGAAACGCTGCCAGCTCAGCACCAGTGGACAGAGCTGTTAAAAGCACATGAACCGCTAGTAGATGTGTTCGCACCGTCGATGGACGACGTCATGACCATTCTCTATACATCCGGGAGCACCGGCAATCCGAAGGGCGCAGTACACACTTACGCCAGTTACGAATTTGTGGGCACGAATATAGGCAAGCTGTGGGGTGGCGGGCCATCCGAAAAAGTTCTGTCGTATTTGCCTATGGCCCATTGCACCGATAGGGCCTATGTCGAGGCGGCCAGCCTGTATCTCGGGACACAGGTTGCTTTTACCGAGTCACTGGCTACGTTCTTTGATGATTTGCGAACGGTTCGGCCAACTATTTTCGGTTCCGTGCCGCGTTTGTGGAAACGGTTTCAGCTTGGCGTATTTGAAAAAACGCCTCCCGAGAAACTTGAGCGCCTGATCAGGCTTCCTATCGTTGGTGGCATGGTCAAGCGCAAGATAGCGAAGGGACTGGGTATGGACCGGTCTACATGGAACGGCAGCGGTGCAGCACCCATCGCGCCTTCGTTACTGGAGTGGTGGGAGCGCATTGGGCTGCCGGTTCGCGAAGGCTGGGGAATGACCGAGACATTCGCGTATGGAACCCAGTGCTGGCCGAATCTTCCCATGCGGATCGGCACTATTGGCAAAGCATTGCCTGGCGTCGAGTTGAAGCTGACCGATGACGGTGAGCTGTTGATAAAGTGTCCTTCACTAATGCGCGAGTACTACCTGGAACCCGAAAAGACCGCGGCAGAGTTTACGGAAGACGGTTTTTTCCGAACCGGTGATCGCGCCGAAATCGATGCAGAAGGCTATCTGAAGATAACCGGTCGCGCCAAGGAGATTTTCAAGACAGCGAAAGGGAAATATGTTGTTCCTGTCCCCATCGAGAGCCTGATTGCCCAGAACGATATGGTGGAGCAGGTGTGTCTGGTGGGGTCCGGTTTGGTTCAGCCGGTGGCACTGGTACAACTTGCCCCGGAGCTTGAAGCCGATCAGTCGGATGTCGAAAAGTCTCTGGAAGCGACACGAGAACAGGTGAATTGTTCGCTGGAGTCGCACGCGCGGGTTGGGCGTGTGGTTGTCGTGCGGGACGCCTGGACGCCAGAGAATGGCATGCTCACGCCAACCCAGAAAATCAAACGGCACGTGGTTGAAAAACAGTTCTCGAAAATAACGTCGGAAGAATCCGGACCCAGCATTGTTTTTGAATAGCGCGGGAAGGGCGGGTCCGGCTACCTGATGCCGGAGCCGCTGTGGAATTCGATACGTATATAAAAACGAGAACTTTACTATGCAAAAGTTGGAAGCGGACTATCTGATCATAGGCTGTGGCGCGGTAAGTATGGCATTCGCGGACACATTGTTAAGTGAATCAGATGCCACGATGATCATCGTTGATGAGCGACACATGCCGGGTGGTCACTGGAACGATGCCTATCCATTCGTTCGATTGCACCAGCCTTCCGCCTACTATGGTGTGGCGTCCAAAGAGCTTGGGTCGCAGCGCATTGACCGTACCGGGTCCAACAAGGGTTTCTACGAAATGGCAACGGGTGCCGAAGTGCTGGCGTACTTCGAGCAGGTCATGCGAGAACGCTTTTTGCTGTCCGGACGCGTGCAGTATTTTCCAATGTCCAGCTATATGGGCGACGGTCGCTTTCGCTCATTGCTGTCGGATCGGGAGTATGAGGTTGCTGTGGGCAAAAGCGTGGTTGACGGCACGTTTTACAAAACCTCGATTCCGGCGACGCATACACCCAAATTTACGGTTGAAGACGGCGTCAAGTGCGTAATACCGAATGATCTTCCTCGAGAAGCGTCAAACTTCAAACGGTTTACGGTTCTGGGAGGTGGCAAGACCGGCATGGATGCTGCCGTGTGGTTGCTGGAAAACGGTGCTGATCCCGATTGCATTTCCTGGGTGTGTCCCAGGGACTCCTGGCTGATAAATCGAAGTACAACACAGCCGGGCAGCCGCTTTTTCAAGCAGTCGGTAGGCGGTTTCGCGGCCCAGTTGAAGGCCATGAAAGAAGCTGACTCGGTTGAAGATATGTTCGAACGTTTTGAGGCCGCGGGTACCATGCTGCGGATTGATCCGACGATCACCCCCACCATGTTCCACTACGCCACGATCTCACAGGGAGAGGTCGATCAGCTGCGTCGGATCAGGAATGTACTGCGCCAGGGTCGCATCGCAACCGTAGGAAGCGAAGTGCTGGTGACCGAATCGGAAGAGCGCATCAGGGTTGAGCCTCAAACCCTGTATATCGATTGCACCGCGACCGCGGTTGAGTTCAATATCGATGAGGTTCGACCGGT
Organism: uncultured Gammaproteobacteria bacterium; assembly: GCA_963922815.1. Lineage (GTDB taxonomy): Bacteria > Pseudomonadota > Gammaproteobacteria > Steroidobacterales > SZUA-146 > SZUA-146. The sequence continues at coordinate 19,944 of CAWUKD010000030.1, forward strand.
GTTTCAGGAAGGTCTTATAACGCTCCAGGCACTGCGCGCACCCGTTGTCACGTTTAGCGCGGCCGTGGCGGCTTACGTAGAAGCGCACTATGAGACGAACAAGGAAAAGAACAAACTCTGTGCTCCCGTGGTGCTGGCTGATAATCCAACCCAATACGTTGCGTCGCTCATCGGTAACATGATGAATCAGAAAGAATGGTCACAGAACAAGGAGATTCGGGAGTGGACCAACAACTGCCGGCTTAATCCGCTGGGAACAACGGTACGCGATGCGGATAGGGAAAGCCCGGAACAAATGGAGATTTTGATGAGTATTAAGGAAAATTCGGTTCCGGCGGTCATGAATTTGTATACGTTACTCTCGAAAGCGCAAAGCTGACAGACATACAGACAGCCCAGTACAGACGCTCGCGTGTCAGCTGATGCAAGAGAGTCGGATTACCGTATCTGAAAGCTGTTGAGGCGTTGCTAAAGTCCGTCCGGGTTTGTCGGGCACGGACAATCAAATACTGGAGATGAGTGTGAATCATAATAGAAATAGCGTCCTTTTCGTTTGGTGTTTCTGTTTTCTGTTCACCTTCCCGGCCACCGCGGAGGTAACCGCGATTCTTGCGGCGCATGTCATCGATGGCGTTGAGAACCAGGTTCTGAAGAACAAGGCCGTCATTGTGGAGGACGGTGTCATCCGTTCGCTTGTTCCCTCCAACAAGATTCCCGCGGGTGCCCGTGTGATTGATTTGGGCGAGGCTACCGTGCTGCCCGGAATGATTGATGCGCACGTACATCCATTGATTTACGACGATGACTATCAAACCGAGCACATCAAGCGAAGCTCGGCCTACAAAGCTCTGCGCGGTATGTCTGCCATGCAATCTCATTTGCGTGCCGGATGGACGACCATGCGGGTAGCCGGTGACGCCGATGTCGCGTATGCCATGGTTGATGTCAGGCGGGCCATAGAAGAAGGCTTGTTCGAAGGGCCCAGAATTGTTGGGGCGGCTCACTATATTTCGATTACAGGAGGAGGTGGCGATATCAACTACACCTCTCCGGAGCAGGGGATTATCGCCGACGGACTGGTCGTAGACGGTGTGGATGAAATGCGGCGGGCCGTGCGTTCGGAAATCAAGTTTGGCAGCGACTGGATCAAGCTGCTGGTCACCGGGGCATTCATGTCGGCCGGCGACAGTCCAAATGACGTGCACTTAAGCCCGGAGGAACTGGCGGCTGCTATGTCGGAAGCCAACAGGCTCAGTACGCCGGTTATGGCGCACGCCCATGCGGCGGACGGGATAAAGCAGGCGATCAGGGCAGGAGCCCGGTCGATCGAGCATGGCAGTTTTATCGATGATGAAGGCATTCGCCTGATGAAGAAGCATGGGACGTTTCTGATTCCCACCATGTACATTGGCGACTACTACATTAATGAAGAGCCTGAAAGCGAAGCGCAGGCCAAGATGATAGAGCTATCGCGTGCGACGAGGGCGGACTTTTTTGCGCGTATCGGGAAAGCGATCAGGGCCGGAGTGAAAGTGGGGGTTGGGTCTGATTTTGGCGGGTACGATGCAACCATCAATGCGCGTGAGTTTGGTACGCTCATTGAAGCCGGGATGACGCCCATGCAGGCCATTAAGGCCGGCACTATTGTAAACGCCGAGCTGCTTATGCTTGATGACCAGATAGGAACACTGGAGGCGGGCAAAATTGCCGATATCATTGCCGTTGCCAATGACCCGTTGGAAGACATCAGCGAGCTGGAGCGGGTGATTTTCGTCATGAAGGGCGGAAAAACAATTATTGAGCCCTGATTACTGTCACGTTGTGACAGACTCCGGATGCGGAATCGACTGCCGGTAAATACTGTTCACGTCGTCAGTTTTTCACAGTGAGTCGACGTCATTCAGGTAAACTGGGGTTTCTGACCGTTTCGGAAAACACGTATAGGATTTGGGGGTGTTCGTGCTCATAGTGGCGCGAGAGTGGACAGTGACACTGTGCCGATGTTGGTGCCTGTCTGGCCCCAAAATTTAACCGCTTTTTCAACGAGATACGTTACGCAGCATATTTATTTAGGTGACTTTATTATGAGCAAAGAATCAATTTCACGCCGACAGTTTCTTCGTGGCAGTTGCGCAACCGCACTCGCGCTGGGTGGCCTTTCCGTAACAGGAGCAGCCCATGCGGAAACAGAAAAGCTGACTGAAGATGACCCTACCGCGAAAGCCCTCGGGTACAAGCACGACGCATCGTCGGTTGATGTTGCCCAGTTTCCCAAGCGTGCCGATGAGGCAGGAAAGAAACAGTTTTGTTACAACTGTGCGCTATACGATCAAACTGCTGCTGAGGGCGCCGAATGGGCTGGCTGTTCGCTGTTCCAGAATCGCAAAGTTGCCGCTGATGGCTGGTGCAACGCCTGGGTAGCGGCCGGGTAAAGATCGTTTATTCGTGTCGGTGGTGAGCACTTCGGGATCGGAGTGCTCATCGTTGCCGGCCTGCAAACCGCCGCGCAGAATCCATATGGCAGAGAGCATGCGACGGTTAATGACTGCTGTTCATAAAGTAGTAATAATATTTCTGATGAGTTCGAGCATGCGGTCGGTTTCAACCGGTTTGTAAACGACATGACAGTGTGGAATCAAGCTTTGTTCCATGTCCTGGCTCGCGGTGTCGCCGGTCATGATAATGGCCGGGATATCTGACTTCAGCCGCTTGCGGGCTTCGCTGACGAACTCCATTCCGTTCATTCCTGGTAGCCGGAAATCCGAAATGATCATGGCGGGTTCAACGCCTGAGTCGAGGTATTCAAGAGCCTCGCCGCCATCCGACCCGGACACGACCTGAATTCCAACAAGGTCCAGAAGCATGGTTGTCGAGTCGAGCACATCGGGATCATCGTCGACCAGAAGAACCACCGGGTTTTTGGCATCGATGGTGGAGTCGGAAAAGGGTTGGCCGGTGCCATCAGGTAATTCAGCGTCGACATTAACAATTGGCACGGTAATGCTGAATACAGACCCTTTGCCAACTTCGGATTTTACATCAATCGTGTGGCCCAGCAGTCTTGCGATGTGCTTCACAATAGACAGGCCGAGACCCAGGCCCTTATTACGGCTGCGCATCGGGTTACCCAGCTGATAGTACTCTTCGAACACCTGGTCCAGCTGATCGTGGTCTATGCCAATGCCCGTATCGTGTACTTCAATGCTTAACATCTGGTCAATACGGTGGCACTCGATGCTCACACTGCCAGCTTGCGTGTAGCGTATTGCGTTGGTTACGAAGTTATCTATCACTCGCTCAAGCAGCGCCGGGTCGGTATAGACCATGTCCGTCGATCCTGTGCAAAAGAAGTCCAGGCCTTTTTCCTTTGCCTGTTGCTGACTGCCAGCCGAGATTTTGTCGAGCACGTGCTGAATGGCGATTTCGCATTTCTCGGGTTGCACTGCGCCGCTATCGAGCTTGGATACGTCAAGCAGTGCGCTGAGCATGGAATTAATGTTATCCAGTGACAGCTGCATCTTTTCGCTTATATCGGCGCGTTTTGCTGTGTCATCCGTTCGACCCAGCACCGACAGGTAAAGACTTATGGCCTGAAGTGGTTGCCGCAAATCATGACTGGCAGCGGCCAGAAAGCGGGTTTTTTCTGTCGTTGCGCGTTCCGCAATGTCGCGCGCATCGGCCAGCGCGTTTTCGGCTTCGACGCGAGCGGAAATGTCGCGTACCGAAGCCGAAAAAAATTGCCGGCCTTCGCTCATGATGGGGCTCAGTCGGATATCCACGGGAAGCTCTACGCCGCTCTTGGTGAGCGCCACAATAGACATGCCGGCACCCATTTCCCTTACTGTGGGGCTGGCTGTGAAGCGCTTCCGGTGAGCGAGGTGCTGTTCCCGGTATCGTGCAGGCATCAGCGATTCAATGGGCATCGACTTGAGTTCATCTTCGGTATAACCGAACAAAAATTCCGCTTCACGGTTGGTCAAAACAAGATTGCCGGCGTCGTCGATAATAAATGTCGCATCAGGAGCGGACTCCAGAAAAATCTGAGCTTGCCGCATAGAGCGCTGAGCTTCGGCAACTTCTGGCAGTGAGTGCTGAATACCAAAAATCTGCGACAGTCGCCCCGATGAGTCGCGCACCGGCGAAATAATGATTCGCGAGCGGTACAGGCTGCCGTCTTTGTTCTTGCTGTGGAGTATCAGTGAGGTTTCACGCGCATTCTTCATCCCGGCACGGAGCTGATCCAGCGCTGCCGGATCGGCGCCGCGTAAATACAGGTGTTCAATTGGATGACCGATAACTTCGTTTCTCGAATAGCCGGTCAGACGTTCAAATTCAAGATTGCAGTAGGTGATGGGAAACCCGGTCTTGTTCGGATCGAGAACAAAAATGGCGCACGCCGACGTTTTATCAACGGCCCGTTCGACAGAACTCACAGAGTCGCTCCTGTCAATAATTCGGCTGGCTGGAGCCTGGTAGCGACATGCCCGATTACAGAGGTTTTTAATGCGACCAGTATTACCATAGGTCTGAATGGCCTTAATGATGTTGTTTGCTCAAGACGGCCGCATGTCCAATGCATTATCCACCCCCCTGGTATATGTGACGCTATTTCTGCGTGCCTGCAAAAACTTCGACCATGGTGGCGAAGAATAACGGTTGTCAACGCGACCATGTTCGATTCTCAGTGATCCACTAAAAGTATGCATGGTGCTCTTGAGACATGCTACCACGAATCTGCCAGACTAAAGGGTGCCAGGGCCCGCCGAAATCGCGAGCTCGGAGCGTATTCCCTGTCCATCGGGTGAGTCTGACTGTGCGGAGCGCGATAGCTTGTTTTGAGGTTTAATCTGCTTCAGGGGAGGATTATCTCCAGTTCACGCATCGACTGATTGACCGATTCCTGGCCTTTGGTGATCGCTTCCTCCGCCCGGTGAAAATCCATCATCTGAAAGCCGGACAAATTCGGCGTGATCGTTGCGTCAGGAGGGTCACCGACCATTCTGCTTCGCGTGATTCGGTTTTGCATGATGTTAATTGTTGCCGTCATTACATCCACCATGCCGGGCTCATCCGGTGAATCGGACTCTTTACGTCGACTGCTAATGAACGTGTTAACCAGTTCAGACCACTTCTGGAGCCATTCGGACTCATCTTTTTCCTTGCCGCTTTCCTTGTCGGGTGCCTCGGATCGCGTCACGGCGTTTCGACCCTTTCCACGCGTAGTCAGATGGTGGTTCAGATTAACGGCTATGACGAAGTCGGCACCGAGTGCCCGGCACAGCGAGACGGGTACGGGGTTAACCACGCCGCCGTCGATAAGCCAGCGGTCCCGGTAACGCATAGGAGCAAACAGGCCAGGAAAGCCGCTGGACGCACGAATCGCCTGATGCAGCGAACCGTCTTTAATCCATATCTCCATGCCGTTAGTCAGATCGGCCGCCACTGAACCAAACGGAATGGCCAGATCTTCGATGGGCTGGTCCGGTAGCTGTTTGGCAATCGCCCTCATTAGTCGGTCGCCTTTGATAATGCCGCCTTTGCTACCTAGCGTGGCGTCCAGAAGGCTCCAGATATCCCTTCGCGTAAGTCCCAGCGCCCAGTGTTCAAGTTCGTCCACGCGATCGCTGGCATACGCCGCGCCAACCAGCGATCCGGCCGACGCGCCGGTTACAATCTCAGGATTGATACCGAGCTCCGCAAGTCTTCTCAGCACACCCAGATGTGACCATCCCCGGGCTGAGCCGCTGCCTAGCGCGATTCCAATTTTCATAGCCATGATTGAGCGTTTCCTGGTCAGTTTAGTCGTACGTAGTTACCGCAATCGAAATCGGGTTTCAATACTATTTTACAGGGTCTTGAGCAATTAAGGTGAAACCATGTCAGTAACGGAGATGAGCCTTGTCCGAGCCGTCCAGAATCTTGATAGTAGTTGATCCTGCGCAAGGATTCGATCAGGCCAGCATTGCACGAGGAAGCTTGCTCGCCACATCATTGGAACAGGATATCGAGCTGCTCATTGTGCATGCGGACCGGGAGTTTACGGATCTGCGCGTCAAGAACCCGGCCGGGTGGAAAACGGCCCGGCATAAAGTAGTTAATGCTCATGCCGATCAGCTTGAAGGGTTTGCAGCCATTTTGAAAGCGCGCGGTCACAGCGTTGTGCTGTCCGTAACGTGCGACTGGCCGTTAGATGACGGCATTGTTCGCCACGCTATTTATACGCGACCAAAAATGATGGTAAAAGAAGTCAAAACCCGTGGCAGGCTTGGTCGGGCCCTGTTTGGTGACGCAGACTGGAATCTGATTCGCCATTGCCCGCAGCCGCTGTGGCTTGCCAAGTCAGGTGAGTGGGAGAACGGAGCACCGATAATGGCGTGCGTGGACCCCGGGCATCGATCAGATTCCTATTCAACGCTGGATTTGCGGTTACTCGGAACGGCCGAAGAGCTGTCCAGGAAGCTGGTTACAGACCTGCATGTGTTCAACGCCTATCCGCCGGAAATGGGAACGGTCCAAAGCGAAGACAACCCAGTTGTTACGCCGGAGGCTGAATTCGAGAAACAGTATGCCCAGCAGCAGAAGATTCTTCTGGATAGCCTGCTTGACGGCTATGACGTTGAGGAAGAACACATTCACCGGGAGCTAGGCTATCCTGAAAGTACGTTGGTAAAAACGGCTGATCGCATTGGTGCGGGCCTCGTGGTTATGGGTGCGATTGCCCGCAATCGACTTGATCGAATTATTCTTGGGAGCACGACCGAGGCGGTACTCGACAAGGTTCCTGCCGACATCCTTGTGGTTAAGCCTTCCTGGTTCGAATGTCCGGTAAATGCGCTATCACACGCTGATACCGGGTACGATCCGGAGGGTCACATTTTCCAGGTGGAAGCGGGTACGCGGCCCGAATGGGCCGGTAACAGGCAGACATCAGTAGAATAGCCACATTCTGTGGCTGTTCTGGTCATCACCAAACTGCAAACGTGGAGCGCATTATGACGGCGGAAAATCATCGGGTTGATCACTATCAATATGAGCTGGTCCAGGATTCGGTGCGCGGCACTACACGAGAACTAGTATTACTGTTCCTGTATGACGAGAGGCGCGAGCTTCTTTGCAATCTGGCGTTCGTCCCGGACGACCAGCACGCGCTCCAGGCCGTACCTTCGACCAGCGGCCACATTACGGCTCAATTGCCAATTGCTCAATGCGACCGGGTACTTGACATGCTTCGCAACGAGAAGCCTGTTTACTTCTCGTGGTCGCCGGACTCGCAGTCTATCGGGCTGTCCACCAACAAGGAGCCCGTAGGCGAGCAAGAGCTGCGTCGCCTGTTTTCGTTTCTGTATATCTAGGGCTGTCGATCGAGCTGTGTTGGACTCCAGGGCAGGGGCCGTCTGATACTTTCGAAGATAGTACGTTTCAGCGAGTGTCCGGTACGCTGCGAAAATCCTCGTACTGATTGGCTTCCAGTAATAGCCTGGCCATAGCTTCCATGAAGTCGTTGTTGGCAATCAGAATCTCCCTGTTGATATTCAGAACGGTAGATACGGTATGCCATTCAAGATGTCCCTGCCCGAATCGCTCAATTATTAACTTGTGTAGCGAGTCATGTGCGGTCTCGTTGAGTCGTCGCAATTCGTGCAACTGTTCAAAAAGCAGGATCTCGTCTTTGTGACTGAGAATCTGACTGGCCAGGGCAAAGCCTGGCGCAACAATCTCCTTCATATTGTCATACAGATCAACTTCTTTCGATTTCAGTGAATCACGCAGGCTCTCGATGTCTCCGTCACAGTCCTTCATCGACTTGGCTGCGTGCACCATGTTCCTGATCGAGGAGGTGAGTGCGTCAAGACGTCGGGACTCGTTTTCCGACAGCGGCTGTGCGTCGATGGCCAGACAGGCTTCCAGCAGCTCACCTTCAAGCAGTTTAATCGATCGGTATTCGCTCGTATGTCGGCGGGATCTGGACGACGTACCATCGAGAATGTGCTGATTGAATCGATGTATACGTTCTGCAAGCGCTACGACTTCGAGGGTCAGCGCGGTAATGGCAAGATTTGCATCCACCAGCAGCTGGGGCGCCAGCCGTTCGGTCAGACTGGTATAGCTGCGTTTGAACCGTGATTGCAAAAAACGGGTGAACGGATTCACGACGGGCAGGAAAAGAATAATCCCCGTCAGGTTAAAGGCCGTGTGAAACGCCACCAGCACATAGAGTGGGTCGAGACCGGGAAACGTATCAATGGCTTTGATCAGAAGCGGCAGAAGCAGGAAGAATGCTACGGTGTTGGATATCAGGTTAAACAACAGATGTGCAAGCCCCACGCGCCGTTTGTCGGCGGATCCCTTCAAGGCTCCGAGCATGACCGTGCT
>CAWUKD010000031.1:0-27812 GCA_963922815.1 uncultured Gammaproteobacteria bacterium
GCCATCGTGTCTTTGGTCGTCAGACTCTCAGGAAGCTTTACCAGCCAGTCTGCATTGACGCAGGCTTTTTGTGCGTAGCCTCCCCACCAGATTTCTCCGACGCGCCAGCCGGTCAGCACGACCCTGTCACCCGGCGCATAGCGCTCGTCATCCGAGTGTTCTACGGTGCCTGCAAAATCGATTCCGGGAACATGGGGATAGGTTTTGACCAGCCCGCCGCCCGGACCGATACACAACCCGTCTTTATAATTCAGCGTGGAATACTCGACCGCTACCGTTACGTTTCCGTCAGGAAGCGTCGACTCGTCGAGCTGCTGTACCGACGCACTGGTCTTCCCGTCTTCGTCTTTTTCTACTACTAGTGCTGAAAAACTCATGAGTGCTTCCTCGAAAATCAATTATAAGAAAATCAGCCCATACGTCTTAAGAACGGGCCGATTACCTGCCAGCGGAACCCCTGCAGCCCAGCGATGAGGGCCACGATTGTCCAATTGCGGCAACAGCATGTCGCGGGTCAACGACTGCGGAAGCTGGTGCTGCGCGCAGCCTGGACGAACGGTTTCAGGCTCGCGTTCGGGCGCTATCCGGACCAGTCAATCTGGCAGATTTCGGCGCTGCGTCCGTCAAAGTCCCAGACGCGACCATGCGCTCGCACCCGACCCTGCGTGGCTGTGGCAATGGTCACGTCAGCCCCCATCCAGTAGTCGGTATTGGTGACCATGACCTCTTTGTCCGGATCCGGGCCCGTAATGGGAATCACAGCACCCTTAATTTTCTTGCCAACGGTCAGGCGGCGGGTCTTGCCTTCGGTTTCATACGTTACCGGAGCCCGCTCCGCGCCAATAAATTCAGACACGAGAATACGAAACAGGCCGGTGGTGCCACGCATCTGGCCGGACAGTATCTTGACCAGCTTGTCGTAAGCCTCGTCCGACGCGCGTTCGTCAATATAGGCCGCGCATTTCCAGTTTCCGCGCGCCATGCGTCCCGGGATATCAAGCAACATCCCGACATTCAGGCCCGATAAATCCTCATCGCCGGCGTGGCCCGAGTCAATTCTGATGCCCATCCAGGCCTGACAGTTGCCCTCGGTGGGCGGGTGGGCGCCGAGCGATACGACGCACGGACAGAACACCGTGCAATTACAGTTCAGGATTAGCTCACCCTTAATCGACCATGAATCCACATTCTTCTCCAACAGTTCAGACCAGCGCCTGCCAGCTAAACCAGCATCCGGCGGCAATAAAGAGTACCCCAATAGGGCTGGTCACGTAACGCCCGATCTGGGGCAACTTCTCAAACGTCATCAGCAGTGTCGCCGCTCCCATCCACAGCAGACTCATGATTCCTCCGACAAAACCGACGAGCATGAGCGCCCAGCAGCAGGCAACGCAGAGTACGCCAAGCCAAATGCCCATCGTGACCGCACCGGCCGTTCCTTCTCGCCAGTTTTCGACAAAAAACGCCAGAGGCGTACGGCACTGGCTGACACACGCATTCTTGAAAGAGGAGAACTGGTAGCCACCCGCTCCAAAAAGGAGTACCGCGTTCAGAGCAAGAGACAGGCTGCGCCCTTCCGGGTCAATCAGCGCGTTTTTGGCCAGCGCGATCTGCAGCACGGTTGCCACCACCGCGTAGACCAGCCAAACCAGCATGTAGCCCGCAATCAGCGCGTAAAAATTACGGCGTTTGCCACCACCTGCTTCGAGTACATCGCTATACGTGGCAAGCGTTGGCACAAAGGAAGGCGCCATCATGGCCATAGCCATCAACGCCCACATGGAAAACAGGGTCAATACAGAGGCGTCCGCCGCACCGTGATGGGTATGATGCCAGCTGTGGTCGCCACCTGAACTGGCCGGAACACTCATCGCGTACATGAAATACCATGCCACCACGATGGCGGAAAACAGCACAAGCCAGTGCACGCCGAAGGACTGATAACGTTTAAATAGTGTGGCACTCACGCGAAACCTGACTCCAGATGGCCTATCAAATAAATGCACCGATTCTAACAGCGTAACGCCGGAACCCGGTATCGTAGATTCCGACATTGCAAACCTGCGCTGGCCAGTAACCCTGTCCTGTAACCCAGGCCAGAAACCTTGGCCAGCAACTCCGATATGACACCCGCCCCGGTCAGCCACCCGGCAACCGGAAGCTGGAAGGATGTCGCACGATGCCGCAACCATGACGGACAATCGATCAGTGTTCCTGCAGCATAGCCCATGAGAGGACGGCGACAATTGGCCGAGACGCCCCAAAGTATCATCCAGAAGACGCGGTCGCATAGGTAAAGTACTCTTCGCGTTTGCCGGGAAACCCACGCTATCATGACCGTTACAATTACTACCTGTTTGAGACCATGATTTCACAAGCCGCTGATTTTGCCGCCGAATGCGCAGCATTTGCTGAATTGATCGATCGAGCATTCGAGATTCATGGAGCCGCTGTGTTCGACCAGCCTACCCAGTTCAAGCAGTGGACGCTTAACGACATTCTCGGTCATCTGCACGTCTGGAACTGGGCGGCGGACACCTCGCTGAACAATCCCTCGCACTTTGACGAGTTTATCGCTCTGGCCGCTTCCGCCTTTCAGCGCCAGCAGATGAGGGACTTCGAGCGCAACTGGCTCAAGGGACTTGAGGGCGAGGCGCTGCTGAACGCCTGGCGCGACTACCTGCCGCCAATGTGTCAGCGCTTCGAGCAGGCGGACCCAAGCCAGCGGGTGAAATGGGCAGGACCTGCTATGAGCGCCCGCTCAAGCATCACCGCACGATTAATGGAAACCTGGGCGCATGCGCAGGCGGTCTACGACCTGCTGGGTGTGGTCAGGGAAGATCATGAACGCATTCGGAACATTGTCATTCTCGGCGTTAACACCTACGGCTGGACCTTCAAAAACAGAGGACTGAACCCGCCCGAACCGGCGCCTTACGTTGTCCTCGAGTCACCCTCCGGAGCCGAATGGGCGTTCAATGACCCCAGCGACCAGGGTTTTATTCGTGGCAGCGCGACCGAGTTTTGCCAGGTAGTCACTCAGGTTCGCAACATTCAGGATACTGAACTGGTAACTCACGGTGACCACGCAACGCGGTGGATGGAGATCGCACAGTGTTTTGCAGGAGCACCCGAATCACCGCCAACGCCCGGAACCCGGTTTACCGCGACCACTCGCCTGCCGTAAGAACAGCCGCAATACGCACCGCAATATCGCCTTTGGCGCTATTGATAGTTCGCAGGTCAGAGGTCATCAAATGGTGGGTGCGTCGGAAGCGCAAACTGCGTGAGCTTCGGTGCAGATGCTGGACTCGTTTTTCGGTGGACAACCGATAACCTTTCAAACGAAGCCAACATCTGCACCGCGGCGCCTGACGTGTACACGTTGCTAAGGCGGCAACGTGGCAATAGCATGCCATTGTAATTAGCCCGTGTGCAATACCTGTGACGCCCGTCGCATTTTTGCGACACCCAGTTTGTTTCGACTACGACTGATTTTTAATTTTTTTGGCAATACCCGATGCGGGTTTTGCACATCACCGGCAACGTCGAAATCTGTTTTCAGAGTTATCCGAATTCTGGTTTCATCAAACGGTCGTCCGCATCCACCTGTCTTTAACATGTGCTAAAACACTATAAATAAAGGACATTGCACATGCCTTTGTTATTCGTTCGTAACCGCGCCGTAACACCACCAACAAAGGTTACAACAATCAGCTGATGACGCTTGCAAAGTACACACACAAAACCGACGCAGTGGTCGCACAATTTCTTCTTCGTTTCCGGGCCCGGTTTGGATAAACAGAACCGTACATCACCTTTCCGAAACACGGCGGGCAAGAAGCGTTTCGCGTTAACACTGCGCAAATTTTCATCAAAAAATGTGCGCGGTGTCCAAACACTGCAATCTAATAAGTTTGCCTTGCCTAGTCTGATGCACCCACCACAGAGCAGCCGACTGTTGAGTCGATGGCCGAATACACGGAGCCGGAGCGCATCCCGGGGTAACAGATAGTTTTGAGAAAATCGTTTATAGTCGCGGCGTGAATACTGACGTCATCATTATCGGAGGCGGAGCCGCGGGTCTCATGTGTGCCATGACCGCGGGTCGCCGGGGCCTTGATGTCGTGGTACTGGAAGGCGCCAACAAGATCGGAAAGAAGATCCTCATGTCCGGCGGCGGACGCTGCAACTTCACCAACATTCACTGCGACCCATCCCGTTTTCTGTCTGCAAATCCCCATTTTTGCATTTCGGCATTGCGGCGCTACACCCAGTGGGATTTCATCAAGCTGGTTGAAGTCCACGGTATCGACTACCACGAGAAAACGCTGGGCCAGCTTTTTTGCGACCACTCGTCCAAAGACATCGTGGCCATGCTGAAAAAAGAGTGCGATGAGGCGGGAGTAAACATTCTTACCTCAAGCCAGGTCGGCGAAGTCACTTATTCGCCGGAGCAGGGTTACCGCGTCGATACCGTGCATGGAGACTTTCAGGCGCCGAAGCTGGTGCTCGCCACCGGCGGCCTGTCCATTCCAAAAATGGGCGCGAGTGACTTCGGTTACCGTCTGGCCAGACAGTTCGGGCTCAATGTTCTGCCGACGCGTGCCGGTCTGGTACCGTTCACGCTGACCGGCCGGTGGCAGGAGCTCAGTGAAAAACTCAGCGGCGTTAGCACTCCGGCGCGTATGACGGCTAACGGTCAGAGGTTTGACGAGGGCCTGTTGTTCACGCATCGAGGCCTTAGCGGCCCGGCTGCGCTGCAGGTTTCGAGCTACTGGCACGTGGGACAGGAACTGTCGATTGATTTGTCGCCTGTTACCCAACTCGAACATCTGCTGCTGGAGTCCAAGTCATCACAGCCCAAAGCCACGCTGAAGAAAGTATTGGGAACGCTCCTGCCCAACGCGCTGGTCGTCGAACTGCTGGGCGCCCTCTGGCCACAACTGGGTACGACCCCGCTGGCCGATCTCAAGAACGCGCAGCTGCAATCCGTCGCCGAATCACTCCACGCGTGGACGCTGATCCCGTCAGGTACCGAAGGGTACCGCACCGCCGAGGTCACCCTGGGGGGCATTGACACCGACGAGCTCTCGTCGCAAACGATGGAAAGCAAACAGCAGCCCGGACTCTACTGCATCGGGGAAGTTATCGACGTTACCGGCCACCTCGGCGGGTTTAATTTTCAGTGGGCCTGGTCTTCAGGCGTGGCAGCCGCCAACGCTCTCTGACGGGCAATCACTTTTTATCACCCCTCGTCTGAACGTCTGGCCTGAAATTGAAGTTTCATACCGTTACAAATTGACCCCTTCACTCGCGGCGCAAACCGCTGAAGCTACACAAAGCCACTTGCCCGTTTGGCAATAGAAGAGAGACATTCGAGCGTAGAAACCACATTTTTCACATTGATTTGACCTAAGTCTCGGTCATTCAAGGTAAAATCGGGGTGATAACGGCATTGCCAGCGGACCGGACTTGAAACTTTCGCCGGCGCCCCAATGTCTTACCCGTACTGCTGTAACCGTCGAGGACTACTGAATGCAACGTATCTTTTTGTTTGTCGCTACTAACGTCGCCATAATCGCGCTGATTTCCATTGTCTTCAGCCTGTTAGGCGTGGATGGCTTGTTGCAAAGCAACGGCGTTGACCTCGACCTGAATGCGCTGCTGATCATGTCTGCAGTGATCGGTTTTGCCGGCTCCTTTATTTCGCTGGCCATGTCCAAGTGGGCGGCTAAACGCGCAACCGGTGCGCAGGTGATTGAACAGCCGTCCAACGAACTGGAACGCTGGCTCGTCGAAACCGTGACTCGTCAGGCAGCGGCTGCCGGCGTGGAAACGCCCGAAATCGCCATTTACGATTCGCCAGACGTTAATGCATTTGCTACCGGTGCCCGGCGCAACAGTGCGCTTGTGGCAGTGAGCACCGGACTCCTGAAAGGCATGACCCGGGACGAGGCCGAAGCGGTGCTTGCTCACGAAGTGAGTCACGTCGCCAATGGCGACATGGTAACGCTCACCCTGATTCAGGGCGTGGTCAATACGTTTGTGATCTTCTTTTCACGAATCGTGGGCCACTGGATCGACCGCGTGGTCTTCAAGACCGAACGCGGTTACGGCATCGGCTACTACGTCGGATCTATCGTCGCGCAAATTTTGTTCAGCTTTCTGGCCAGCATTGTTGTCATGTGGTTTTCGCGTCAGCGAGAATTCCGCGCCGACGCCGGTGCCGCCAAGATTGCCGGGCGCAACAAGATGGTCAACGCGCTGAAACGCCTGCAGTCGAACAGCCCCGAGCCACTGCCTGAACAGCTTTCAGCGTTTGGTATCGGTGGTGGTCGCTCGAAATTTGGCAAGCTGTTCATGTCGCACCCCCCTCTTGAAGAGCGCATTGCTGCCCTCGAGGAAGTATCCAATTTTCGGTAACGGATGTTATCGTCGCAGCACCGCGTGAAAAACTCGCCGGTGCCCGACGCATCTCGGGACAGATTGAGGCAGGCCCTGGTGTAAATTCTCGCCAGGGCCTGTTTGTTTTCAGACCCGCAGCCTTATCGCCCCTCCGGCCCTCGCGCCAGCACTTCGGCGACAGGCCACAAGACTTACCTATCCTGTAAACACAGAGTATGCTGGCGGTTTACCGTCGCACTCAGGAAACCTGCATGAATATATCGTCGCTGATCAAGCGCTTGCCCAAAGCCGAACTTCACCTGCACATCGAGGGAACGCTCGAACCTGAACTCATGATGATGTTGTCGAAGCGCAACGGCATAGAGCTGCCCTATGCGACGGTGGAAGACATTCGGGCCGCCTATGATTTCTCCGATTTACAATCGTTTCTGGATCTTTACCACATTGGCACCATGGTGCTGAAAACCGAACAGGACTTTTACGACATGACCTGGGCGTATCTGGAGCGTGTGGCCAAAGACAACGTCCGGCACGTAGAACTCTTTACGGACACACAAACCCACACCGACCGGGGAATCGCCACCGAAACGGTCATCAATGGTATCGATCGTGCCCTGAAAGACGGACAAACAAAACTCGGGATTTCCGGCGTGCAGATCCTGTGCTTCCTGCGTCACCTGAGTGAGGAAGCCGCCGAAGCCGCCCTCGATGCCGCTCTGCCGTTCAAAGACAAGATCGCCGCGGTGGGCCTGGCGTCGTCGGAAATGGGCCACCCGCCGTCAAAGTTTAAAAACGTGTTTGCGCGGGCGCGGGAAGAAGGCCTGATCGCCGTCGCTCACGCCGGCGAGGAAGGGCCACCCGAATACATACACGAAGCGCTCGACGTGATTAATGTAGTCCGCATAGACCACGGCGTGCGTTGCCTCGAAGACCCCGAACTGGTCACCCGGCTTCGCGATGAGCAAATACCGCTAACGGTCTGCCCGCTGTCCAATATTGCCCTTTGCGTATTTGACTCCCTCGAGGAACACAACTTCAGGCAGCTTCTCGAAGCGGGCCTGTGCGTCACGATCAACTCCGACGATCCCGCGTATTTTGGTGGTTACATGAACGACAACTACCTCCAGACGCAGGCCGCTCTTGAATTGTCGGCTGAGGACGTCATTGCAGTAACGCGTAACGCGTTTAATGCCGCCTTTATTGATGACGCGCTGCGACAGTCGCACCTGGCTGATATTGATCAGCTGGCCGCCGAATGGACATGACGCGGCATCCTTAAACTGCCATGCCTATTCAATAGCAACTACACAGGCACAGGCCGATGCGCTGTTGCCAAATTGGTCTGCTGAACCTGCCCCCGCCCGCACGGGATTGTTGTACCATCGGAACGTGCGGAGATCGTGTGCACCGGACGAGATTCGGCTGGCAGGGTGTGAGCGCCAGAATCTGACTCGTTCAATGCGTAAGGCGACCACCCCTGGTCGACAGGCGCGGGCAGATTGGACCCTGTTAATTGTGAGGTCGGCATCATGAAACTGTTTGTAAAACTCCTGGTACTGCTACTGATCGCCGCCATGGCCGGTCCTTTTTTTATCAAGGGCCCCGACGGGCGTCCTCTGATGACCTGGAACGACGTGAAGCAAAAAATCGGGAACTGGTCGTCGTCGGGTGGCAGTGCGAGACCCGGCAGCCCGGTCGAGGTCCATCGCTGGCAGGATGAAGACGGACAGTGGCACTACTCCGATGAAGCGCCCACGCAGGGCGGCGAAGTCATTACCGTCGACCCCAACGTGAACGTTATCCAGTCCACGCCTGTCAGAAAAGCACCTGCCGCGGACACCGCGCAACCGGATACCGAACCGCAACCTGCGGTCAGCGAACCACCGTCGGTGTTCAATGCGATCGACGAAACCAATCAGGTGAAAGAAGAGATGGAACAACGCAACGAAGCGCTCAAGAAGCGTCTCGACGACACATAGCGAGCACTGTCATGATCGGAAAACACTTAAGCGCACGGAGCGCCCGTCTGGCGGCGCTGGTCCTGGTCGCTTCGGTTTACTCAGGCTGCACCTTTGATCTGACCACCGCTGCGCCAGCGCCTCTGGCTCATGTGGTTCTGGTATGGCTAAAAGATCCGGGCAATGCCACTCATCGGGTACAGCTCGCCAACGCCAGTCAGCGACTGGAAGCCATTGACGGGGTTATCAGAGTCAAGGTTGGGCAAAGTATTCCGAGCGAACGAGACGTCGTGGACGACAGTTTTGATGTCGGACTGTACGTCGAACTCGAGTCACCCGAGGCGCTGCGCGCCTATGCAACCGACCCGCTGCATCTGAGTATTTTGAAAAACGACATAGCGCCCATTACAGAGCGCTACATCGTTTACGATTTTGAGATCGACCGATAGACGCTGGTGGTACTAGCCCGTCTGCTCGACCCAGCCGCTGACCGATTTTACTTCCAGAAACTCTTCAAGCCCCCAGACTCCGCCTTCGCGACCATTCCCTGAAGCCTTCACTCCGCCAAACGGTGCTCCCGCGCCCCGTGGCTTGCCATTCATCTCAACCATACCCGCACGCAACCGTCTTGCCACGCGTCGACAGCGATCGGGATCATCAGACTGAATGTAGTTGGTTAATCCGTACGGCGTGTCATTGGCGATCCGAATCGCCTCTTCTTCGGTGTCGAACGGAATAATTGACAGCACGGGCCCAAAGATTTCTTCCTGAGCAATCGTCATGGAATTATCTACATCGGCGAACACCGTTGGTTTCACGTAGTAGCCTGCCTCCAGTCCGTCCGGTTTGCCCGGCCCACCCGCTACCAGACGAGCACCTTCGTCGATACCGCGCTGAATCAGATCCTGAATCTTGTCGTACTGCGCCTTGCTCACCACAGGACCCATGTGACGGCCACTGGCGTCGGCCGGAGCTACGCGACACTTTTCTGCGGCCGCAACGGCCTCTTCGATTGCCTGATCGTAGCGCTCCCGCTGCACCAGCATGCGCGTCGGCGCGTTGCAGGATTGCCCGGTATTGTTAAAGCAGTGCATCGCCCCGCGTTTGACCGCAGCGTCATAGGCGTCGGCGAATATCAGGTTAGCTCCTTTGCCGCCCAGCTCAAGGTGTACCCGCTTTTGAGTATCCGCTGCGTTCTGTGACACCAGCGCACCGGCACGCGTGGAGCCGGTGAACGAAATCATGTCGACGTCGGGATGCCGCGACAGCTGGGTTCCAACACCGGGACCGTCGCCATTGACCAGATTAAACACGCCGGCCGGGACGCCTGCGTCATCGAGAATCCCGGCGAACAGCAACGACGACAGCGGCGCTATCTCTGACGGCTTGAGCACCATGGTGCATCCGGCCGCCAGCGCCGGCATCACTTTCAGGGTGACCTGGTTTATTGGCCAGTTCCAGGGCGTAATCAGTCCGACAACGCCAATAGGCTCATACAAAATCCGGTCATTGGGCGCATGAGCACCGAGCGGTCGTTCAAACTCAAACTGTTTTGCGGCGCGAATAGCGCCTTTGATATTGCCGATGCCGGTCATTGCCTGCTGAGACCGCGCCATATCAATCGGTGCGCCCATTTCGAGGCTGATCGCCTCAGCCATTTCGTCAAGCCGCGCGGTATAGCATTCAAGCACCCGCTCCATCACAGCAATGCGTCCCTCCACTGGTGTGTCGGCCCAGTCATCGAACGCGTTATTGGCGGCAGCAACCGCAGCGTCGGTATCTTGCTGGCCCCCTAGCGAAATGACCGCGCATGGTTCTTCCGTTGAAGGATTAATCACCTCGAGCTTCGATCCATCCAGCGGATCTGTCCACTGGCCGTTGATGTAAAACTGTCGTCGCTCCAGCATGGCAAGGCTCCTGAAAACTGGTCGCGCCCGCGCGACCCATCTGAACGAGACTGGAATGTACACCGGCCCTGCAAGCGGAGCAAACAGGTCTGTTGTCGATTGGCAATGGCATGCAACACGGCACCGCAAAGCGATACTTCAACACCGGCGCAGCTTGCGGCGCGCTCTGCAATCCCGCAGCTTGTCGCCTCGATGCATCATGAGAACGAACCCACAGGCGACAGATTGTGGCAGGCCAATGTGAAGTCAGGATGTATACTCAGGTGATCACCGGAATAAAGACCGCCTGATCCCACGTAAAACCCGTAGCCGGAGACCAACATCGACCATCAAACCACCGTGATTCTTGTATCACTCGTTGTCTACAAACTACTGCTGATCGGTATTGGCTTCTGGGCGTCGCGTCGCGTTCATAGCGCCGACGATTTCCTTCTGGGTGGTCGAAATCTGGGCCCCTGGGTAGCCGGCCTGTCGTACGCCGCCAGCACGTCGTCTGCGTGGGTGCTGCTGGGCTTTAGCGGTTTTACCTTTGTCTATGGTGTCTCTGCGCTCTGGATGCTGCCGGGCATCTGGGGCGGCTATGTGGTCATGTGGCTCTGGTTTGGTCCGCGCATACGCCAGGAATCCGCCTCCCGCCGATACGTCACGCCCACCGAATTTATCAGCGCCAACGTACATGAATCGTCCCGAAAGAAAATCGCCGCACTAGCTGCTCTGTTAATCACGTTCTGCTTTATTTTTTATATCGCAGCACAGTTCGACGCCGCGGCAAACGCGTTTGTCGCCAACTTCAACATGAACAGCACAACAAGCCTGCTGCTCGGCGCGGCCATCATCTTGCTCTACTGTCTGCTTGGCGGGTTCTGGGCGGCCAGTATCACCGATACGCTGCAGGGTGTGGTCATGATGCTTGCGGCCCTTATTGTTCCCGTGCTTGCCGTTATTGAGGCAGGAGGGTTTGGCGAAATCGTACGCACTGTCGGTGCGACAAACGCCGCGCTTCTGGATCGCAGCGGCGGGCATGCGGGTTTTGTGTTCATAGGTTTCGTTTTGGGCCTGGCGGGTATCGGACTCGGCACACTCGGGCAGCCTCACCTGCTGGCGAGACTAATGGCCGTGCGTGGCGAAAAAGAACGCAAACAGGGATTTGCGATTGCGATGTCCTGGGCCGTTATCGTGTACATCGGCATGGCTTCGCTGGCCATGGCCGCGCGCAGCCTGTCAGTAACGCCGGCCAGCGGTGAACAGATTTTCTATCTGATGGCTGAACAACTGCTTCCACCGCTGTTCGCCGGCATTGTGATCGCCGCCATTCTCTCGGCGGTCATGTCGACCGTAGATTCACTGCTGCTGGCGGCCGCAGCCGCGATTGCTCACGATCTTGGGCTGTCGTCTCGCCTGAAGCTTGGCGAGCTTGCGCTCTCGCGCATCGTGATGACCTCTCTTGTGATTGCCGCAGTGACGCTTGCGCTAACTTTGCCCGACACGATATTTAATCGCGTGCTGTTCGCGTGGAATGCACTGGGCGCCGCATTTGGGCCGACTATTATCGCCCGCGTGCTGAATAAAGAACCGATCGCGTCGGCGCGCATCTGGAGCATCGTGACCGGGTTTGGCCTCACGGTGCTGTTCTACACGTACGGCACCATTGACGCAGACAGTGTTAACAACGTCGTATCAGGCTGGCTCTCACAACTGGCGCACCTGCCGGGCGACCCGTTTGAGCGCGTATTTCCATTCATACCGGCTCTGGCCATTGTCATGCTGGCCCGCCAGCAACCCGCAGTCGCCCCGGGCGCGGGCGCCAATGCCGCACACGAATGACGCTGCCGGCGCTGCGGTTAATCGCGCAAATCAATCTGGCGTCGGTCTGAACAGCGCCCGGATATCGACAGGTTCTGTTTCCGTCAGGTAAACCGACGGATCAGCCGTCGGCAGGTTTGCGCTTGCCGTGAATACGGTAAACCTCGCGCCAGCTCTCTTTGTCCTTCGACCATTCCAGCTTCCATTCAAACGTGTCTTCTTTCATATCGAAGAACGTAATTCGGGAATGAAATCCGTTCGCTCCTGGCTTGTCGCTCAGCATGACAATGCTTTCTTCGGTGGATGTCGCGGTGAATCCGGATGGCGGAAGCCCTGCCACCGTAAGCCAGGTCATTACCCATTTCTTTTCTGCCGGATTGTAGACACGCAGATTAATACCGCGCTGGCGCTTGGACTCGTCTTCTACCGCTTCCGACGCGGGAGGCGACACGTAGTAGTCACGAATGCCGTAGCCGTCGTAGTCCCAGTGAAAATCCCAGTCGGCGCCTTTGGACGGCAGCCAACCCGAACCATCGGGTTTTAAACCTTCTTCGGTCGTCGACCAGCTACCGATCATTTTCGCAAAATGCGCCACTTCGGGCGGCGCCTGACTTGCCATTCCTCCGGCCTGCGCCGCAGCAACCGAAACGGCCAGAGTGATAAAAACTAGACTGGATTTAAATAAAGTCATGGCGAGCCCCCTTGATGTGATGGTTTAATAAGACCGCCGCTTAAACTCAAAGTTCGACGCCTGGGCGGCACGCTACCGGCATCGGCACGCCTCAGACCTTTCCGACCGGACACTTATAAAGAGAGAATACTGTGACTGACTGTTCCACGAATCAAACTTCGGCGGGTACCCCGATTGAACGGGCGACGATGTGTTTTGCCTGCGGTCCGGACAACCCCATTGGGTTGAAAATCGGATTTACGGTCGACGGTGATCGATGTACGGGCGAATTTACGCCCACCGAAAATCACGTGGGCTACGCCAATACGGTGCATGGTGGCATCGTGTTTTCATGTCTCGACGATGTCATGGCCAACATTCTTTATCAGCAGAATCGCAAAGCACACACGGCCAAATGCGACGTACGCTACCGGCAGGCGCTCGAAGTGGGAAGCACGGTAATATTAAGCGGATGGATAGACAGCGAGCGCGGCCGCCTGATCCAGCTAAAAGGTGAAATGCGACTCAAGTCAGACAACTCGCTGGTGGCCAGCTGCAATGCCAGCTTTATGCTAGCCTGAATCATCAACCCGAACGGATACTTCCATGAAACGACAACTTTTTATTTTTACCCTCAGCGTACTTGCACTGAGCGTTTCGGCGCAGAACTTCGACGCCTTTCATAGCGGCAAAGCGATCCCGTCGTTTGGCAAGATTGCGAGCGTGAACAGCGATGTAGAAATACCGCAGGACACTGAATTCAGGATCACGTTCGATGTCAGCCAGCAGGCTGCGCCCGGAACCATCAACCGAACGCTGGATAGCGCCGCACGTTTTATCAATATGCACGTTGACGCCAGCGTACCAAAAGAGAACATTCACATCGCGATTGTAGTCCACGGAGGCGCATCGGCCGACCTGACGAGCAGCGCGTTTTATGCGAAGAAAACCGATGGTGCGAAGAACGCCAATATCGGCGCGATCGCAACGCTGCTGGAAAATAACACTGAGATCTACCTGTGCGGGCAAACAGCCGCCTACTACGGCATCGGCAATGAAGATCTGGTTCCCGGCGTAAAAATGGCCCTGTCCGCCATGACGGCGCATGCGCTGCTATTGCAAAGCGGATACACGCCTAACCCGTTCTAGAATCAGGCATCCGCCAGCAGTCGGCTTAGCATGGCCCGACCCTGTCGTTCGTGTCGCGGGCTATTGTGACGTCCGGTGTCAATCAGGATAACAATGAACCACACCGCCCACGCCCTGGCGCGCGTCAGAGTCGCCTCGTCCGGGTTATAAAGAGAGAGTAGTCGCTCACGGTCGGCCCGACGTTCGTACAAACTCCACACGCAGGTCAGGTCCGTTGCCGGGTCACCGCCAGTCATGTCGCCCCAGTCAATTACTGCCGCCAGTTTGCCCTTGCGGGTCAGCACGTTCTGGGCATGCAGATCCCCGTGCAGCCAACGGCGCTGGCTCGAAAACGGCATTGAGACGCCCTGCTCCCATAGTGCCATGAGCTGTGGCGACATCACGTCGGTGTGCGATCGGAGCCGGGCCATACGCTCAGACGCGGCAGCCGCGCGTTCGTTCAATGGCACTCCTCTTAACGGGTTATGGGGCGCCGACTCTGGTGCGGGAACGTGCAGAGCCGACAGAAAGGCCGCAAGCACGTCCACGGTGCTCGCATCAGGGGGCGCAATATCGGCTTCTTCGCCTTCGAACCAGGGTGTGACGCTCCAGCGCCATGGATAATGGTCGTCGGGCCTTCCGGTGCGGCAGGGTGCAGGCACGGAAACAGGCAGGCGCTGCGCCAGGTCCGTCAGCCACCGCTGTTCATTAATGATCAGTGCTTCGGCCACCTCGCGACGCGGCAAACGCAGCGCCAGCGAGTCGCCCAGCCGATACACTTCGTTGTCCCAGCCGGAGCCCACGTGCCTCAAAGGCAGCGCGGCGAGGTCCGGGTGCTGCGTTGTCAGCAAATGGCGAACCAAGTCTTCTGTAATGTCGCGTTCAGCGTCCGGCTTGCCAGGCATTCTGTTAAGTTCCACGAAAAATGTCGACACTGATTGTACCAACGGTATATGTTTAGTGTAGCTGCTACATTATAAAAAGAGCCAAAGCCGGAGTACCCATGCGTCATGAACTGACCGCTAACGAAGCCCGCGTGATCGGGTGCCTGATCGAAAAGTCGGTAACGACACCCGATCAGTACCCTCTGACGCTCAACGCGTTGACCAACGCGTGTAATCAAAAATCCAGTCGTAATCCGGTCATGTCCCTCGAGCAGGGCACTGTTCAACACACCGTACGTGAACTCGAAAAGAAAAAACTCATTACGCTGGAAGAGAACTTCAGGCGCGGCGTCGAGAAATACGCCCACCGGTTTTACACCACGCAATACGAAGGCTACCAGTTCGACAGCGCCCAGCGTGCCGTAATCTGCCTGCTACTGCTTCGCGGACCACAAACACCGGGGGAGCTGCGCACACGGTCGAACCGGCTACACACCTTCAGTGACAATAGCGACGTTGTCGCCACGTTGCAGACCCTGATGACCAGTGACGCCGACCCGCTCGTGATCAAATTGCCCCGAATTCCGGGACGCAAAGACGCGGAGTATATGCATCTGTTTTCCGGCGACATCGACGTTGAGTCCTACATGTCCAACGCCAAAACCACTGCGCCAGCCAAAACAAAAAACACCCAGCTCGACGAACTGATCCGGCGGGTAACCGCTCTGGAAACAGAAGTCACTGAGCTGAAACGCCGCCTTGACGAGAACAACTAGAACCATGTCTATTCGCATACTGTATCCCCTGTCATTCCTGCCGATGTCACTGGCACTGGCCGCACCGATGCAATTTACCGACGTGACCGACAGCGCCGGAATCGAATTCGTCCACGCCACCTCGATCGATCACCAGTCCGGCCCCATGACCGGCGGCGGTGCTGCGGGCGACTTTAACGGCGATGGCTATGCCGACCTGTTCGTATTGGGCGGTGGTGATGCGGCAGACGCGCTCTACATCAACAACGGAGACGGCACGTTTACGGACCGGGCGACAGAATGGAACCTGGCCACACCGCACCGCGGGGTGGGCGCTACAACGGGTGACTACGACAATGACGGCGATCTCGATATCTTTGTGACGAGCTACGGCCCCATGAGCCAGTTCGCCAGTCACGGCCAGCACCTGCTCTATCGAAACGAAGGGAATCACTTCGTCAACGTCGCTGGCGCCGCGGGCGTTGATACAACCACCACCACGCACCCCGACGGGTACGGCGCCGCGTTTGGTGACTACGACCGCGACGGTGATCTGGATCTGTTTGTCGGAGCCTGGCACAACGCCCCGGTCATCGGGGCCCGACTGTTTCAGAATCAGGGTGACGGCACGTTTGTAAACGCGACGTCCAGGGCCGGCATAATCACCGACAGCACGCGCGCGTTTGGTGCCATTTGGCGCGACATGAACAATGACCATTTTCCCGAGCTGCTGATACCCGGCGACTTCGGCACCAATCGCTACTATCGCAACAATCAGGACGGCACGTTTACCGAAGTAGATCCGGGCAGTGGACTCGCCGGCGACAATGGTCCACCGGCATGGACCATCAGCAAAGCGCACAATGCAATGGGAACCGCAGTCGGCGACTTCAACCGCGACGGCCTGCCCGACTGGTTTGTGACGGCAATCTGGCCTACCGCCGAGTTTGCCAGTGACTTCTGGGGCAACGGGCTTTACATCAATCAGGGCGAACACACGTATACCGAGCTCGCCTCCAGCTGCGGCGTTAACGATGGCGGCTGGGGATGGGGTTCCGAGGCGGTGGATTTTGATAACGATGGCTGGACGGACCTTGCCATGACCAACGGATGGCCCTTCACCGATCCGGTGACTAACGCCACGTTCACGAACGAGGTGTCTTACCTGTGGCGCAACCGCGGAGATCTGACGTTTGAAGAGCTCGGTGTCGACAGCGGCTTCAGTCATACCGGCCAGGGCCGCTCACTGTTAACCCTGGACTTTGACCGCGATGGCGATATGGACATTGCGGTCCTGTCTTACCGCGAAGAAATGCGTCTTTTTCGTAACGAGCAGATCAACGGCGCCCGTACGCCGGACGCTCACTGGCTGCAGGTGACTCTGGATACTCACCGCCACCCCACTCGTGCACCGCACGGCCTGGGCGCCCGCATCACGCTGCAGGCAGGTGACATAACGCAAACCCAGCACATCGTATCCGGCGGCAGCTATCTGGGTCAGAGCGAAAGAATTGCGCATTTTGGCCTGGGTTCTACGGATAAAATTCAAAAGCTTACGATTGACTGGGGTGACGGTGAATCAACCGTGTTGCAGCGCGTTCGCGTGAATAACCGACTCAATATCCGCACCTACGTTAAAACACCGCAAAAAAGGCGGTAGTCCTGCTCAATGCCCGGATTGCATGCGAAGCGCGACAGGACTATTGTTATTCGACAAATTAAGGGAACAACAGGGGGAATCAACCCATGAGAATCAGAACAAAAATGCTGCTTTGCGTCGGGTTAATGATGACCTGGTCAGGTATGACACTGGCTCAGGACGTCTGGGACACCGACGGCGACGGCTTTGACGATAATAACGATAACTGCACGCTGGTCTTCAACGATTTACAGCGTGATACCGACGGCGACTCATTCGGCAACATGTGTGACGCTGACTTCAACGGCGACGGCCAGATCAACTTTCTCGATCTGAGCTATCTCGGGGAAAACTTTTTGACGGCCGATGAGCATGCCGACCTGAACGGCGACGGCTCGGTCAACTTTGTGGACGTGGCCCGCTTCGGCGAGTTGTTCATGACCACGCCAGGGCCAACCGGTACCGACCCGGAGCAACCACCGTGCGTGTGTTACTTCAGCGGCGACTGCCCCTCTGGCACGTTCTGTAATTACGGACCCGGTAGTTTTGCGACCGAAGACATATGCGTCTGGCGTGATATCAAGCCCAGTGGCGTAGTCGGTGCAGGTTGTTCTATTGAATCCGACCTGACCACGGGCGCATGGACACCCGATATCTGTGACGGCATGTGCACCGCGTCGACCCAGGGTTCTGCCATAGGTCTGGAAGACACCAAGCTTGTGGCTCAGGCCATGCTGCTCTGGGGTCAGGCCATGATCGACCCATCCGCCGCCGGCGGTGGACCGGTTGATCCCGAACTGGCTCAACGTGCGAATGATCTGCCGTTCAGTCTGCCAACCATTCCCATTCAGCTCGGCCGCTATGCCGCTGATGCTCTGGCCATGGCTGCCGGCGAACCGTTCCATGACTACTTCTGCCATTACGAAGGGCATCCGGAAGATCCTAACCAGCTTATCGTCAACCTGGCTGGCGATACCTGCCGGGTAGCGTCAGGCGACCTGACCATGCGAGCTTTGGCTGCTGAGCTGCAGACGCCGGGAACGGCACGGGCCATCATGGAACAAATTCCTGATTCATGTCCGAACTGGCAGTCGCTGTTCCTGACCCAGTGCGAGGCGGGTCCCGACGCGCTTAACTGTGCCATCGGCTACATTGAGTCACAGGCTGTGTTCCTGCGAACTCCTACGGTTGGCGGCGTATCAGAAGCTGAGGAGAATCTGCTCGATTCCCTGATGGGAGCCAGCGGACGCTAGCTGCCCGAACGCTCGGAATAAAAAAGGCCGGCTTTGTCCGGCCTTTTTTTATGCCTGTTCGCTGCACAGCCCGACCGATTGTCCGTGTGGACACTGCACATCGGTAAAAACCCGGGTTCTTTCAGGCCCTTTCTGGTGTTTACATCGCCCTATCGTCTATGATCATTGCACTGCCACGTCCTTGCGGAGAACTACAACAATGAAGTCAATAATACCCGTTACGGTTATTCAAAAATTTGCAGCCAATTGTGTGTGCTGCGCTGCCCTGTTCAGTGCCGCATTCGCGGGCGCTCAGGCCGACGACAAGAAGAAACCTGAATGGGACGTTGACGCTCCGCCCGGAGACTCAAAAACGGTACAGATCAATACATCGGAAGGTACCTGGATGAGTCTCGACGTGAGCCCGGACGGCCGGACCATTGCGTTTGACATGCTGGGCGATATCTACACGATGCCTGTAACGGGCGGCCAGGCAACGAGTATCCACAGCGGCCTGTCCTGGTCAATACAGCCTCGATTCAGCCCTGATGGCAGTGAGATCGCGTTTACCAGCGACGCCGGCGGTGGCGACAACATCTGGATCATGAAAGCCGACGGCAGCGACCCACGCCAGCTCACCAAAGAAGATTTTCGGTTGCTGAACAATCCCTACTGGTCTCCCGATGGCCGCTATATCGTTGCACGCAAGCACTACACCACCACCCGCTCACTCGGTACCGGAGAAATCTGGATGTACCACCGAAACGGCGGCGGCGGCATTCCCGTAGTGGAAAAACCTTCGCCCAAACATCAAAAAGAACTCGGAGAGCCCGCATTTTCTCCGGATGGCCGATACATTTACTACAGCATGGACGTCACACCGGGCGCCAGATTCCAGTACGCTCAGGATTCCAACGGCGAGCTGTTCCAAATTCGACGATACGATCTTGAAACCGGTGAAACGCTTAATTTTGTTTCTGGCGCCGGCGGTGCGGTACGACCAGCCCCGTCACCGGACGGGCGCTATCTCGCCTTTGTACGACGCATACGCCTGCAAAGCACGCTCTATCTCAAAGATCTGACCACAGGCGACGAGTTTCCCATTTATGAAAACCTTGATCGCGACATGCAGGAAGTCTGGGGCGTTCAGGGACTCTACCCGAACATGGACTGGACGCCGGACTCGACCAGCGTGGTGTTCTGGTCAGGCGGCAAGATCAAACGCATCGATGTGAATTCGCGGCAGGTGAGCGATATCCCGTTCGAGGTAAACGATACGCGCACCGTATTTGACGCGCCGTTTCCCAAAGTCGATGTGGCCCCCGCCGAATTCAATACCCGCATGGTCCGCAACGCCGAAGTTTCTCCTGACGGCACTAAAGTCGTATTCGAAACAACGGGCAGACTCTATGTCATGGATCTGCCTAACGGTTCTCCGAAGCGATTGACCCGCGACACTACCGACAACTTCGAGTACGACCCGACCTGGTCTCGTGACGGCCGCTCAATTGCGTTTGTGAGCTGGAGCGATGCGGAGCTTGGACACATTCATCAGGTTCGCGCCCGTGGCGGCAAGAGCAAGCGACTGAGCACCGCGCCGGGTCACTTCCATGGGCCACGCTACTCGCCCGGCGGTGACGCCATTGTGTTTGAAGCGCGACGAGGCGGCAACATCACCTCAAACAGCTACAACATGGAAACCGGCGTGTTCCTGATCGACTCTGACGGCGGTGACGCCCGCTTTGTTACGCGGAGCGGAAGCAACCCGCACTTTGGCGCACGCAGCGACCGTTTGTACGTCACTCGCCCCGGCAAGGAAGGTTCGGGCCGGGCCCTGGTCAGCATCGACCTGACCGGTGGTGCGGAGCGCACTCACGCGATGGGCGAGTTTCTGCGACGGTTTGAAGTCGCCCCTGATGATCAGCACTTCGCGTTTCGCGAGAACTATCATATTTACACGCTGCCGCTGCCACCGGGTGGCAAGCCACTTAACGTCACCACCAAGGTCAAGAGCATCAGCATGACGCGTGCGAGCGCCGATGGTGGCAATTTCCCAACGTGGAGCAACAACGGCAACACGCTGAGCTGGACGCTCGGCGCGGAGCTGTTCAGTGCCAGCGTCGACGATCTGTTCCAGCTCAAATCAAAGGACGACTCATCGACCGGTTACACGGCACCGACCAGCGGCGCCTCGATGTCGATGACGCTGCGGTCTGACGTACCTGATTCCGTAGTCGCACTGACCGGTGCCCGCATCATTACCATGAGCGACAGCGCCGGCGGGGTCATCGAAAACGGCACGCTGATTGTGAACGGCAATCGCATCACCGCGGTAGGAACCGCCGACGAGGTGGGTATACCCGGGGACGCACAAATTGTTGACCTGGCCGGCAAGACCGTAATTCCAGGCCTGATTGATGCCCACGCTCACGGACCGCAGGGTGCCGGCATGATCCCGCAGCAAAACTGGGAAAACTACGCCACGCTGGCGCTCGGCGTCACGACGGTCTTCGATCCATCCAATGAGGCCACGGCGATCTTCGCAGCAGCCGACATGCAGCGCGCGGGCACCATTCTCGCGCCTCGCATCTACTCCACAGGGAACATCGTTTACGGCGCCAAATCGCCGTCGTTCGCACACATCAATTCGCTCGAAGACGCACGAGAACACGTGCGTCGCCTCAAGGCGCAGGGCGCGATGAGCGTGAAAAACTACAACCAGCCGCGACGCGAACAGCGTCAGCAGGTCGCCGTGGCAGCGCGCGAAGAAAACATGCACGTCGTTGCAGAAGGTGGCGCGCTGTTCCACATGGACCTGTCCATGGTGGCAGACGGAAACAGCGCGATCGAGCACAACGTGCCGCAGTCGATGCTCTACGATGACGTCGTACAGTTCTGGAAGCAAACCAACGTGGCGTACACGCCAACGCTGGTGGTGACCTACGGCGGACTGACCGCCGAACACTACTGGTACAAAGAAACCGAAGTCTGGAAACATCCGATTCTGAGCCAGTTTGTACCACCGCGAGTGCTGCAACCAAGATCCGTTCGGCGCGTTACTGCTCCCGAAGAAGAGTTTTACCACGCAACCAGCGCAGCCACTGCAAAGATTCTGGCGGATGCCGGAGTCAACGTGAGCATTGGCGCCCACGGTCAGCGCGAGGGACTGGCGAGCCACTGGGAAATGTGGGGATTTGCACAGGGCGGCATGTCGGCTGTTGAAGCGCTGCGAAGCGCAACATCAGCTCCGGCCGCCAAGCTGGGCTTCGCACACGATCTGGGCACGCTGGAAGAAGGCAAACTGGCCGACCTCGTGGTTCTGGACGCCAATCCGCTGGACGATATCTATCAAACTGACCGGGTCAATATGGTCATGCTCAATGGCCGGCTTTACGATGCGATGACGCTCAACGAACGCGTCACCGGAAATCGTACGACCAGGAATTTTTACTGGAAAAACTAGCGCTTCACGGAGGCTCTATGAACAACTTGACCGTTCGGTACGCTGCACCAACACTGCTGCTGGTACTTGCAGCGATAGCCGCACCATGGAGCTACGCCGCTGACGACCACTCGGATCTGGTAGCACTGTTTTCTGAATGGCGTGAGTTCGAGCGCCCGCCCATGCTCGACGGTGCGCCCGATTACACCGCCCGGCAGTTTGAGCGACGCTATGAAACGTTCAAGAACTTTCGGGCGCGCCTGATCGCCATGGACACGTCATCGTGGCCCGTGGAGCATCAGGTGGACTGGCACATCGTGCGGGCGGAAATGAACGGGTTCGATTTCAATCACCGCATTCTGAAGCCGTGGGTACGTGACCCGGCTTTTTATCAGTCTGTATGGACCTACAAGAGCGACGTTCCAGGTCACGAAGGCCCGACGCATCACGCTGTCACCGAGCTGTGGAGCTATGAGTTCCCTTTAAGCTCAAGTGAAGAAAAGCGCCTGATAGCGGACCTGAAGGTGATCCCGCCACTCATGAAGCAGGCGCAGGAGAACCTCACCGGAAATGCCCGGGACCTGTGGGTGACCGGCATCAGGAATATCAAAGATCAAAGCAAGACACTGCGAGAGCTTAAAACGCGCACCACAAAGAACAGCCGGAAACTGAACAAGGCAATCGACAAGGCCATTGATGCCGGCGACGACCTGATCGCATGGCTCGAGAAGAAAGCACCCGAGAAAACCGGTCCTTCAGGCTTGGGCAAAGACAACTACACCTGGTACCAGCAGAACGTGCACCTCGTGCCGCTGACCTGGGAAGACGAAGTCCGTTTGCTAAAACGCGAGCTGGATCGCGCGTGGTCATCACTGAAACTCGAAGAGCATCGTAATCGTAAACTGCCGCCACTTGTTGCCGCTCAAAATCAGGAAGAATACGCAGCACTGGCCGAGCGCAAAGCGGTCGGGTTTCTCAATTTTCTCAAAGAAGAAGACATTCTGACGTACAAGGACTATCTGGAGCCCGCGCTACGCGCCCATCTCGGTGAGTTTGTGCCAGAAGAAACGCGACACTTCTTTTACATCGCATCGCATTACGACCCAACGCCGCTTTACACGCACTTCTATCACTGGTTCGAGCTGGCGCGAATGGAAAACGAGCCCCACCCCAGCCCCATCAGGCAGGGCTCACTGCTCTACAACATTTTCGACAGTCGCAACGAAGGTACGGCCACGGGTGTTGAAGAAATGTTCATGCACGCCGGCTTGTACGATGACAACCCGCGTTCACGCGAAATTGTCTGGATCATGCTGGCCCAGAGGGCGGCGCGTGGACTCGGATCCCTCTACGCCCACGCCAACGACATGACCATGGAAGAAGCCGGGCAGATCCATATGGACTGGACGCCACGTGGCTGGATGAAAACCGAAAAGGAGCTGTTGATCTTCGAACAGCACCTGTACCTGCGCCAGCCCGGCTACGGCACCAGCTATGTCACCGGCAAATACCTGCTGGAGCGCGCGCTGGCCCACTACAGCAAACAGCTGGAAGAAAGCGGTGAGCCATTTCGACTGAAGGACTTTTTCGACCGCCTCAACGCGATTGACAGCATTCCGGTCGCGCTGAGCCAGTGGGAAATGACCGGAGAAAACGAAATTTCAGACATTCTGGCCCGATGACCGCACCCGGCTTCACGTTCGCGCCCGCTTTCGCCTGCGTCTGTCTGGGCCTGCTCGCCGGCTGTGGCAAACACTCGGCCGCTCCGGTCTCGATTGGGGTGGGCACTGATCCCGAGCTGCCCGAGCCTGAAACGTCTTTGATTCCAGTGGTCAACATCGCGCCTGCGCGCGGCTGGGAAGGCGACCTCAAACCGCTTGCCGCCGAAGGTCTGCAGGTGAACGCTTTTGCGGATGATCTCGACCACCCCCGCTGGCTTTATACGTTACCCAACGGCGACGTACTGGTCGCCGAAAGTAATTCACCGGCGCAGCTTAGCGGTGTCAAAGGCATCAAAGGCTGGTTTGCCAAACGCGTCATGAAAAAAGCCGGCGCCGCGGTACCCAGCGCCGACCGCATTACCCTGCTGCGAGATGCCGATGGTGACGGCGTCGCCGAATTTCGCTCGGCGCTGCTTGAGAACCTGCACTCGCCGTTTGGCATGGCCCTGATCGGCGATCAGCTTTTTGTGGCCAACACCGACGCCATTGTGCAGTTCCCGTACGCCACAGGAGACACCCGGATTACAGCAGCGGGAACCAGAGTCGCCGACTTGCCAGCGGGCAAGCTCAATCACCACTGGACCAAAAACATTGTTGTTGGTCCAGATAAACAAACGTTTTATGCCAGCGTCGGCTCCAACAGCAATATTGGCGAAAACGGCATGGATCAGGAGGTCAATCGCGCGGCCATACTCAGGATTGATCGCCAGTCAGGTCAGACCGACGTGTTTGCCAGCGGACTGCGTAACCCCGTCGGACTTGCGTGGAATCCTCAAAGCGCAAAACTGTGGACAACGGTCAATGAACGCGACGAACTCGGTAACAATCTGGTGCCCGACTACATGACCGAAGTGCAGGAAGGCGCGTTTTACGGCTGGCCCTACAGTTATTTTGGTCAGAATGTCGACACGCGCGTTTCGCCTCAGCGTCCTGACCTGGTCGCCACAGCCGTTTCTCCTTCCTATGCGCTCGGCAGCCACGTCGCTGCTCTGGGACTTGAGTTTTATATCGCCGACCTGCTGCCCGCATCCTACAAGAACGGCGCGTTCATCGGGCTGCACGGTTCGTGGAATCGCAAACCACACAGTGGCTACAAAGTCATCTTTGTACCGTTTGCACAGGGACAGCCTTCCGGTCTGCCGCAGGATATTCTGACCGGCTTTCTGGACGATGACGGCAACGCCCTCGGAAGGCCGGTTGGGGTGACCACCAACAAAGAAGGCGCGCTGCTGGTAGCGGACGACGTCGGCAATATCATCTGGCGCGTCGTGCCGTCCAGTCCGTAGAGCCCCAAACCCTGTCGATGCAACGTTTCTGGTACATGCTCGGACTGATCATCGCCGGTGAGGGCGTGTTTGCGCTGCCGTTTCACGTCTCGCGGTTTTTCCGGCCTACCGTTCTCGAAGTATTCAACCTGAGCGCAACGGAGCTTGGCGCAGCACAAGGCGTGTACGGTGTACTCGCCATGGTGGCGTATTTCTTCGGTGGCCCCATTGCCGACCGCTTCGAGGCCCGCAAATTACTCGCGCTCTCCTTGTGGTCTACCGCGGCCGGCGGCCTGTACATGGCGACGTTTCCGGCCTATCAGGGCGCCATGCTGCTGTGGGGCTTCTTCGGTGTATCCACTATTTTGTTCTTTTGGGCTGCCCTGATACGGGCCACGCGCGAGTGGGGTGGCTCTGAGCATCAGGGCCGGGCCTACGGGCTGCTGGACGGCGGGCGCGGACTGCTGGCGGCAGGTCTGGCATCGATTGGCGTGCTCCTGTTTACCCTCGCATTTCCGGATGGTACCGAAGGTGCATCGCTGGATCAGAAACGCGAGGTACTTCGCACGATCATTTACGGCTATACGACCGTTACAGCGCTGGCCGGAGTGTTCGTCTGGTTTGCCATTCGCGATGGCAATGCGTCCGCGCAGGCCGCATCGCACACCGCACTCGCCGGCCGCACCGATTCAATGGCCACTCACGTGATCTACGCGATTCGCCTACCGGCCGTGTGGCTGCAGGCGCTGATTGTTCTATGCGCCTACGTGGGCTACAAAGGCTTCGACAACTACTCGCTGTTTGCCGTGCAGGCTTACGGACTGGATGAAGTCGAGGCCGCGCGTATTGTGACCATTGGTTCGTGGATGCGGCCCATCGCGGCGATAGGCGCCGGGTTAATTGGCGATCGCATCAATGCGTCCAAAGCCATCATGGTCCTGTTTGCCCTGCTTCTCGCGTCGTACCTGTATTTTGCGTTGTCCACACCCGTGCCCGGCGCCGCCTGGGCCATGCTCAGCAATACGCTGCTGACATGCATCGCCATTTTTGGTTTTCGCGGCCTGTATTTCGCACTGTTTGAAGAGGCCAAAGTACCTCTGACCGTGACAGGTACAGCGGTAGGAATTGTGTCGGTCATCGGCTTCACGCCTGATATTTTCGTTACGCTGGTGGCAGGCATTCTGATTGACCGCTCGCCCGGACTGGCCGGACATCAGCACTTCTTTATGTTTCTGGCCTTTTATGCACTTGTCGGGCTGCTGGCCAGCTTTACCTTTGGCCGCCTGGCGCACAGGCGCGATGCTTAGTTTGATTCATCGCTAAAGCTGAGCGGTTTGCGCAACGGACGCAATCGCGTTACTGATAGCGCGCGGCCTTATCCTCATCGCCGAGACTCTGATAGAACGCGACAATCCCCTTTCTGGCGTCAAGCACGTTTTGATGATCAGGCTTCAGGTGAGACGTCAGAATGTCGTAGCCTTCCAGAAGCAAGGCCTCGGCTTCGTCGTTTTGCTCAAACCGCCCCAGACAGGCGCCCAGCCGCCACTTGGCCTGACCCACTACCGAGTGGTTGGGTAACCGCTCCGCAAATACGGAGAGCGCCTGACGAAACGCAGGTATCGCAAGCTCGCAGCGCCCGCTGCGATGATAAATTCGGCCTCCATAAAACAGGCTCCTGCCGACCATTGGGCTTTCCGGCATGTATTTTCTTGTCATTCTCAGCACTTCATTCTGCCATTCGGTGGCCTGCACGTAATCTCCCTGCGCCTCAACGGCGGCGCTCATTCCGTTCAGAATATACAGGTTGTAAATATAGTCCTCGCCGTAGAGTCGCTCGTTGGCGTCAAAGGTACGCTGATAAATTTCAAGCGCCTCATCATAGCGCTCAAGACTCGCGAGCGATCGCGCCATTCCCAGATACAGGTCAGTCTGAATGACTTCCTTGTCCTTTTTAACCCGTTTATGGGTGGCTTCAACATCGACAAACATCTCGTACGCAGCCTGATGCTGCTGCGTATGATTGAGCAAGGTGCCCAGATCCAGTTTGGCGGCCGCAGTTCGCATATCGTCATTGCCATAGGCTTCCTGAAACAATCGCAGAGAGTTGCGGTAATGGGTATCCGCCTTGTCGTAATTACCCTTCAGGTGCATGATGCGGCCCATTCGACCTTGCGCGATGCCTTTGCTGCCGAGGTTCCCCAAAACCTCACTAATCTCGATCATTTCAGTGGCAATGGTCTCAACGTCATCGTATCGGCCAAGCTGATCTTCGACTTTGGCAATCTCAAACAGCGTGTCGAAGTAAGCCTGACTCTGCTTTCCGTCCAGCTGCGCTACCAGCTCCTTTTGCTCATGGAGCAATTCGCTCCACTTGTCGTTGACACCCATGGTTGAATAAACAAACGCAATCGTGCCGAGCATGTCAGACTGCAGTCTTGGCTGATCGGCCAGCTCTTCTTTTACCCGCAGTCGGCCGGCTTCCAGAATTTGCATCGCGGTCAGCGTCTTGCCTTCCGACTTGGGTCCGGCCGCGTCAAAGATACTGACCAGAAAATTCTTGGTGGCCTCCGCCCGGTCCCGCTCCGCGGCGATGGCCAGCGCCTGCTGCTCGCTGCGAGCGGCCGAATAGGTTGCGAATGCGGCAAATCCAACGAGACTGAACATGGCAATCGTGGCGAGCGACACACCGGCTACGTTGCGCCTGACGAATTTTCCGGCCCGATAGAACGCCGAAGGTGCTTTGGCGGAAA
This sequence comes from uncultured Gammaproteobacteria bacterium, assembly GCA_963922815.1. GTDB lineage: Bacteria > Pseudomonadota > Gammaproteobacteria > Steroidobacterales > SZUA-146 > SZUA-146. The sequence continues at coordinate 27,563 of CAWUKD010000031.1, forward strand.
CCGGCAATCCACTGCGCCAGTTGCGAAGATCCTGCGCCAGGCTTTCCACCGATTCATAGCGCTCGGACGGGAGCCTGGCCAGCGCCCTGGTCAGAATCGCATCGAGATCACTGTCGATCCTGGGGTTGAGCTTGCTGGCCGGGGTCGGAGCAGCTTTCCCAACGTGAGCATAGAGTTCGGCGAGCGTTAAACCTTCCACAGCTATCGGCAAAGACCCTGTGACCAGCTGATAGAGCACGGCGCCAAGCGA
>CAWUKD010000032.1:0-27785 GCA_963922815.1 uncultured Gammaproteobacteria bacterium
CTTTGAGCTTCTGATCAAGCTCATCCTTTAACTGCTCTTTTTTCTCTTCGGGCGTAAGCTCAGGTTCGGCCACGGGCTCTGCGCCCGGTTCCTGAGGCGTCGCGCCGTCGTCGGGCGGCGTGTCTTTCTTGCCGAGTCCCAGCTTGTCGAACAGGCTGTCCTGCAAACGTTTCTTGGCGTACTGCTTAACCAGATCGGCCACGCTGCCGGAGGCGTCTACCCTGGGCGCTTCGTACGTACCGCCAATCACCAGCGGCAAGGTGTAGTCCGACAAAAAGCGCAGCTCTTTCTCAAGCGGCACGTCGCCTTCCTGCACCACGCGAGCGCCCACGCGGTAGTTAATCGCCTTGGTGTTCAGGTCCAGCGAGCCCTGCCCGTTAATCCGCATAAGCGGAATATCAATCGACAGGTCGTTGTTCGACAGCACGCCTTCGGTGATGGTGGCCGTGCCCTTCATTTCCCGAAACTCGGTTTTGTTGGGCTCATCGGCCACCGGCGCCTCTTTGTTGGCCGCGGCGACAATGTTGCGCACCGTTTCCATCACGTTAATGCCGTCCAGAACGCCGTCTTTGAATTCAAACGCCACGGATCCGTTGGAGGTGGCTTTAAGATCGCGCGTGTTGTGACCCCGCGCCGTCATTTTAAGCGACCCGGTAACGCGGCCACTGAGGCGCTGATCACCCACCATCGCCTGCGTCAGATCGCCAAAGTTCACGTCGTTAAACGACTCGTTCATCGACAGCGTGGGCACTTCGCCCTGGGCGTTGAGCTTGACGTCGCCGCTGTACGTGCCGCCGTAAAGCTGCGCGCGCATGGGATAAATGCGTACGTTGCCGTCGTTCGCGGCCAGCTGCACGTCCACGTTCGTCGACTTGATGCCGCCCACGTCGAGCGCGCCAATGCGAAGCTGACCATTCAGATTGAGATCACGCAGGGTCTGCGCCGGCAGTTCAATGGTGTCGACCGCACGAGTCTCACCTTCGATGTTGTCAGGCGGCGACAGGTAGCCATCCAGCGTCAGCGCATCAATGTTCAGGCTGACGTTCGGCGTTTTACCCGTGAGATTGACCAGGCCCGTTATCTGGCTCTGGTCGAGCGTGGCTTTAATGTCGCGAAGTTCAAGACCCTGTGGGGTTACCCGCAGCGTGGTGGTGCCTTCGGCACGGGTAAGCGCACTGGCGTCGGCGGTATCGAGAGCCACGTCCAGCGACGTCATCAGCTTGCGCAGGTCGAAGCGCTCCAGCGTCAGCGGCCCGGTCAGCGTTGCTGCTTCCAGCACGTTGGTGCCGGTCAGCTTGCCGCGGCCCTTCAGTCCGAACCCTTCGGCCGAGTACTGGCTGATGTTCAGTGCACCGCTGTCGAGGTTCAGCGCCAGGTCGTCGAGCGCCGCGCTGATCGATTGCGGGCCATCCGGAATGCTCTCACCGTTCAGTTTGGCCGACACGGCCGCCTGGTTAACCCCGAGCTGCGTGTTCTCTGTGAGGGTAATCACGAGCGCCTTGAGCTGTCCCGCCGCCGTGGACAGGCCGGCATCGCGGCCGTTGGCGTCAAAATCGAGCGTAGGCTCTTTAAATTCAATCTGCGTGCCGTTGTTGTTGATTGCGTCGCCCGTGAGCGAGCCCTTGAGGCTGGTGAGCGTGCCCGCGCCAAAGCCAAAATCAAAGTCGAGCTCCGGCTCTGCGAGCGCAAAGCGGCCGTCGTTGGCACTCAGAGCCGCCATTTTGAAGCTGCCCGAGCCGCTGGCGAGGTCTTTGGCCGCATCCCGGCCCTGGCTCACGCTCCAGTTAACCGTTACGCCGCCGGAGTTTACGCTCGATTCGCCAAGCTTGATGTTGTCCCCATCAAGCTCAACGCCAAACTCGCCAAACGGCACGGCGTAGTGCGAGCCATTGACGGTGAAGCGGGGGTTGTCGAGATCGAGCAGGTTTTCGGTGAGCTCTGCCCTGGCGGTGAGCGTCACGTCGAGACCCACGTCGGTGGCGTCCATCCGCGTGGCCAGATCCACATTGAACGGCGCGTTGGGCTTGAGTTCACCGGTTTCCAGCGTAAGGCCGGACAGCGTCAGCGTTTGGAACCCGCCGTCTGCCAACTGATCCTGAAAGACCACGGTGCCGTCGGTAATGTCGATGGCGCCCAGCGACTGGGCCGCAAAGCCCGACGCGTTCTCCACCGGCGCGTCCTGCGTCGGCTGATCGCCCGACAGCGAGTTCAGCAGCGCGCCCCAGTTGGTGGTGCCGTCGGTCAGGCGGATCAGGTTGATGCTGCCGCCGTCGATGGCCGTGGTGCCAAGCTCGATTTGCTTGCTCAGCAGCGGCATCAGTTTGATGCTGGCGCTGGCGCTGTTGAAAGAGAGCAACGGTTTGTCGCTGAGGGCCGGATCGTCGCTGAGCGTGGTGCGTCCAATCTCGGCGCTGATCCAGGGAAAGGTGCTGATCTTGAGGTCGCCCTCAATCACCAGCTCGCGGCCGGTTTTATCCTGCACGCGCTGGGTAATCTGGTCGCGTAAATCGTTTGGATCAAACACAAAACGGAAGTACAGCGTGAGACACACCGCGGCAATGAAAAGCAGCGCAATGGCTCCGGCAACAATTTTTAATAATGTTTTCATAATGAGGTATGTGCGATAGACCGTTTGCAGGTGGTGGTGTTCAATCAGGCTGGTAAGAAACAGTTGAGTGGATTACACGATGCCATTGTAGTCCGTGAAGCGCACGTTATACATAACCGTCGTTAATGACAAATATACGCCTAAATTACCTAAAAATAAGTCTTTTTTCCGTGAAGGGTGTGAACTGGTTAACTGCGAAAAAAGGTTTCAATCGGTATTCTGTTGAAACTCGAAGACAACGCAGGAGATGAGCGACAATGAGTGATTTTAAAGCAGTACCGGGATTCCCGTCCCAGGATTTACCAGACGCCGTCTCGGTTCGAGGGGAAGCTGAAGACACGGTTGCCGAAGGCTCAGATTTGCCGGTAAGCACCTACGATGATTACAAGACCTGGTGTGACAAGGTTCGTCAGGAGTGGGATATTAATTAACTGACGCTAACCCGGTTACATCCGCTACAAACCCCGCCTCGCGCGGGGTTTTGTTGTTTTGGGGCTGGCGAATAACGTCCCGCCGCGCATCGTTCATTGCCAATCGTCCATCGCACATCGTCCATTGCACATCCCACATCCCACATCGTCCGCCGCGCATCGCCCACCGACCTCTCTCAACGGTCGTCCTGATACTCCGCCTCGCGCGCCAGACTTCGGCGCCAGCCGATGGGATCCGACGCATCAATCCCGTCCATCAGGTGTTTACACCGGTCCTGATGGGTTGTTTGATAAATCAGACCCAGCCAGTTGGCGAAAATCGCCTTGCAGGTGTCGGCCCAGGTGTTGTCGACCAGGGGCCGGAGCGCGTCTTCGGGAAACAGCGGCAGGTCGGAGCCGCCTAATTGCGCTTTAATGACCGACTGCCGATAGCCGGTCAGCAGTTTCTCGGCCGCCGGACTCAGGTAGTCTACCGGCATGGCCGGATAATCCGACCGCTCGCCCTGCCAGAACCGGAAGATCTCGCGTTTGTACTCTTTGGCCAGGCTCAGCGTGTCGTATTCGGGGTGGCCCTGCAGATACACGGCCGACAGGCCGTCGTCGCTCGTGGCCAGCAGGACCTCGCAGTCTTCGCTGGTGACCAGCACATGGGCGCCGGCGTTCTCAAGCTGCGACGCGCCCACGTCGTTAAAGCGCGAGTGCGGCGTATCAAACCGCGTGTTGATGTTCACCACCAGCGGATGCCGGCGATTTTGCACCCTGTGCCGGAACACGCCCCAGCGCTTGTAGGGCAGGCGCGTGCGGCGAATACCGTATTCGTGCTGCCACAGGGCGTGCGACGCCAGGCAGGAGCACATCACCGAGGCTACGTTGGTGCGCGCCCACTCAAAAACGGCCAGCATGTGTGGAAAAAAGGCCTCTTTGGTCAGATCGGGCTGCGTGACGTTGGCGCCAGAGATAACCAGCGCGTCGAGGCCCTCTTTTTGAAGATCCTCGAATTTCCGGTAGTAGGTATCAATGTGCTGCTGCGCCTCGGCGCCCCGATTCAGACCCGGCACCGTAAACAGGTGCACGTACAGCTGCACGATGCGGCTGCTGTTGCCAAGACGCCGCATGAACTGGCGCTCGGTGGCCTCGAGGGCGGCGTCCGGCATCATGTTGAGTACGCCCACGTGCAGCTCGCGTATGTCCTGATGGCGGGCACGGTCGAGCGGCACCACCTCCTGGCCGTCGGCCTGCAGGCGATCAAACGTCGGTAGCTGTGAATGGGCGACTAGCGGCATGACATGAAGACTAGCAGAAAACGTCGCGCGCGCACTGGCTGTGTACGCCTGCCGCTTCGTGTAGAATCTTGCGCGCTATGGGCATCAGTCTCAACAAACGCAGCAAACGGAGATCAGGCATGACGTCAGTACACCGGGATCAGTCCCTCGCCGACCGTGCGTGCGCTCTGTCATGACCGAACCTACCGACGGCGCTTTCGCCAAACGTCGCAGCATTCGCAGCTTCATTATCCGAGAGGGTCGCCTGACCCGCGGTCAGGCCCGCGCGCTCGATTCGGGCTGGCCGAAGTTCGGGCTGGAATACTCTGCAACGCCCGTTGATATGAGCACCGTGTTTGGTGAAACGGCTAATCGCCCGCTCACGCTCGAAATCGGCTTTGGTGACGGCGAAGCCCTGTTTGAGCTGGCCCGCCGCTTTGATCAGCAGAACTTCATTGGTATTGAAGTGCACCGCCCTGGCGTGGGCCATCTGCTGATGCGCCTCGAAGAAGCCAAACTCGAAAACGTGCGCGTGATTAACCACGACGCGATGGACGTGCTGGAAAATATGATTGGCGACGAGTCACTCGACCGCATCAACCTGTACTTCCCCGACCCGTGGCCCAAGAAACGCCACCACAAGCGCCGCATTGTGCAGCCCGACTTCATGAAGCTGTTGAGCATGCGACTCAAAGCCGACGGCCTGATCCACTTCGCCACCGACTGGCACCCGTACGCCGAACACATGTGCGAAGTACTGCAGCAAACCGAGTACTTTGTGAACACGCGCGATGACGCACCAACGAATTTTGACGCCACCCCCGACGACGTGTGCGTACCCCGCCCTGATTCCCGGCCTCTCACCAAGTTCGAAAAACGCGGTCATCGCAAAGGCCACGGCGTCTGGGATTTTGTGTTTCGTAAGGTTTAAAAATTCGGGGACAGTTTACCTATTTCGTCGAGGACGCTACTTCTTTCGGTTGCTTTAATCGAAATAGGTAAACTGTCCCCGAATTTTTCCCGAATACGAAACCCTTCAGAATCGCCAGCATTCGCGCAAACGATCACCCGATGTTTTTGAGACTTTTTCTCATTCGAGATCGTAACCCCTGACAAACACCGTCTTTTTTTTCCGCGACAGCGGCCCGGTTTGCGAAGGTCGTGCAATGGGGCTATATCTTGTACTTAACATTAATCAATAACGGCTGATCTACAGCCGGACATCACAGAAAGAGAGGCACAGACACAAGTAACCGGGGCACGAACATGGTTCTACTTACACCCACAATTGGCCAGTGGTATCTGAACAAGAGCGGCGCAGCGTTTGAAGTTGTGGCCATAGACACAGCAAGCGACGCGATCGACATTCAGTTTGTTGACGGAACGGTCGACGAGCTTGACGACGATCGCTGGGCGCGAACCATTATCGAAGAAATCGAACCCCCGAAAGACTGTATGACCTCGCTTGTCGATTCCAGCGACGCCGATATTATCCAGACCGAATTTGTTCCTCGCAGCGAGTGGCTCGATACGCTCGACTTTATGGATATTGAATACGTCGAACTTGACGAACCGACCGGGTCTCATTGACTCGTTCCGGAAGCCTGGGAAAATTCGGGGCAGTTTAATTCGGGGACAGTTTACCTATTTTATTAATCACCTAGAATTTACCACCGGTATACCTAAAATAGGTAAACTGTCCCCGAATTAAAGTGTCCGCCTACCGGACACTTTTTCGGACACTTCGTCTTGTCGCGTATCTGCGCGACTTGTCCCTGACACATGGAAATTCACCCTCAAAACCCGTAGTCTGATATCCATTGCGGCCTTCTGCCGCACCACTCATTAATGTTGCACATCAGGCGACCCCGTCAGAAGAGGAATCGGAATGTACAGACTCATCGTAATCGCGGCCGGCATATTCATGCTGAACGCGTGCTCACACCACAGCGACACCGCTATGGTCGAAGCCAAAGACGCCATGGTCAAAAAGGCCATGCACTCCGGGCTACGACTTCAAAACATGAACCGGTCGGTACGACCCGGCGACGACTTTAACGCGTACGTGAACGGCGGCTGGATTGACAGCACCGAGATTCCGGCCGACAAAGCCAGCTACGGCATTGGTTACATCGTGCACGAGGAATCGCAGGACAACGTTAAAAAGATTATTGAAGACGCCTCGACCGGTCGTTTTGCGCAGGGATCCGACGAACAGAAAGTGGGCGACCTGTTTAATTCGTTTATGGATATGGATCACCGAAACAAGATCGGACTTGCACCGCTGCAGCCTGAGCTTGGTCGCATTAGCGCGTTGAACTCGCACAGCGACGTAGCCGCCTACTTCGGCCATGGCAACCGGATCGGACTGGACCTGCCGTTTACGCTGTTTATTTATCCTGACCTTAAAGCACCGACCAAATACGCGATGTACACGTTCCAGGCTGGCCTTGGGTTACCCGATCGCGAGTACTACTTTAACGACGACGAAAAGTCAGAAAACATTCGCACAAAATATCGCGAGCACATGACCAAAATGTTCATGATGACCGACCTGGGTGACGCCAACGACGTCGACGCGGTGTATGAGCTTGAGAAAAAGCTCGCCGGCAAGCAGATGAAGAAAGAAGAAACGCGGGATATCATTAAACTCTACAACCCGCACACCCGCAGCGAGCTGAACCAGCTGGCGCCCGGGTTCGACTGGGACGCCTACCTGGCCGCGTCGGATCTTGGCGATATTTCTGGGCTCATTATCGCCATGAAAGACTACACGCGGGACTTCAACGACATTTTCACATCTACCGACGTAGACACCTGGAAAAACTACCTGACCTGGTCGGCGCTGCGTAAGAACAGCCGTCGCCTGACCCAGGCGATTGACGACGAAAGCTTCGACTTTTACCGTCGCACCTTAACCGGTGCACAGGAGCAGATCGCCATGTGGCGTCGCGGCGTTAACGTGGTGAACGCCGCACTCGGCGAAGTCGTCGGCAAGGTGTACGTCAAGCGTCATTTCCCGCCTGAGGCCAAAGAAGGCATGCAGGAGCTGGTCGCCAACCTGATCACGGCGTACGGCGAGAGCATTGAGAACCTCGACTGGATGGGTGAAGCCACCCGCGCCGAAGCACTCGACAAGCTGTCGAAGTTCACGCCAAAAATTGGTTACCCGGACATCTGGAAAGACTACAGCGCGCTAACCATTGATGCGAAAGATCTGTACGGCAACCTGGAGCGGTCGGCCATCGTGGAATACACCCGCGCCGTCGACAAGCTCAATGGCCCCGTGCAAAAGCACGAGTGGAACATGACGCCTCAGACCGTCAACGCATACTACAGCCCGGCCCAGAATGAAATCGTGTTTCCCGCGGCCATCCTGCAACCGCCTTACTTCGACCTGACCGCCGACGACGCGGTTAACTACGGCGCCATCGGTGCTGTTATCGGGCATGAAATTGGCCACGGTTTCGACGACGCCGGCAGCACGTTTGACGGCGACGGCGTTCTGCGCGACTGGTGGACCGAGAACGATAAGGCCGAGTTCAAGCAGCGTACGGCGAAGCTCATCGAACAGTACGACAGCTTCAAAGTGTTCGACGACCTTAACGTTAACGGTGAATTCACCCTCGGTGAAAACATCGGCGATCTCGGTGGCCTCAGCATCGCGCTCAAAGCCTACAAGATGTCGCTGAACGGCAAGCCCGCGCCCGTGCTCGACGGCTTCACCGGCGAACAGCGCGTGTTTATTGGCTACGCCCAGTCGTGGCTCAGCAAGTCGCGTGAAGAAGCCATGCGTCAGCGTGTAGCAACTGATCCGCATTCACCTCGCAAATTCCGCGTCAACGGCGTTGTGCGAAACGTGCCGGAATTTTACGAGGCGTTTGACGTCAAGCCCGGTGACGCGCTGTATCTGCCGCCGGAAGAGCGCGTAAAGATCTGGTAGAACGGCCGGAACTTAACGATTGGCTCAACGGAAGGCCGCACAGTTGTGCGGCCTTTTTTGTGGGTGAATCGACAGCAACTCGTCTGTGCCCTAAACTGGACTGACACCCACGTTCGGCGCGGAGACATCACGATGGCAGGTCAGCTTGAATCACTTACAAAACTGTTGAAGCAACATAATGTAGAACTCTCTGCGGTCGCTGCCAACAAGATCATGCTCGCCGCCGGCCTGCTCGAAGAACGCACTCGCCCAAGCTCCGCCGATCCCGCTAAAACGAAAAAATTCAAGGTTTTAACCTCGATTGGGCTCGAGTACGGAGACAACACGCAAAACGATCTGTCCCCGGAAACCACGCCCAAATACTACGTGAGCCAGTTTCCCGAACTGGTGTCGAAGTACCTGAAGCCCACCGCTCGGGTGATTCCCAACGAGGAATAGGCAAACCGGCTGCTATACTTTTCCAATAAGAATACGAATAACACATACATTGGAAGTATCATGCGCACACGAACCGCCCTTTTGACACTGCTGCTGATTACGGCGCTACTGGCTCCTCTTGCCCTAGCGAACGAGAGTCTTGAGCTGGACGTCGATTACGACCAGGATGGCGTCATCAGTCGTTTCGACAATTGCTATATTCAGCCCAACCCCTCCCAGCTCGACTCAGACGGCGACGGATACGGCAATCGATGTGATGCAGACCTGAACAACGATGGCATTGTTGACTTCTCTGACCTGAGTCTCCTAAGCGACGTTTTCTTCACCAGTGACCTGAACGCCGATTTTAACGAAGACGGCACCGTCAACTTTCTCGATTTACGTATCTTTCGCAGCCAGTTTTACAACGGAATTCCCGGGCCGCCTCTGGTCATGCGATGGGTTGGGGGCAGTGGACTCTGGGCCGAGCGGACTAACTGGTTCCCGGCGAGAGTGCCTGCCAGCCTACTATTCGAGCACGCCATCATTGATACGGCGGACGACATCACCGTAACGATCGGGGACGGCACCAACATAGGCCTTTTGTCCCTGGAAGCTACGGGTAACGTGGACGTATGTGGTCGCCTTTATGTAAGTGAGCCCACCTCCATCACGGGAACTCTGGGCTCGGTGTGTAACTTTAGCGAAATCGACATCCCCAACGGCATCAGCCTGGACGGGCGCCTGAATTTAAATTCAGGAGAAATGAGAACATCCGAGATCCGAAATATCGGCGATTCTGACTCCGAGGTAGTCGTCAGCGGATTCGTCCGGATTGATAACGTATTTAATCTTCCCGATCTTGTTACCGATGTGGATATCGTCATTAAGCCCGATGCCCAGCTTAGCGCCTCACTTAGCAGCGATCTGATTCTGGATGAGGCCACCATTTCGTTCGAATCTGAAAGTGAGCAACCGGCCAGGCTGGAAATCAATAACACCATTGGAGGTACCGGATCAATTCGATTCAGCGGCCCCTCCGACCCGACTGCAACTGGCCAGCTATTTACGCTTAACACTCTGGAGCTCGGGCCAGGTATCGAGGTTTCCGTGGCTCCGAGTGCCAACGGGTCCTTCGACGGTCAAATCACCAACTACGGCAACATATCCATTGAGGACGATGCCAACCTGTTCTTTGGCGGTTTCAGCCTGTTCTTTAACTCGGGAGCCATTAGCTGTACCACGGGCGGCGGCCTGCGTGTGTTTTCAGCCGGTAACCCTTCTCCCAGCGACAATATCTTGTTTAACAATGAGGGCGGCGTACTGGTCGCGGATGACTGCACCATGTCATGGCCAACACGCGTTCTGAATGACGGTAGTTACACGGTATCTTCCAGTCAAATCGATTTTCCACTCATCGGGGCTAACGGCGTACCGGTTGATATCACCGACACGGATATCACCATCAGAGCCTTCCAGCCACCTGTTCCGGACGACTTTTTTCTTTTTGACCCGACCCGACAAAACAGCGTTCAGGTAAACGGTCTGTTCGATCTTGGTGACCAGACGCTGGTAATAGACGCGGAGAAATGGCGTTTCCAGGAAAATTCGCCGACCGGGCCGGGATCATTCCAGTTCGGCACGCTCGTGAGTGAAACGCCCCTTAATCTGAATTCCAATGCCAGTCTGTTCTTGCTACTGGTCGATATGCAAACAGAAATAACCCTCGAGCCCGAGTCGCTGCTCCGAGTTGATTTTGGAGTGAGCTTTCAAGAGCCCATCCGGTTTCTGGAATCGGCGAGCTGCCTGCCGGCACCCCCGGCGCCCGCGGTCATTCAGCTTGAAGACGGCCTCGGAGCGTCGAGTTCGACCGTCATCAGCGCTGTCGGTGCTGACTCGTCGGGATGCCTGACCGCGGAAGTTGTTTCTGACCGTCAACAAACTTTTTCGGAAAGCGTCGACTTCATGGCGTCCGACGCGACGCTTAAGATAATCGGCGTAGAGCAGGGCCGCTTTGATATCAGCGGAAGTTCCAGCGTGTCCGGAGAAAACGGAGCGCTCGTTCTGGAGCAGGTCAGAAACTCGGGTCAACTGACCTGCGACACCGGCGCCAGCCTGACCGCGTCCGGCAGCAGTTCGATTCCGTTTGAAAACAACGGCAGCGTGGTCACCAGCAACTGCGACGTCTCGCTCGACGGCTACTGGAGCAACGCCGGCAGCGTGGCAACCACTCACGGCACATTGTCTTTGTCGGGCCCCGCTGAAGCGGCGTTTGTGCCAGGCGTTGGTACCTTCTCGACCAATTTTACCGACGTTGATCTGAACCTGAACATTGAGGACCTGTCGACGCTTGGTGTGTTCAGTGTGAACGGCGGTACGTTCACCGTTGCTGCCAGCATTCTCGACAGCAGCCCCGTGATTGATCTCGACCTGTTTCCGAACACGGTGCAGTTCTCGACCGGGTTTGACCTGGTCGACAAGACCGTTACCGGCAATCAGGCGCTGATACTGACCGGCACCACGACGCTGCAGAACGTGACGCTTGCGGCTGATACGTTCGTACAGGATGGCGCCGTGGTTAATGTGCTCGATCAGCTGACTCTCGACGACTCGTTCTTTACCATTCAGTCAGAATCTCTGGACGGCGCCCCTTCCAGCACCACCGTTCAGATGAACGGCGCAATGAACATCAATGGTTCCGGCACGCTGACCTTCGCCGCTCGCGGGCAAAACGCGCAGAGCGAGTTAGTCCAGACCGTGGCGGACATGCCGATCTCAATCGACGCCGGCATCGAGCTGGTCAGCACCTCCGACGGGCCGGGCATCATTCGTGCTGGCGACAACACGGGCGTGCTGAATCTGTTCGGCCCAATCACGGTGGCCGGCGAGTTTGCCAGCATTCAGCTCGAATCGGCGACTACCCTGTTTGGCAAAACCACGTCGTTTGATCAGGGCCAGCTGCGCATCATTGACAGCCCGCTCACCTTCTCCGGCCCCGACTCGGGCCTCGAGGTTGAAGTGCGCACCAATGTTTCCATGGCCCCAGGCCTTGTGGCCACCGGTTCCGGCAGCGTCGATGTCAGCGAAGCGTCGTTGTCTTTGATTCCGGCGCCGGGCTACGTGCTGGAGAGCGACAAGGTCGTCACGGTGATGGAGCATGCCGGAGACGCCGAGCGTCTCGGTGAGTTTGCCGATACGAGTAATGCGGTGATCGATGGCCAGCTGTTTACGCCGGACTACTCATCGCCCGATGTCACTATCCTGCGGGGACCGCTCTAGACCAGGCCAGCTCAATCCCGATGGTTCAGTCGGCCCAAGCGAATTTAAATTCGTGACGACGAATTGCCCGAGTCGTTGACTCGGCGCGTACCTGGAATGCGTGAGAAACCGATTAGGAGCCAATCTGTAGCGTGGGCTCCGCTAACCCGGAGACATTGGTGACTGGCCCGGAGCCTGCTCCGCGCCTGCCTAGCGCACCACAGGTTCAGGCGGAATTAACGCAAAGATCCCGGTTTCACGCACCTCAATCTTCCAGGGCGTTAACGACCTACCCAGACACGGACCACCGACGCACAGGCCGTTATCCAGCTCAAAGGTCGCGCCGTGCGCCGAACACATGATGAGATCTTTGTCTTTGGTCAAAAAAGCGTTGGGGGCCCAGTCCAGCGGACGACCCGCGTGCGGACAGCGATTGCTGTAACCGAAAATGCCGCTGTCGTTCTGCACCACAAAACCGAACAGCGGATACTGGCCCGCCATCACTTTAAAACCGTATGCGCCGGGATTACCAAGTTCGTCTGTCGAACAGACTTTGTGCCAATTATTGTTTTCTTCGGACATACATCACCCAAACGGATACGGGCAGGTATACTGCCGCAAACCGCCTCACAGAAGCAATCATGACCTTTCATACCCCCGCCGACGCCGAAGCCGCCTTTTACAAGGCATTCTCAGAAGCCGATCTCGACCAGATGAAAGCGGTCTGGCTGGACACCCCGAGCGTCATCTGCACGCACCCCATGGCCGAGCGCATTGTTGGCTATCGTCTGGTGATAGGCAGTTACCTCGGTATGTTTCAAGGTCAGGGGCAGCTCAAAGCCACCATTACTCAGGTAGAAACGCTGCTGTCTGCTGATATGAGTGTCCACACAGGTGTCGAAGTGCTTTACCAGGACGCCTCTGAGTTTCGCATGCAGGTAACCAACGTGTATCGCTCAACGCAGGACGGGTGGCGCATGGTGCTTCACCACGCTTCCCCGGTTCACAGGGCGAAACCACCGAGTCGGATGGATAGCCCGGTTCACTAACCGGTGGCCAGTCGGCCAGCCCGAAGACCAGCTGCCCGGCCACAATCAGCCACACATAAAAGAACCCCGTGTAAAACGGGGCTCTTTGTAAGGGCTGCTGATCAATCAACGTGCGCGACGTCGACGTGCAAAACCAATTCCGGCAAGGCCCGCACCCAGAAGCGCTAGTGAGCCAGGCTCGGATACGGCCGCGATATTATTGTTGTAGCTGATATTGTCGACGCCGATCCACGCGTGATTTCGACCGCTCCCATACGTATCACCGCCACCGGTAAAGTCGATCACGATCCGTGAGACATCAGCCACGCCAAAGTTCAGGGTTGTCCAGGCGTTCGGGGACGGCGACATGACAGCCTGCTGTGATAGCAGGTTTAATCCGCTGTCGAGCGCAGAAACCAGAATGGAATTCACCGTCCAGTAGTATCCGTAGGTTTCGAGCTTCACATCGAGCGAATTAAGAAAGTAGTCGCCGTTGAACTGCAGATACTGTCCGCGTTCGCCGTACCACCCGCCTGCAAAGTTACCAGGGTTGCCGTGTTGGTAGCCCAGACGCATGCCGTCAGGATGGTTATACAGATCCCGGCTCACCGTCACGACACCACCGCCTGCGGTATCAATACGCGTGCCATCAATGGTAGTGACGTCATCAAACGTAATCATTCCCGCGCTGGCCGTGAATGACATAAGTAACGTTGCTGCAGCGCCTATCAGTTTTCCTTTTTTCACTGGTCTGTCTCCTTTCAAAGTTATAGACCAGTAAAGCAATTACTATGCCAAAAATTACTTATTGATACGTGGCAACGACTTAGTTGTTTTTTGGAAAGCGGTAAAAAAACGGATCGTAAAGACGCTCGACGTTTCTTTCAACAACTATGTAAAACCCCTGTATTTAAAGCATATTATCGTTTTTATAAAAATATTTTTCGACAAGTTCACTTCAGTGAACTGCGTCACAAAACGGTACAAAAAAGAAAAATTGTTTGTGCTCATTCATCCAGTTCGAAAAGAAAACACGAGCACATTAAATTCATCTCGACGACTATACATCGAGACTAAACCAATCGCTTTTTTATCAGGATGATGAGTTCGGCGCCTGACCGTTACGTTCTTCGTTATTCTTCGTTCCAGGGTGCAACGACAAATAACATAAGCATGCCCGGAATCGCGCACATAAAACACAGCAGGAAAAACGTTTCGTAACCGAGCCACTCAATCAGGTAGCCGGTACTCGCAGAGGCCAGCGTTCGCGGGATGGCCGCTAGGCTGGACAGCAGCGCAAACTGGGTGGCCGTGAATTCGGTATTGCATAACCGCGCCATGAACGCGATAAGGGCTACCTGCCCCAGACCTACGCCGAGGTACTCGAGGCTCACGGCAGCACCCAGCGGAATAAGCATGGACATGGAATAGCCAAACACCTCAAACGCCGCCTGCCCTTCCAGAGACGCCAGTCCGGCGTAGCCCAGAATCGAACAGATTTGCGCCACGCCGAACACCCAAAGCGCACGATTGATGCCCAGCCGGATCATCAGAATGCCGCCAATAATCGATCCGACCACCGCTGCCCACAGCTTGCAGATCTTGGCGACCGAGCCAATCTCCGACAGGGAGTAGCCCATGTCGAGGAAAAACGGCGTTTCAAGCGCCACGGCCATATTGTCGCCGAGCTTGTAGAGCATCATGAACAGCAAGATGGCCCACGCTTTGGAAAAGCCACGGCTCTTGCTGAAGAACTCAATGAACGGATTGATAATCGCGTCCAGCAGGCTTTCCGGTCCTTTGGCGCTGTGCTCCGGCTCGTCGCACACGAGGGTAGTCACCACGCCAACCAGCATGAACCCGGCCACAATCAGGTTGACCGTACTCCACGGCATAAAGTCGGCCAGAATCAGGGCCAGCGAGCCCGGGATCAGCGACGATATTTTGTAAGCATTAATAAAATACGAGTTACCTACGCCCAGCTCTTCGTCGGACAACAGCTCGCGGCGGTACGCATCCAGAACAATGTCCTGGCTCGCCGAGAAAAACGCGATGCCTCCCACCAGGAACAACAATAGCGTCAGACTCTCGGAGGGTTTGACCAAAGCCAACGAGGCAATGAACGCAGCCAGCGCTAGCTGGGTTACCAGCATCCACCCACGGCGCCTGCCCAGAAACGGCAGCGAATACCGGTCCATTAAAGGAGCCCACAGAAACTTCCACGTGTAGGGAAAGCCGATCAGTGCGAACAGCCCGATGGTTTTAAGATCGAGACCTTCTACCCTGAGCCAGGCGGGCACCTGCTGAATGAGAATGTACAGCGGCAGCCCCGACGCGAATCCCGTGAACAAACACACGAGCATGCGCCGGTTGAACAACGTGGTCCAAAACTGCTTCTGCGTAAAATTAACCACGAGGTCTGACTACGCTTCGATGTCGAAGTCGTAGTCGAGTATTAGGGGCGCGTGATCGGAAAATCGCTTGTCCCGGTAAATGCGCGTTTTTTTAACGGTGTTGCCCACACCCGGCGTGCACACGTGGTAGTCGATGCGCCACCCGACGTTGTTCGCCCAGGCCTGCCCACGGTTCGACCACCAGGTGTACTCATGCTCTTTTTGCCTGAGCTGGCGAAATCCGTCGACCAGTCCGACCGGCCCAAACACTTCGTCGAGCCAGGCGCGCTCTTCGGGCAGGAAGCCCGAATTCTTTTGATTGCCTTTCCAGTTGCGAATATCTTCGTTTTTGTGCGCAATATTCCAGTCACCGCAAATCACGTACTCGCGCTTTTTCTTTTTGAGATCTTTCAGGTAAGGCAGGAATAAATTCAGAAACCGCCACTTCGCGTCCTGTCGCACGTCGCCGGAAGAACCGGAAGGCAGATACAGGCTGATCACGCTCAGATTGCCAAACTGCACTTCGACAAACCGGCCCTCGTCGTCAAACTCCTGCCAGCCGTCGTGACCACCGCAGGCTTCTCTCAGAGTGCGAACCACCTTGCGCGGCTCGTGTCGACTGTAAATGGCCGTTCCGCTGTACCCTTTCTTTACGGCATCAACGTAGTACACGTGATGATTGCGGGGATGGAAGACCGGATCTTCAAGCTGATGAATCTGCGCCTTGGTTTCCTGCACGCAGCACACGTCGGCACGCTGCCGTGACAGCCACTGAAAAAACCCTTTTCGGGCGGCGGCACGAATACCGTTCGTGTTCACACTGATTATCCGCAACGACCTGCTCCCCAACATAATACGAGGCGTGTATCATACCCAACCAGACGATGAACCTCAGTAGAAAACCACGATCTTTACAGACGACATCAAAATACGAACTGCCTCACCCGCCATAACCGGGTCAGGCCGATACACCACTCGCCAACATTCAGTCGCCAAGCCCAGCGGATATTCACCATGACCCACTACACACATGACTTTTTGCGCCTCGCCATGCAGCTCGGCGTGTTGCGCTTCGGTGAGTTCACGCTCAAGTCCGGACGCACCAGCCCGTACTTTTTCAACGCCGGACTGTTTAACTCCGGTTCGGCGCTGGCCCAGCTGGGCGGATTCTATGCCCAGGCGCTGGTCGATTCAGAGCTCGAGTTCGACATGCTGTTTGGCCCGGCCTACAAAGGCATACCTCTGGCGGCGGTCACCGCGGCTGCGCTGTACAACGATCACGGGATCGACGTGCCCTACGCGTTCGATCGTAAGGAAGTTAAAGATCACGGCGAAGGGGGCAAGATTGTCGGGGCGCCGCTCGAAGGCCGGGTGGTTATTGTTGACGACGTGATCACCGCCGGTACGGCCATCGGTGAAGCGATTCGAACCATTGACGCGGCGGGTGCCAAAGCCTGCGGTGCTCTTATCGCGCTTGATCGTCAGGAGCGCGGGAAAGGCGAACTGTCTGCAATTCAAGAGGTTACACAGAAATACGAACTGAATGTCGTCAGTCTGGTCAGATTAGAGGACCTGATTAACTTTATCCGTGAGCACGGGGATCCCGAGCTTGACGCTTATCTTGACGCACTGCAGCAGTATCGCGATCGTTATGGTGAATCGTCGGATTAAGCGCCTCAGCGGTCGTTGTTAACTCGGTCACACCAGTAAATGAGGGTCTTATGCTATAAATGCCGCATAAGATTAGTAAGGATTAGCCACTTAACTTAGCCAACGGAATCATCGTGCCACTATTTAGAACACTACTATGTATTACCTCGCTTATGCTGGCAGGCCATGCGGCCGCCGAGCAGCTGTACAAGTGGGTGGATAAGAATGGTGTGACACACTACGGTGACTCGGTGCCGGCTGAATACGCCACCAGCGAACGCCATGTTCTTAATGAACAAGGGGTTACGGTCAAGAAACTCGAACGCCAGAAAACCCAGCAGGAGCTCGTTGCCGCTGCGGCCATGGCCGCCGAGATGAAGGCCAAGCAGGAAGCGATCGAACGCCAGCGGGAGCGCGACCGCATTCTGCTCGACACGTACCTGTCGGTGGACGAAATCGCCATGCTGCGAGACCGTCGCCTGATGGCCATCGAAGCCCAGGTGGGCGTTATACGCCAGTACCTTGGCAATTTGCAGGAACGCTGGGAAGAACTTGAAACCGAAACACGCAAGTTCAACTTTCCTTACAGCGAAACCTCCGAACTGCCGCCGCTGCCGGAAGATCTGGCTCAGCTGATCATCCACACCGAGCGAGCCATGGCAGAGCACATGCAAACCGTGCAGACGCTGCGCCATGAGCAAACCCAGATCAGAAACGAGTTTGCCGCCGATGCGGAACGCTTCCGGGAACTCAAAGCCCAGTCAAACTGATCCCCTCTTCCTGATCAGGGTTCCAGCCTGATCCGGATTATTTCAGGCACGACCTTCTTTCTGTCCAGCGACGCGGGTCCGCGTATGATGTTGAATTCCAGACCAGCACAATGGGGCTGTCTCCCGACCATGCTCCAATGGTTTTAGCTTGCCCGCTTAGACTGGCTCCTGCCCAGATCAGGTCGCCGTAGGCTCGGTCAATTTGCTGCAAAGCCGCACCTCAACTGGTTAGCGAATTCAGTCGATTCATTTCTTTGAAGTTTTGCGCCCCTGTTCAGGTCTGACCTCGGGAGCGAGGCGAATCGCCTGGCGCTGTCGCTACTATTAATAGAGCCATAGCCCGGTCGATTTGCAGGGCCAGGCACCAAAAGCGCTATAGTTACAGGTCACTGGGGAGGCGACTATCATGAAATCATCACTACAAACGCTGGCAACACTGACCGCATGTGTGTTGTTACTCAACGTGTCGGCGCGCGACGTTTCAGCGCAGCAGCCTGGCGACAGCGGCCTGTTCGACACGCAGACAACGGCGGGCCTGCATCACCACGAAAAACCCGAGAGCCTGGCAGTCGCCCGCCTCGGCGGCAGCGACACCGACGGTGATGGCCAGGACGACTTTGAAGACAACTGCAGCGCGGTCGCGAATGCAGACCAGAATGACTCCGACAGCGATGGCTATGGAAACGCGTGTGACGGCGACCTGAACAACGACAACCAGGTTAACTTCCTCGACTTCGCGCTTTTGACTGCAGCATTCCTGTCGACGCCCGCCGCGCCCAACTGGAACCCAAACGCCGACTTTAACGGTGACGATCTGGTTAATTTTGTCGACATTGCCCAGTTCCCGAACTTTTTCCTGATGCCTCCCGGCCCGTCCGGTATGGCCTGCGCAGGCCAGGTGGCGTGTCCGGCGACACAGCTGCTGTTTGCGTGGCCCATGACCGGCACGGACGCCGACGACTGGGTGATTAACAACTACGTGGACATCGACCCTGGCGCAGGCATCATGGATTTCGCCGGAGGCAGCAAGAGCTATAACGGCCACCGCGGTATTGATATCGATGTGCCCACCTTTCGCGCCATGGACAATGATTTTCCGATTCTCGCCGTTGCACAAGGCACGGTGCTTGCCCTGGATGACAGTCACTTTGATCGCAACACCAGCTGCAGCGGTAGCTGGAATTTTGTCACCGTGGGTCATCCCAACGGGTACAAAACGATTTACGGTCACCTCAAAAAAGACTCCGTGGTGGTTAACGTTGGCGACGTGGTGAATCCTGGCACCGTGCTGGGCGTGGTCGGCAGCTCGGGATGTTCGACCGCCCCGCACCTGCATCTGGAAACGCTCGATGAAAACGGCGCTGTGGTTGAACCGTTTGCTAACGCCATGTGGCTGTCGCCGCCGGTTTACGCCACGCCTATAGGCTTCATGGACGCGACGCTTTACGGCACGTCCATTAACAACGTCGACATGATCAAAGACCCTCCAGCCAACATCGACACGATTTCTGCCGGTGGAACGTTTGGCATTGGCCTGTCGATGGGAGGGGGAGCCGCAGGCGACAGCGTGAACCTGAGAATTCTCAAAGGTGCATCAATCGTGGCCCAAAACACCATCAACTGGCCAGGCGTGCTGCGCCACAGTTATTGGTGGTGGAACTATACGTTTGCAGCCGACGCCGTCGGTACACACGTGCTCGAAATTCGGGTTAACGGGTCGCTGCAGGCCAGCTATCCGGTTGACGTAACCACACCGGGAATTGACGGGTTTACCCAGGTCCGCCACGGCCTGCCTGAGGCCGAGTATCAGGCGTTGTTCGATTTACTGACGGGCAACGGCTTTCGGCCAATCTGGGTGGACGGATACCAGGTAGGCGGCGCGACGTTTTTCAACGTGATCTTCAACAAGAGCACCGTTGCGTCCTGGGCGAGTGCGCACCATCTCACTGCATCAGGCTACCAGACCTTCTTCAACGCCCAGACCCAGGCGGGACGTCGCCTTGTGCATGTAGACAGCTATCGTCTGGGCAACAGCCTTCGCTTCGCACCCATCTTTGTTGAGCAAAGCGGTACGGCATGGGTCGCGTATCACAATGCGACCACAGCGCAACATCAAACCAACTTTAATACGTTTACTTCTCAAGGATTCAGAGCCAGTCACATATCGCTGGCAGAGGATAGCGGTGGCGTACTGCGCGTCACGGCGCTTTACGACCAGAACCCGGTGGGCGGCTGGGTTGCGCTTGCCAACCTGACCAGTTCGCAGTATCAGACCAATTTCGATGCGCAGCTAAACGCGGGCCGGGTACTGAGCTATCTCAACGTTTACAGCGTGAACAATTCGCCGCGCTTCAGCGCCATCTGGAACTCCGTTGTACCGTCGGCCTGGGTTGCACGTCACGATCTGACCGGCACCCAGTTCCAGACGGAGTTTGACAACTGGACAGGCCAGGGGCTGAACACGCGGTTTATCACCGGCTATGACAATGGCAGCGGCGTGCCCAACTTCGGCGGGTTCTGGAGTAACTAAGTTCAGGCCGTTCCGGAGTGACCGAACCCGCCTTCGCCGCGGTCCGACGTATCGAATTCGTCGACCACGTTGAAACGCGCCTGAACCACCGGCACGAACACCATCTGACAGATGCGTTCGCCGGGTTCTATGGTGTAGGTCTTGCCACCGCGATTCCAGCAGGAGACAAACACCTGCCCCTGATAATCTGAATCGATCAGTCCGGTCAGGTTGCCCAGCACAAGTCCGTGTTTGTGCCCGAGCCCCGAGCGAGGCAGCAGCACGGCGGCGAGCCCGGGATCGTTAATGTGCATGGCGAACCCGGTTGGCACCAGATGCGTTTCGCCGGGCTGAACGGCCAGCGGCTCGTCGATGCAGGCGCGCAGGTCAAGGCCGGCCGACCCTTCCGTGGCGTAAGCGGGCAGGTCGAGGTCTTTACCAACCCGGGGGTCGAGTATTTTCAGCTGAATATCGTGCATAAAATTTCCGGTGTGAAAGGTTTGGATATCACGCTGCGTGAAAGCGCGCAGCCACAATTTTAATAAGTTCTGCAGCCAGCTCGCGCTTGCTTGAGCGAGGCAGCGCGTTCTCCGACTCTGCGGTGAGTACCAGCAGCGCGTTGTCGTCACTGTCAAAGCCCAGGGCTTCGCCACACGACTCGACGTCGCCCACTTTGTTGGCCGCAATCATGTTGAGCTTCTTTTTCTCGAGCTTGGCCAGGGCGTGCCGTTTCACGTCGTTGGTTTCCGCCGCAAAGCCCACCGTGAACGGCGGCTTTTTCAGATGCCCGACGCTAAACAAAATGTCGGGGCACGGTTCAAGCTCAAGCGTTTCGGTTTGTCCGGACTTCTTGATCTTGGCGTCGCTGACGGACGCGGGACGAAAATCCGCTACGGCCGCCGCGGCGACAAAAATGTCGACCTGTTCAATGTCTGCATGAACCGCGTCGTACATTTGCTGCGCCGACTCGACGTCGACACGCGTTACACCGTCGGGCGTCTCCAGCGCGACGGGACCGCTGATCAGCGTCACGCTTGCGCCAGCATCCACGGCAGCCCGGGCAATGGCATAGCCCATCTTGCCGGAGCTGCGATTGCTCAGGTAGCGCACGGGATCGAGTCGTTCGCGCGTAGGGCCGGCCGTAATCATGACGTTGACACCGCTCAGGGGTCCCTGTGTGCGACGCTCCGTTAATACAGCCGCCACTTCGTCCACAATGGCCAGCGGTTCCAGCATGCGGCCGGAGCCTGTTTCGCCGCAGGCCTGATCGCCTTCGCCTGGCCCCATCAGAGTCACGCCGCGCGCGGCCAGCAATCGTACGTTTTCCGTAGTTGCCGCATCCGCCCACATCACCCGGTTCATAGCTGGTGCTACGCACACGGGCTGTTCGGTGGCCAGACACAGCGTCGTTAGCAGGTCGTCGGCCCGACCCTGAGCCAGGCGCGCCATGAAATTGGCGGTGGCGGGTGCCACCACAATCACGTCAGCCCATCGGGCCAGTTCAATATGACCCATGGCAGCTTCGGCTTCGCGATCAAACAGTTCGCCGCGCACCGGATTTCCGGATACGGCCGTAAACGTCAGCGGGGTAACAAACTGCTGCGCCCCCTGAGTCATGACTACCTGAACCTCGCACCCGCGATCGCGAAACCGGCGCACAAGATCAGGGCTCTTGTAAGCAGCAATGCCGCCGCTGACGCCGAGCAAAATACGTTTGTTCGATAGAATGTCGTTCATAGTGGTGCGATAGCTTACCCCATCAATACTCCCTTGGTATACGATGTAAGTCCGCCCAGCGAGCCGGAGCGCTATGAGCAAGCCCACGTTTTACACGATTGAACATGCGGACGGTCCGACGCGCGTACCCACCAATGGCATTGAGCTCGGTGTGTTTACCGCAGGACCCGACGACGGATTGCCGGTGGTGCTCTGTCACGGCTTTCCGGAACTCGCCTACTCCTGGCGCGCGCAAATCGCGGCGCTGGCCGAAGCCGGCTACCGGGTAATTGCGCCGGACATGCGGGGGTACGGCCACTCAGATCAGCCGATAGACATCGCGGCATACTCGCTGGCCAACCTGTGCGCCGACATGGCCGGGCTGCTCGATTTCTACGACATCGACAAAGCCGTCTTCGTGGGCCACGACTGGGGCGGCAACGTGGTCTGGCAGATGCCGCTTCGCTACAGCGAGCGCGTACTCGGAGTCGCTGGTTTAAACATGCCGTTCGTGCCGTACCACGCACCGCGGCATGCCCTGGATGCCTATCGCGAAAAGTACGGTGACGACATGTACATCGTGAAATTCCAGGAGCCTAATCTGGCGGAAAATATTTTGTCCGCCGACTGCGACGCCACCATGAAATTTTTCATGCGCAAGAACAATTACACGCCAGAGCAGTTTGAGAACGCACCAAAGTATGCGCGCAGCCTCGACTTTCTGGGCTCGATCGAAAACGGCGACAAGAGCGTCTGGAAAAGCCAGGGGTTTCTGAGCAAAGAGGAGCTCTCCGTCTATTCCGGTACGTTCTCACACAACGGGTTTAGCGGTCCGGTTAACTGGTATCGAAACTTTGAACGCAACTGGCGCGACGACAAAGACCTGCCTCAGCTCGTTGAACAGCCGTGCCTGATGATCATGGCCGAGAACGACGTGGTGCTGCCGCCCTCCGCGGCCGACGGTATGGAGCGGTATGTGCCCAACCTGTCGCGCCACATCGTTAAAGACTCCGGCCACTGGACGCAGCAGGAACAGCCGGAAGAAGTGAACCGCGTGCTGATCGGATGGCTGGGTAGCACCAGGTTTTAGGCCATTCGGGGGTAGTTTAAATTCGGGGACATAAATTCGGGGACAGTTTACTTATTAGCACCAATCTCCTGACTACGAGGATGGGCTTACGAGCTAATAAGTAAACTGTCCCCGAATTTATGTCCCCGAATTTTCAATTGCTCTCCCTTCCAATAGTCCCCGTATTGCCATGTTTCTGGCGTTGAGCCACAAGGGCGATACCGTCAAACTGACCCTGTCGCCATAACCCAGGGAAGGGACGTGAGGATAAAGGAATGTCACTGAGCGACTGGCCAGCGGGCGAGCGACCCCGGGAACGTTTGTTTTCCCGGGGCGCCGCTGCGCTGTCCGATTCGGAGCTGCTCGCCATCATCTTCGGCCGCGGTATCCGCGGGGTTAATGCCGTGGACATCGCCCGCGAGTGTCTTGGCGAATTTGGCAATTTACGTACGCTGCTTAACAGCCCCGTACACGCGCTGCTCAAACAACGCGGAATGGGCCCTGCCCGCATTGCGACGCTGCTGGCCGCCGCCGAAATTGTAAGACGCAGCCTGTCGCAAAAACTGGAGCGCGGCAGTCCCATGCTCAAGCCGCGTGACACCGAAGCGTTTCTGCAGGCACAGCTGCGCGACAAACCTCACGAAGTCTTCTGCTGCCTGCTTCTCGACAACCGACATCGCATCATCGAGTTTTGCGAGCTGTTCCGCGGCACCATTGACGGCGCCACCGTGCACGCAAGGGAAGTGGTGAAGCTGGCGCTCGCCACCAATGCCGCCGCCGTCATTTTTGCCCACAACCACCCGTCCGGCATTGCCGAGCCCAGCTGCGCCGATGAACGCATCACCCGCAAACTACAGCGAGCGCTCGCCCTGGTAGACATACGCGTGCTCGACCACTTTGTGGTGGGAGACGGCAAGACCGTCTCATTCGCTACGCGGGGACTGCTGTAAAATCCACCTGTCAGTCTGTAGAAACACTCACAACGCTAAATTCGGGGACAGTTTACTTATTAGTCCAATCTCCTGACTACGAGGATAGGCATTCAAACTAATAAGTAAACTGTCCCCGAATTAAATCAGCCCCTGAATAATGACATATATCATTGTATTAATTGAAGATTCCGAGGGCTGCTATGAGTCTGGCCCTCCACTACCCAGCACTCGACCAGACGCACCAAAACCGTGCGAGCCGCCTGTAAGCGGCGCCCGAGGTCACCTGGCCGCTGAATATCCCAAAAACCCTCGTATTTTCTGGCCCTGCAGGTTGATATAAGTCTTCGCGACTGGTATAAATTGCGACCCTTTGACGAAGCGCCGAGGCCGGCGTGCGCGAACTTCGCGAAAAGTGGCCAAGTTATTGAGGAATAAAGAAATGTCTAGAATTTGCCAAGTTACCGGCAAGGGTCCTACAACCGGGAACAACGTGTCGCACGCGAACAACCGCACACGTCGCCGCTTTTTGCCCAATTTGCACACCCACCGCATCTGGGTTGAAACCGAAAATCGCTACGTGAAACTGCGAGTCTCTAAAAAAGGCCTGCGCATCATCGACCGTGACGGAATTGACGCGGTGCTCAAGAAACTACGCGACAAAGGCGTAAAGGTTTAAAGGAGACTACTCATGCGCGATAAGATACGACTGGTGTCGTCTGCCGGAACCGGACACTTCTACACCACTACCAAGAACAAACGCCTGCACCCGGAAAAGATGGTCGTCAAAAAATTCGACCCCCGCGTTCGCAAGCACGTCGAGTACAAAGAAGCCAAAATCAAATAGGCTTTTGTTTCTCGATGAAAAAACCCGCCTTGAGCGGGTTTTTTTGTACCTGCTGTCAGGCCGCTGGCACGGATCGAACCCGATCATTAGCTCATGGTGCACTGCCGCTTGGCAGACAGCACGGTTCAAGTACACTACCGCGTCCTAATCTATAGAAAGGCCAGGCTATGGAATACTCCGCCATAATTACTCTGCTCGCGGTTCTGCAACTTTTGATTTTTGCCATGCTCGTTGGCAAATCCCGACAGGCCACCGGCGTAAAAGCGCCAGCCGTTTCCGGTGACCCCGTCTTCGAACGCTATTTTCGCGTCCAGCAAAACTCGGTGGAGAATGCGGTCGTATTCATTCCGGCTTTGTGGCTCTTCAATCTGTACTGGGATCCCCGTATCGGCGCCGTTATCGGTCTTATCTACCTGATCAGCCGATTCATCTATTTGCGCGGCTACGTGGCAGACCCGACTCAGCGCGGCAAAGGATTTGGACTCGGTTTTCTGTGCGAGCTCATTCTGGTGATCGGTGGACTCATCGGTGCGGTGATGGCCGTTATTCCCTAAGCCATCCTCAGCGTCCACACGTTTTATCGCAAAGCCATCGCCCAATCGGCGGTGGCTTTTTTTATGGATCTACCGTAAATCGCCTGGCGCCTGATCACGGTTACCCACCGTTTGAGAAAGAATACAGAGACTATTTATATTCAGACTCAGTCAACGGTGACGCCCTTCGCGCATATTTGCATAAGGAAAATTCTGAGGTATGGTTATTAAAACCAATAAAAATGAAGGGGCGATCCAGTGAAAACCAAGCATCTCTTTTTCGTACTTGCTGCCATCATGACGAGCAACGTCAGCGCCAACCTGCTCACGAACGGCAGCTTTGAAACCGGCAATCATGTTAATAATGGCTGCAACTATATGGCTGTGGCTCCAGGCAGCACCGCGCTCGATGGGTGGGATATCTCTGCTGAAGTGGCCTGGGGCGTGAACACCTGCGATTCGTTTTCCGGTTCTGATGGCGTCGGCTATGTGGACCTGTCGAGCTTTGCCGCAAATTCCCTTGGTCAGATTTCACAGGATGTCGCCTTAACCATCGGCGCCGAGTACGTTCTGTCATACGACACGTTCGGTGGCGCGATTACCCTCGCTATTGACGGCGTGGACACCGCCCCAACGGACACCACAGCCGGTGGCGGTGGCTACACCACGCGCTCACTGAGCTTCATTGCAACCAACAGCCTGACCACCGTGAGCTTTACCAACAACGCCCCGGGAAATACCGTCGTATTTATCGACAACGTCAGGTTGACGGCTACGCCGGTCCCACTGCCCGGTGCGCTTGTTTTGCTGGGGTCTGCGCTCGCATCAATAGGGATCAGAAAGCGGCCTTGAAAGATGGCCGGGTCGCCTGGACGGCCCGGTTGCGACGCCCTGTGAGCGCTTCGAACTAGTCGATCAGCAGCTTCAGAATAAACACGATCAGCACGGCGTTCAGCACCCATTTGATGGCGTTCTCCCCTTTGTGCACCGACGTGTGCGCGCCCAGCCAGCCACCAATGGAATTGCCCACGGCCAGCGTCAGGCCAAGCACCCATACAAGCGGCAGGTTCACCGCGTAAACAATCAACGCCGCCAGGTTAAAACACCCGGCAATAAACACCTTGTGCATGTTGACGCGCACAAGATCGAGATTGAGTACGTTGGCCAACACGCCGATCAGCAGGAAGCCCACACCTATCTGAATGAAGCCTCCATAGAACCCCACGCCGATCATCAGGATATGAGCTGCAACAATGCGGCGCCGGGAAGGTGCTTCTGTGTTCTGTTCGCTCTTTGCCGAATCCTTGCGCCAGAGCATGATCATCACAAACAGCAGCACCAGGGCCAGCACACGATTGAACCACACGCCTTCCAGGCGCACACCGGCCATGGCCCCCAGCACAGCGCCAGGAACGGCACAGAGCGCGAGCGTAAAACTCAATCGAAAATCGGAAAACCCTTTACTGAAAAAGGTTGTAACGGCGGTAACGCTTTGCGCCACAATGGCGATGCGATTGGTGCCGTTAGCGACGGGGCCGGGGAGCCCGAGAAACACCATGACGGGAACGGTGAGCATGGAACCGCCACCTGCCATCACGTTCATGAAGCCGGCGGCGATGCCGCTGAGCATCAGCAGCACGTAGTGCCACCACATTAAATCCATATCAGGCGCCCGGCCACGGGGACGCGACGGGGCGCCTGAAAATGTTCATACCCGGGAGCTTACGCGGTAGCGGGTGCCAGGGTGTAATTCTTGAGTCGATCGGAGAAATCCTGCAGCGCCTGAATGCCGGTAGCTTCAGCCTGCTGGCACCATTCCTTGAGCTGTTGAATAAGCTTTTCGTTGCTCACGGTAGCGCCTGACCAGATCTCTCGCAGGCGTTCGCGGTACTCATGCACCGTTTTGAGCCGCGCGTTATTTGCCAGCAGTGCATCCAGTCGCTCGCGGTGGCTCTGGTCCAGAAGTTCAGGACGACGCACCAGCACGCGACGTGCCTTGCTCCACATGTTTTTCATGCGCTCGGTACCGGCGCGCTGTTTCTCGGCGGCCAGTACGGGCAGCGTTACGGATTTGGCGTACTCGCGCAGCACGTGCATACGGTTAATGACCACAGCACGCACCGTCTCGATATCAATGCTGTCTTTCTCTTCCAGTATGGGGGTCGGTGCGACGCGGCGAATTTTGGCAAGACCCAGAGACTTGAATATGGTCAGGTACATCCAGCCAATGTCGAATTCCCATTTACGTACAGAAAATTTGGCTGAGCTTGGAAACGCGTGATGGTTGTTGTGCAGTTCTTCACCGCCGAGGAACACGCCCCAGGGCGTCAGATTTGTTGCAGCATCGTCGCATTCAAAATTTCGGTATCCGGTGTGGTGGCCGAGACCGTTAATGACGCCCGCAGCAAACAGCGGCATGGAA
>CAWUKD010000033.1:0-26952 GCA_963922815.1 uncultured Gammaproteobacteria bacterium
TAGCAAAACTGCCGAGCACGTTCACCAGCAGTGTTCCCACGGGAAATGCGGCATTGAATCGGGAAGCCACCAGCCAGCGCAATACAGCGCCCCCAGCCCCTCCAAAAGCCACTGCTAACCAGGTTGGCATATCAGGATTTCCATTTGGCGCGCTCACTTCGGGCGCGCAGCTCTTCAAGTTTTGCCGCAATCTGCGATTCAAGACCACGCGCGACAGGATGATAGTACGTCACGGGCCTCATGTCGTCAGGGAAATAGCTTTCCCCGTCAACGAATCCATCGGCATGATCATGAGCGTATTGATACCCGGCACCATGGCCAAGATCTTTCGCCAGTTTGGTGGGGGCATTTCTCAGATGTTTTGGCACCGGCAGGGATCCGCCTGCCCGCACATCCTGCATCGCTCTCTTGAACGCGAGATAAACAGCGTTACTTTTCGGCGCACACGCCAGGTAAACGACCGCCTGCGCCAGCGCAAGGTCCCCTTCCGGAGACCCCAGTCGCTCAAACGCAGACGCACAGTCGCTGACAATCCACAGCGCACGTGGGTCTGCGTTACCGATGTCCTCGCCGGCCATGCGAACCAACCTGCGCAGAATGTAGCGAGGGTCGCAGCCACCGTCGAGCATTCGACATAACCAGTAGAGCGCCGCGTCAGGGTCGGAGCCGCGCACCGACTTGTGCAGCGCTGAAATCTGGTCGTAGAACTCGTCACCTCCCTGATCAAAGCGACGAAACTGGCCCGATTTTGCGTCGTTAATCAGCTCGTCAAGCGGAGCATGTCCCGGTTTCTCACAGGCTTTGACCACCAGCTCGATCAGGCCAAGCGCTCGCCGCGCGTCGCCGTCGGCCGCACTCGCAAGATCGGACAGCTGCTCACCGGTCATCGATGGCGCGCCTTCAATCGTGGACAGCGCCCGTTTAATGACGCGAACAAGGTCTTCCGTACTCAGCGACTCAAGCACATAGACACGGGCTCTCGACAGCAGCGCATTATTCAGGGCAAAGGACGGGTTTTCGGTGGTTGCACCGACAAAAATAATCGTGCCGTCTTCGATATGAGGCAGGAACGCATCCTGCTGGCTCTTGTTGAAGCGGTGCACCTCGTCCAGGAACAGCACGGTTTGCTGCCCCAGACCGTCGAGTGACTGACGTGCCGCGGCCACCACTTGTCGAATATCTTTCACGCCGCAGGTGACCGCTGACAGACACACGAAATCGGCCTGGTGTCGTTCGGCAAGCATCATGGCGAGCGTCGTTTTCCCGGTCCCGGGCGGACCCCAGAAAATCATGGAATGCAGCTCACCGCCTTCAAGCACACGACTGAGCGCGCTTTGGGGCCCGAACAGGTGTTCCTGCCCGAAAAATTCCGCCGGGGACGTGGGCCGCAGCTGATGAGCCAAAGGAGTTAAAGTCACAACAAGTGCCTGGCAAACGATGAAGCAGTGATGGTGACGCCAGACGCGTCTTTAGGCAAGCACGAGACGCTCGGCCGTGAGGCACCAGCCAGCCAGACCCAAACGGCACAGCACCCAGCCAAGCGCCAGACCGGCTCCGTTGAATACCATGTCATACACTTCAAACGTTCGCACACCGCCAGCGCCCTGAAGAAATTCCAGCACAATACTCATGAGCAGCAGCAGAAAAAGAACCAGCCACAGAGCGCGGTTTTTGACGATGCCGCCGAAATAGGCGCCCAGCACGCTGTAGGCAATGAGATGCTGCGCCTTGTCGTAAAGGGTCACCGGAACGGGCACGCCGCCAGTAGCAAGGCTGCCGTAGATCACCAGCGCCACAAGGCTCGCACCGCCGAACCACCACAGGCCGGGATAGCGCAAGAGATAAACGTGCGGTGACACGGAAGGAACGTCTGGTCCGAAACCGCTAGCGGCTGGAAGGCTGGCCGATCAGGCTGGCCCCTTTGGGCACGTCGAATTCAAACAGCGTATCGGAAAGGTCCGGATTGACTGCGACCTCCGAAAAAGAGATTCGGGAGGTCTGATCGACCCGGTCAATCAACTCCATCAGCTCTATGGTTTCATCCCCGAATTTAATCCTGACGGTGACAAAATCCGAGTTGCGGTCTTTGGTCTCAAGAACAATCCACTGATCGCCTTCCGTTTTGTGGCTGCCTGTGACGCGAAAACCGTCGGTGATTTTCGAGGAGTCACCGCCCAGCAGCGTGCTCGGGTTGGCACCGCGGTAGTCGCTGATGGCGCTCACGTTTACCTGCTCGAGTAATTCGTCGAAGTGCCACAGATCAACACCATCGGCAATCAGCAGTGACGGATCCGGACTTTCGTACTGCCAGCGAAATTTGCCGGGCACTTTAATCGCAACCGTACCGCTCGACATGGCAATCTGTTTGCCACTGTCATCGAGCAATACCGAAGTGAAATCGGCCGACAAACTCTCGGTGTTGTCCATATACCGCTTCAGACGCTCCAGCGCCTCCTGATCTTGCGGGGCGATAGCGCTCTCGTCGGCAGTGGTCTCACCGGCCGCTACCCTGGACGCCGGCACGGCCGACTCCTGACTCCAGGCAGCCGTCGCGATACTCAGCGCGGCCACCGTGAACAGGGTCTTTATCGACGTCTGAATAATTCTGATCACAAATGCGTTTCCTGTGTGTGTTTACCATCGAAGCGCAAACCACTTCGGTCATACCTATCCGATCAGTCGCGCGGCGCCGGAGGAGCAATAATCTCGCGCTGACCGTTGGACTGCAGCGGCCCGACGATGCCCGCTTCTTCCATCGCTTCTACCATGCGCGCGGCGCGGTTATAGCCCACTTTGAGGCGACGCTGAACGCCGGATATCGACGCCTTCCTCGTCTCAGTGACAATCTGCACCGCCTGGTCGTAAAGAGGATCCTGCTCGGCGTTTTCGCCGCCACTGCCCTCTTCTCCGGCCAATCCAGGGATTGGACCGCTCGGGCCCGATAAAATTTCCTCGATATAGTTCGGTTCACCGGCCTGTTTAAGATATTTAACAACATTGAGCACTTCGTGATCATCCACAAAGGCACCGTGAATACGGGTGGGAATCGAGGTTCCACCGGGCAAATAGAGCATGTCTCCGTGTCCCAACAGGTGCTCGGCTCCCATTTGATCCAGAATCGTGCGGCTATCGATTCTGGACGACACCTGAAACGCGATCCGGGCAGGAATGTTGGCTTTAATGAGACCCGTAATAACGTCCACAGACGGCCTCTGGGTGGCCACAATCAAATGGATTCCGGACGCACGTGCTTTTTGTGCCAGTCGGGCAATGAGTTCCTCAACCTTTTTGCCTACCATCATCATCATGTCGGCGAGCTCATCGATGATCACGACAATCAGCGGCAGCGTATTGAGTTCCGGCGCCTCTTCAACCGGATTGCCATCATCGTCTTTCTCGACTTTAAACAGCGGATCCGTCAGCGGCGTACCGGCGTCGCGGGCGTCCAGAATCTTGCGGTTAAAGCCCGCGAGATTACGCACCTTGAGCGCCGACATCAGCTGATAGCGACGCTCCATTTCAGCAACGCACCAGCGCAACGCGTTGGCCGCTTCCTTCATGTCGGTTACCACAGGCGACAGCAGATGCGGAATGCCTTCGTACACGGACAGTTCCAGCATCTTGGGATCAATCATGATCAGCCTGACCTGATCTGCCGTGGCCTTGTACAGCAGCGACAGCACCATGGCATTAATAGCGACCGACTTACCCGAGCCCGTGGTACCGGCAATCATCAGGTGCGGCATCTTCGACAGATCTACCGTGCCCGCGTGTCCGGCGATGTCTTTGCCCAGCCCGAGCGCCAGCGGCGCCTTCATCTGATCGTAGTCGTCGGATTGAATGACTTCGCCCAGCGTCACAAGATCCCGGGTTTCATTCGGAATCTCCAGACCTATGACCGCCTTGCCGGGAATCACTTCAACCACGCGGACGGCCGGTGCCGACAGCGCGCGGGCAAGATCCCGGGACAAAGCGGTAACCTTGCTGGCCTTCAACCCCGGTGCCGGCATCAGCTCGAAGCGAGTGACGACCGGGCCTGGATGAACGGAGACCACCTGGGCCTCTATGCCAAATTCCCGCAGCTTGATTTCGACCTGCTTGGATCGCGCCTCGAGTGACTCCGGCGTGTAGGTCACCTTGGACGGCGGCGGATCGTCGAGCAAAGCCACCGGCGGCAGTTCATTGGCCGTAGCGCCCTCAAACAGGGACGTCTGGCGCTCTCGCTCAACGCGGTCGCTTACAGGCTTGCGTTCCACCGGTGCTTCAATCCTCGGTGCAACCCGGGCCTTGATGATGGTGGTTTGTTCTTTAATGGACTCCGCGCGCGCCTGCTTTACCTTGCGACCCGCCATACGATCCCTGACCCCGCCCCACCACGTCACCAGACGATCGGTCATATCAAGTACAAAGGCGCCCAGCGTGTCCATAATGGCCAGCCACGATACCCCGGCAAACAGAGATACGCCTGCCAGCCAGACGCCCAGCAGCAAGAGCGTGGCACCGAGTGGCCCTACGCTGCCCGCCATGCCTTCGCCCACCAGTTTCCCAAGCACACCGCCACTCGAACTCGGCAGCTCGGGGTTGGCGAAATGCAGTGTCGCCAGACCGCAACTCGTTGCCAGCGTCAGGAAAAAACCGACGGCGCGATAACTCATATCCTGTTTGGATACGTAGTCGCTGACGGTCCGCGCTTTGTAAAACATGCCGCCCGCCACACCGAGCATGACCGGGAACAGAAACGCAGGCCGTCCAAAACCAAAATAAAACGCGCTGGAGATCCAGGCGCCGAGTGGTCCGATGAAATTATTTACAGGCCCGCCGGTACCGGTGTCGCTGAATCCCGGATCGGCCGGGTGATACGTCAGCAACGCCAGCGCCAGTACCAGAGCGAGGACGCCAAATACCCATAGCGCGCTTTCGCGCAGCGCTTTACTGACCGACATGCCAAACATCGGATTACGCTGACTTGAAGCGGGAGTAGTCATGTCTGCGGCCTGCTGCTGTGTGAGGGTTTGCCAGGGGTCAGCCGGGGCCTGAGGGGAAGATTTTTGTTCATGCAAATCCTGTGATGATTTGATACCGTTGCTCGTCGGTCGCGCCCCGACCTGGCGCGCTACCAGGTATTGATTCGGTCGGGTTCAACACAGCGAGAAGTATACATGAGCAACACACAACATTTTCGACTATTGATTTTGGGTTCAGGCCCCGCCGGTTACACGGCCGGCATCTACGCGGCCCGTGCAAATCTGGCGCCAGGCCTGGTGACGGGCATCGAACAGGGTGGCCAGCTCATGACGACCACAGAAGTCGAAAACTGGCCCGGCGACCCGCATGACCTTCAGGGCCCTGAACTCATGCAGCGCATGGCCGAGCACGTTGAACGCTTTGACGTCACGATGATGTTTGACCACATCCATACGGCCGACCTGAGTGTGCGCCCTTTCAAACTTGGCGGCGACCAGGGCGAATACACCTGTGACGCGCTGATTATCTGCACCGGCGCTACTGCAAAATATCTCGGCCTCGAGTCCGAAGAAGCCTTTAAAGGCAAAGGGGTGTCTGCCTGTGCTACCTGTGACGGTTTTTTCTATCGTGACAAAACCGTAGCGGTAATCGGCGGCGGCAATACCGCCGTTGAAGAGGCGCTGTACTTGTCCAATATTTGTAAGAAAGTCTATCTGGTGCATCGGCGTGATGAACTTCGCGCGGAAAAAATTCTTCAGGATCGAGTATTTGCCAAAGCCGACGGCAAGGGCAATATCGAGCTCAAGTGGAACCATCAACTCGACGAAGTTCTGGGAGACGAGACCGGCGTAACCGGCATGCGCATTCGCTCCACCCAGGATGACAGCACTCAGGATATCGACCTGGCCGGCGTTTTCATCGCCATCGGTCACAAGCCGAACACGGACCTGTTTGTCGATCAGCTCGACATGGAAGGCGGCTACATTATTGTTCAGGCCGGCCGCAACGGTAACGCCACGGCAACCAGCATCCCGGGTGTGTTTGCCGCCGGAGACGTCGGCGACCATATCTATCGGCAGGCGGTAACCTCTGCCGGATCCGGCTGTATGGCCGCGCTGGATGCTGAACGCTACCTTGACGCACTGGGCTCCGACTAAAAGGCAACGATGCGCAACCGACAATGACGCCGAGGGTTTTGTTCACAGACGCGATAGAAACGATCGATCGCGATGCCTGGCAATCTCTGGCGGCCTCCGACAACCCGTTTATCAGCTACGATTACCTGCGTGCGCTGGAACGGTCGGGCGCGACAGGTGAAGGGACTGGCTGGAAGCCCCATCACGCCCTTGTTTACGATGAGGATGACGCCCTGATTGGCGCAGCGCCTTTGTACATCAAAGAGGACTCCTGGGGTGAATTTGTCTTCGACTTTGCCTGGGCAGAGGCGCACCACCGGCACGGCATCCCCTACTACCCCAAGCTCGTCACCGCCGTGCCCTACACGCCGGTCGCCGGCCCTCGACTGCTCAGTGCCGATCCGGATAATCCGGATATTGAACAGGCACTGCTCAACGCCATCACCATGGAAACCGAAGCGCTTGGCGGTTCATCCTGGCACCTGCTTTTTCCGGATCGATCCGTCCCTGACAGACTGACCGAAGACAGTCACTACATTGTTCGCGAAGACTGCCAGTTTCACTGGTTCAATCAGCAATACGAATCGTTCGAACACTATCTCTCGTTTTTTCGCTCATCGAGACGCAAGAAAACCCGGCGTGAACGTTGCAAAGTCAGCGAAGCCGGCATCACTGTTGAAGCCCTGCGCGGCGCCGACATGAGCCTGGAGCAATGGGAAACGTTTTACGAACTGTACGCCTCGACCTTTTACCAGCGCGGTCGCGATCCCTATTTCGACCTGTCCTTCTTTACCGATCTGGCAAAATCCAGCCTGGTTAACATCCGCGTTTGTTTTGCCAATCGCGGTTTGAATACGCTGGCGGCCTCTTTGTTTTTCGTCACCGATACCACGCTGTACGGCCGCTACTGGGGCGCGCGCGAGTTTGTCGACGGACTGCACTTCGAGTTGTGTTACTACCAGGGTATTGAATACTGCATTGAAAACAGCCTGCAAACGTTTGATCCCGGAGTTCAGGGTGAACACAAGATTGCGCGTGGCTTTCAGGCCTCCCCGTCCTGGTCGGTACACTGGCTGCGCTATCCGCCGTTTGCCGATGCCATACGCAATCACATCAACCTCGAAACCAGGCACGTTAAAGACTACGCCGAGCAGGTCGATTTGCACCTGCCGTTTCGAAAGCCAACGCCGCCCGGGTCATGAGCGCTATTCACTGGCTCAAAAGCGGTGACCCTCCTGACTCGTTTCCACCGGTCGAAAAAGCCTGCACAGTACCGAATGGACTTTTGGCCGCCGGGGGCGATCTGTCCACCGAGAGGCTGCTGACCGCCTATCGCCGGGGGATTTTCCCCTGGTTCGAAGAAGGACAGGCCATACTCTGGTGGTCCCCTGATCCCCGCACGGTCTTTTTCCCGGGACGTGTGCATCAATCCCGGTCGCTCAAACGCGACCTGCGCCGAAGACCTGTACGGGTATCGATCAACACCTGCTTTGAACGCGTGCTGCAGTCCTGCGCCGAAACCCGGCCGGGACAGTACGGCACCTGGATCACACGCGCGATGGAAGAGGCCTACCTGAGACTGCACGCCGAAGGACATGCACACAGTCTTGAGGTCTGGCGCGACGACACCCTTATTGGCGGGATCTATGGCATTGGCATGGGAGAGGTGTTTTTCGGTGAATCAATGTTCAGCCGGGACACGAATGGGTCCAAGTTTGCCCTCGGTTTTTTGTCGCAATGGCTTGAAAACCATAAATTTGCCCTCATAGATGGACAGGTGAAGTCAGCACATCTGGTATCTCTCGGCAGTGTGGAAATTCCCCGGGCTCGATTTACGTCGATTCTGGACAGACACTGTGAACAGCCGATAGACGCCATCGTGTGGCAAAAAAACGACAATTTAACGACGGAGTTTGTGTAAAACCACGAAATATCGGCGTTGTTCATTGCATTAACGCCACATTTTATGCACACTTCACGCAGTTTTTAAGCCACACGAGGACAGAAGTTTCATGGCGAAAGAAGAAGCCATTCAGATGGAAGGCAAAGTGATCGAAACCTTGCCAAACACCATGTTTCGCGTTGAGCTGGAGCAGGGTCACGTTGTGACCGCGCACATTTCCGGCAAAATGCGTAAGCACTATATCCGTATTCTCACCGGTGATGCGGTGACCGTAGAGTTGACCCCTTACGACCTTACCAAAGGCCGTATCGTCTATCGCGGGCGCTAATACCATCGCGACAGCCCAGTGCCGTCGCCAGCCCCGGGCAGCAGCGCTGCCAGTATGAATTCCAAACATTGAAAAGACCCGAGCGCGAAAGCGCTCGGCGTTTTGCTGTGGGCGAAGGCTTGCCCGACCTGCAGACAGACCCGAAGGCCACGGATTCATCCGAACGCGTGCGGGTCGACCTGCCCGGCTACCGCCTTAGTGAACCTCTGCGGGCGGCGGCGGTTCTGCCGGGAGTTCCCCTGGCATACAGATCAAAGAGATATCGTCATCGACCACGGTCACGCGAACATGACCTCCGTCGGAAAGCTCACCGAACAGCAAGGACTCGGCCAATGGGCGCTTGATCTTTTCCTGAATCAGGCGCGCCATAGGACGGGCTCCCATGGCACGATCGTATCCACGTGACGCTAACCAGGTACGTGCATCATCATCGAGCTCAATCGACACGTCCTTGTTGCCAAGCTGAGACTCAAGCTCAACCAGCATTTTATCAACGACACGCTCAACGATCGGCTTCGACAGGGCCTGGAACTGAATGATCGAATCGAGTCGGTTCCTGAACTCTGGCGAAAACAGTTTCTTGATGGCCTCGCCACCGTCGGTCGCGTGATCCTGTTGCGTAAACCCGATTGACGAGCGACTCATTTCGGCCGCTCCGGCGTTCGTCGTCATCACGATAATGACATTTCGAAAATCGGCCTTGCGTCCGTTGTTGTCCGTCAGGGTTCCATGATCCATCACCTGCAGCAGCAGGTTAAACACTTCGGGGTGCGCTTTTTCGATTTCGTCCAGCAGCAGCACCGAATGCGGGTTTTTGTTCACCGCCTCGGTCAGCAAGCCACCCTGATCGTAGCCGACGTAGCCCGGAGGCGCGCCGATAAGACGCGACACGGTGTGACGTTCCATGTACTCAGACATATCAAAGCGGATGAGTTCGATACCCATCTGCATGGCCAGCTGCCGCGTTACCTCGGTCTTGCCGACGCCAGTCGGACCTGCAAACAGGAACGATCCGACGGGTTTGTTTTCTTCACGCAGCCCGGAACGCGCCATTTTGATGGCCGAGGCCAGTGAATCGATGGCCGGATCCTGACCAAAAATAACCAGCTTGAGATCGCGATCCAGCGACTTGAGCGTATCGCGGTCGGTCGCAGAAACGGATTTCG
Source organism: uncultured Gammaproteobacteria bacterium (assembly GCA_963922815.1). Lineage (GTDB taxonomy): Bacteria > Pseudomonadota > Gammaproteobacteria > Steroidobacterales > SZUA-146 > SZUA-146. The sequence continues at coordinate 9,499 of CAWUKD010000033.1, forward strand.
GCGGAATTCGGGCCATACGTGCAACCACGTTTTCAATTTCAACCAGCGTCACGTGATCCCGCACTTCCCCTTCGGGTCGCAGTCGCACGTTGGCACCAGCCTCATCGATAACGTCGATCGCCTTGTCCGGTAACTTACGGTCGTTGAGATGCCTGTCCGCCAGCTCGGCCGCCGCCTGCAGCGCCTCATCGGTATAGGTAACGCCATGGTGCTCTTCAAACCGCGAGCGCAGCCCCAGCAGGATCTGATAGGTCTCACCAATACTGGGTTCGTTCACTTCGATCTTCTGGAAGCGACGCGCCAGCGCATGGTCTTTTTCAAAAATCCCGCGGAATTCGGTATACGTTGTCGAACCGATACAGCGCAATTCACCGTTGGCCAGAACCGGCTTGATCAGATTCGAGGCATCCATTACGCCACCGGACGCGGCGCCCGCGCCTATGATCGTATGAATTTCATCGATGAATAAAACGGCGTTGTCTTTGGCTTTCAGCTCGCTGAGCACACCCTTGAGACGCTTTTCGAAATCGCCGCGGTACTTGGTGCCGGCAATCAGAGCGCCCATATCCAGTGCGTAGATCGTGCAATCGGCCAGAACGTCGGGCACTTCTCCAAGATGGATACGCCTCGCAAGCCCTTCAGCCAGGGCCGTCTTGCCCACGCCCGCGTCGCCAACGTAAAGCGGATTATTCTTGCGACGCCGGGATAAGATCTCAATGGTACGAGACACCTCAAGCTCTCGCCCAATCAGCGGGTCTATTTTTCCTTCCGCCGCGCGAGCGTTGAGATTGGTCGTAAACTGGTCGAGCGGGCTTTCTACTTCAACCGCTTCCGCCGCCTGCTCATTGCGCTGCTCGGTGCCGGCGTCATTCGTGCCTGGATCCGGCAACTTGGACAAGCCGTGCGAAATAAAATTAACCACGTCGAGTCGTACGATATCCTGCATGTTCAGCAGATAAGCGGCGTGACTTTGCTTTTCGCCAAAGATCGCAACCAGCACGTTGGTTGCTGACACTTTTTCCTTACCGCTGGACTGAACGTGAAACACAGCGCGTTGCAGAACCCGTTGAAAACCGAGAGTCGGCTGCACGTCCTGCGGCTCTTCGGACTCAACGCGAGGGGTTGTTTCATTGATGAAGTCGGTCAGGTCTCGCCGCAGTTTTTCAATGTCGCCGCCGCACGCGCGCAACACTTCGGCGACCTGCGGCACGTCGATGAGTGCGAGCAACAAATGCTCTACAGTCATAAACTCGTGCTGCTTGTCGCGCGCCGCGTTAAACGCCTCGTTGAGGCAAAATTCAAGTTCACTACTTAACATGTCAGTCTTCTTCCATAGTGCAGAGCAACGGATGCTCGTGCTGTCTCGAAAAACTATTAACCTGAGCCACTTTGGTTTCGGCGATCTCGTACGTGAACACACCGCAAACGCCTTCGCCCTTGGTGTGCACTTCGAGCATGACCCTCGTCGCCTGCTGACGATCCATCGAAAAGATCTTCTGCAACACATCGACTACAAATTCCATCGGCGTGTAGTCGTCGTTCAACAGCATGACCCGATAGAGCGATGGCTCTTCCAGCTTCGGTTTATCTGCCTCAACAACCAGACCATAATCCGGTTGGTTACTCTCACCCGTCATTCGTTCGCAACCTGTGTTTCAAATCAACAAAGCGACGCGACCTGTAAATTCAGACCCGCACCGGCGCATTTTGCTCCCGAATTTCAATGAATTTGACAAAATCCATTAAAATGCGGTGCAGCAACACGTTACCCGTTTGTGGGGGCGATGTCAGTACTTTACAAGCCTGGCCGATCGCCCGCTATTAAACGGATCACACTGCGGAATTATTTTTCATTGTGTGTGAAGACACCGTCCCAGCCCTCCGGCGGCGGTTCCGATCGGAAGTGGGTAATTCTGTCGAGATAAATACGGTATACCCGCTCGTCCGGAAATGACTGTTGCAGCTGGAAAAATGCGCTTTCCGCACTATCCCAGTTCTGGGCGCGATAAGCGCGCAAGGCGTTCTTGTGGAGGTTCAGGCGCATTTTTTGCCGGCTGGTCAGGTCATCCTGCGCTGCCAGAGGCATGAATATGGCCACGCTCTCATCCTTGCCTTTTACCCGAACGCGGTCCAGCTCGAGAAACTGGATGTGGGGCACCGCATTGGCCGTATGCTCCGAAACGGCAATGCCCACCCCGTAGTGCTTGGTCAGGCCCTCAAGGCGGGCAGACAGGTTTACGGCGTCTCCCATCACGGTATAGGCCTTGCGAAACTGCGAACCCATATCGCCTACCCGCATTTCACCGGAATTTATACCGACCCCGATTGAAATAGTGGGCCAGCCACGAGCGGCAAATACCTCTTTAAGTTCTTCCAGGGCGTCCTGCATTTTCAATGCCGTCTCTACCGCGTTTTCAGCATGGCGCTCGTCGTCCAGGGGCGCGCCCCAAAAGGCCATGATGGCGTCGCCCATGTACTTGTCAATCGTGCCCCGATTAGCGTGGATTACCTGGGTCATCGGCGTCAGATATTCGTTCATCAGCCGGCTCAGTTCACGAGGCGCCAGGCCCTCCGCTATGCCGGTAAAGCCGCGAACATCGGTAAACATGACGGTCATGACCTTGCTGGCGCTCTCCATGCTGAACGCACCGGGGTTACGCCCCATCTCCTCCACCAGCTCAGGAGGAATGTACTCGCCGAACCGGGCCGAGAGCTGACGCCGGCCACGCGACTCGCCAAAGTAGCTCAGAATCATGTGCACCAGGTACAGCAGGAATAGCAGGCTGAAACTGGACGCCAGTGGAACCACCAGATTGGCTTTTGACCACAGCTGCAGATTCGCGGCGAACGTCAAAGTGGCAATCAGGACCATGGAGAGCGTGGCCGGAACCAGAGCCAGTCGATTCATGATCAGCGTGCCAAGCACCGTCAGAAGCACCAGCGTTACGACTTCGACGCCCTGTACGTACCGCGGACTGTGCTTGATCCGGCCATCCAGAATGCCCGAGATCACGCTCGCCTGAACCTGCACGCCGCTGTAGTTCTCTGACACCGGGGTCACCCGCATGTCGCGCAGCCCGATCGCACTGGTTCCCACCAGCACAATGGCGCCCTCAAAGATGTAGGGTGGTGCTTCCCGGGTGAATACGTCCGTTGCTGATACCACCGGAAAACTGTTCTCATCGTCCCGGTATGGCACCAGGACGGTCGCACTTTCGTCGACCGGAATCACTTTGGAACCCAGCGTCAGCCACTCGAGATCCAGCCCGTCACGGGCGCCGTCGTCCCCCGAAAAGAACACCAGGTCAAGCTCCATGGAATCCAGCGCCAGACCGGTCACGGCCAGCGCCAGAGACGGATACCAGTCTCCGTTCCAGGACTGCAACAATGACGCCCGTCGAAAGGAACCGTCAAAATCGAGACTTTGATTATTGATGAAACCGGACGCGGCCGCCGATTCAACGAACATGGGCAAACTGGCGGTGTAGCTGAGACCAGCGTGCAGCTGTATAGCGCTGTCGTGCTGCTCCCGGGTTAGAATGGGATCGCCAAGCATATTGGTGGGTTCGACGCTTTCATCACTGTTAAACGAAAACCCCACCACCGTTTTGCGATTTTTAAGGCTTTCGGCAAACTGCCGGTCAAAATCAAACTGGTCCCTGAATTGTTCCAGCCGCTCGGCAAACAGCGGATCGTCGGCCAGCTCATTGGCCGCCAGTGCGTCCAGGATGGGAAGCGTGCTGCGACCGTCGGTTTCCGGAAAAATGGCGTCAAAGCCCAGAACGTCAATGTTGTACTCGTCAAACAACAGATCGACGAACTGGGCGAGTTTGTCGCGGCCCCACGGCCACTGTCCCTGTTCCTGCATGGTGCGCTCGTCGATATCAACGATCACAATCCGGTCATCGCGGGAGTTGGGCAGGGTCATAATCAGCCGCGCATCGTATGACGCCGCCTCAAGGCGCTCGAGAACCACAGAATGACGCACGCCAGTGGCGTGCAGATAAAAGGGAACAAATATCACCAAGGAGGTGACAAACCGTAGTAGCAGGCGAAGACTCACACAATAGTCCCGAAAAACGTACCTTAACTGATTGATTTCGGTTAAAGTTTAACGTAGAACAAGGTGCTCAATGTGTGCGGTGGCGCACAAAAACCTACAGGTAACCTTGTGGTTACTGTGAGCCACACATTAGTATACAAACCCTTCCGCGCCATTCGCCAAGAAGACAGCTAAGAGAGCCCACACAATTCTATGGAATTAAGTAATAAACTCAGCGCGTTATCGATTAATTCGGGAACGCCCAAACAGATGCTTCAAAGGTACGGGCCCACCGTACTGACAGCACTGCTGGTGATCTGGTGCGCGTCAAAACTGGCCTCAATCACGTGGCTGATCCTGGATAAACCCGCCTACGACATCAGTACGGCGGCCAATGTGACCACGGCAGCTCCCGCCCCGGCAGACAATAACGCGGTGGGCGGTCAGGTAACACTAATACGCGATGCCAACCTGTTTGGCGCCTATGTGCCCCCTCCCGAGGGTGCCGTCATCGTAGATCAGGGTCCGGACGTTGAGGAAACCCAGCTCAGGGACCTGACCCTCAAGGGCACCGTGGCGTCGACCACCGACGACAATGGCCTGGCCATTGTCGAGCGCAGCGGCGAGGAAAACGTCTATCTGGTCGGCGACGACATTGCCCCGGGCGTTCAGCTGAGCCGGGTCTTTGCGACAGAAATTCATATCCGACGAAACGGCGTAACCGAAAAGCTGTTGCTGCCAAAGCTGTCCGAGAGCCCGTCGACCCCCGCTCGCAGCCGCTCCAATACGCGAGTTAACCAGCGCGCCCCTGCCCGCCAGGTAGCCGCCTCTCAGCCGTCTGGCAACGTCCCGACCAAGCTGGGTGACCTGATGCGCCCTCAGCCGGTATTTCAGGACGGCAAGATGCAGGGCTACCGCGTGTACCCCGGTCGCAAACGCGAACAATTCAAGGCCCTTGGGCTGAAACCCGGTGATCTTGTCACCGAAGTAAACGGCACGCTGCTGGAAGACCCGTCAAAAGGGCTGGAGATTTTCAGAACCCTTAGCGAGAACTCGCAGGTATCGGTGACCGTCCAGCGAAATGGTGCACAAACGTCACTGGTGTTAGATACTAGCCAGTTAAATTTAGGCAACCAATAGTCTTACAACCTGTCGTAACCTGAGCCAGGCGCGAGCTGTTCGCGTGGAAGCACAAATACAACAAAAGAGAACATCGTTTATGAGCGCAAACTGTTTTTCCACCTTCGCGATGCGCATGGCAACCGTTTTGATTGTCTGCTCCGCCGTTGTCGTTATGCCCGCGGCCTCTGCTCAGAACGAGACCGTCATTGAACAGCAGATGATCACACCGAACTACAAAGATGTGGACATCCGCCAGATTGTTGAAACCGTGAGCGAACTCACTGGCCGTAACTTTCTTCTGGACGCCAGGGTGAAAGGAAACGTCACCATGATTTCGGAAACGCCCATGACCATGGATGCGTTTTACGAAACCTTTTTATCCATTCTGCAGGTGTACGGATTCGTCGCCATCCCGTCAGGTAATACGATTAAAGTGATCCCGGACACGAACGTTCGTAACGTATCCGGCTCCGACCCGCTGCGTACCAGCGGTCGCGCGTCCGGCGATGAGATCGTCACTGAAGTTATCCAGGTAAACAACGTGGGCGCCGCTCAGCTCGTCCCCAGTCTGCGCCCGCTGGTGCCGCAGTACGGCCACCTCGCGGCACACCCGGCCTCTAACATGCTGATCATTTCCGATCGCGCGGCTAACGTAAAACGACTGAAAAACATTATTCGTCGCATTGACCAAAGTGGCGACGAAGACATTGAAGTCATTCCTCTCGAGCACGCATCAGCCGGCGAAATGGTCCGCATCCTGACCACCATGAGTCAGGCCAGCGCCCGCGGTGCTGACGCAGCAACGTCCACTCCTGTAGTGCTGACCGCCGACGAGCGCACCAACAGCGTTCTGGTCAGCGGCGACAAAACCGCCCGCCTGCGCTATCGCACACTGATTGCTCATCTGGATACACCGCTGGAACAAGGCGGCAATACACAGGTCATTTATTTGCGCTACGCCAACGCCGAGGAGCTCGCCACCAAGCTGACCGAACAGGCACGCGGGGGCACTACGGGGACTCAGGGAACGGCACAGGCCGCACCTCAGAACAACATCACTATCTGGGCGGACCCTGGTACCAACGCACTGGTTATTACGGCTCCGCCAAAAATCATGCGTTCATTACGTTCGGTCATCGACCGCATCGACATCCGACGAGCGCAGGTGCACGTTGAAGCCGTACTGGTTGAAGTTACGGCCGACAAGTCGGCTGAACTGGGCGTGACCTGGGCGCTCGACGGTACGAACGACGTGGCCGGCGCCGGGCTCACAAATTTTCCAAACTCAACGTCCAGCGTGTTGAGTATCGGTGGCGCGCTTGCCACGGGCGGCGGTGAAGTAACGTCAATTCCGTCACTAGGTAACGGGCTCACGTTTGGCATTGGGCGCATTTCGGAAAACGGCACGAGCATCGCAGCCATCGCAAACTTCTTTGCAGGTGATGGCACCACCAACATTCTGTCCACACCGTCGATCACGACGATGGACAACGAAGAAGCCGAGATCACCGTGGGCCAGGAAGTACCTTTCCTGACCGGCAGCTTCTCCAACACAGGTGGTGGTAACACCGGAGCGGTTAATCCGTTCCAGACCATTCAACGACGCGACGTGGGTATTCTGCTGAAAATAACGCCGCAAATTAATGAAGGTGACGCCATCATTCTGGATCTTGAGCTGGAAGCATCCAGCCTGAGTCAGGGCGCGGAAAGCAGCGTCGACCTGGTCACTAACCAGCGTAATATCAAACAAAAGGTCGTGGTTGAAGACGGCGGTATAATTGTTCTTGGCGGACTGATCGATGACACGCTGCTCGAGAACGATCAGCGCGTGCCGGTACTGTCGTCTATACCCATCGTGGGCAATCTGTTCCGTTCACGCCGAACCACGAAAGTGAAACGTAATCTGATGGTCTTTATTCGGCCCAAGATTCTGCGGGACGGCGTTCAGGCCGGCCTGCAAACCGACGCCAAGTACAACTACATTCGCGATCTGCAAATTGGCCAAAAAGGCGACGTGAGCCTGATGCCCAGCGCCGCACGGCCATCGCTGCCTCCACTGGAGGACGCGTTCACGAACGGCCTGCAGGTACCTCCTGTGATTGTGGTACCACCGGCAGAAGGGCAATAGGTCGGTGGATTCAACGAATACACTGGTCGGTGACGAGTCGTTACCACCTGCGAACGACCTGGGCGAAGAGATTGTTGAGACAGATGCACCTTCCATACCGTTTTCGTTTGCTCGCCGTCACGGACTGCTGCTCGAATCCGTAGACGACGGCGTGGCCCGCATACTGTGCCTCAAGAGCACCCCGCTGATCGCTCTGGCGGAAGTGCGCCGTGTGTTGGGCGTGCCCTTTTCCATGCGGCAGATTTCTGACGAAGAGTTTGACCTGATTCTTCAGCAAAACTACGAAGGTGGCGATTCGAACCGCGCGATGGAAATGGTCGAGGGCATGAACGATGACACGGACCTCTTTTCCGTGGCCAACGCCCTGCCCGAGCCGTCCGACCTTCTGGAAGCCGACGACGACGCGCCGATTATCCGGCTGATCAACGCGGTGCTGACCGAAGCGGTTAAGGACAACGCGTCGGATATTCATATCGAACCCTTCGAGAACCGACTGGTGGTGCGGTTTCGTGTCGATGGCGTTCTGCGTGAAGTGCTCACCAGCCGCCGCGCCCTGGCCCCTTTGGTTGTATCCCGAATCAAAGTGATGTCCAAACTCGACATCGCCGAACGGCGCATTCCCCAGGATGGTCGCATCTCATTGAGAATTGCCGGTCGCGCTGTAGATGTGCGTGTATCAACGCTGCCCTCCGGGCACGGTGAGCGCGTCGTGATGCGACTGCTCGACAAACAGGCCGGCAAGCTCGACCTGGAACAGCTCGGCATGAGTAAAGAGACGCAGGACAAGTTCAATCAGCTCATCGGCAAACCGCACGGCATTATTCTGGTCACCGGCCCTACCGGCTCGGGTAAAACAACCACGCTGTATTCCGGCCTCGAAGAAATCAACGACGACACGCGTAACATCATGACCGTCGAAGACCCGATCGAATACTACATTGACGGGATCGGACAAACGCAGGTCAATACCAAAGTTGACATGACGTTTGCGCGCGGGCTTCGCGCAATTCTGCGACAGGATCCAGACGTGGTGATGGTCGGTGAGATTCGCGATCTTGAAACCGCGGAAATTGCGGTTCAGGCCAGTTTGACCGGTCACCTTGTCATGTCCACCCTTCACACCAATACGGCCGTTGGCGCCGTCACACGACTGCGGGACATGGGCGTGGAACCGTTTCTGCTGTCGTCGAGTCTCGTTGGTGTGCTTGCACAGCGACTGGTTCGAATGCTCTGTAAAGACTGCCGCAGAACCGAGGAGCCTACCGAGCGTGAACGCAACCTTCTGGGTCTCAGCGCTACCGACCGCGCTCCGGTGTTTAAGCCCGTAGGCTGCAAGGAATGCGGCGGCAGCGGTTTCCGCGGTCGTACGGGTATCTACGAACTCATCGCCCTGGATGACGCGATGCGCACCATGATTCACGACGGTGCCAGTGAACAGGAACTTGAAGCCTTCGCGAGAACCCTTGGTCCCGGCATCCGCGACGATGGCCGATTCAAGGTGCTCGCCGGTGACACCACGCTCGAAGAAGTCCTGCGGGTCACACAAGAAGACTAGTGGCCGCATTCGAGTACAAAGCCTACGACGCAGGCGGCAAAGAACTCAAAGGCCTGCTCGAAGGAGATACGGCCAAACAGGTTCGTCGGCAGCTGCGCGAGAAAAAGCTCATTCCAATCGAGGTGAGCGAAGTAGCGCAGCAGAAGAAGAATAAGGATCAGCCTCAGGAAGCCGGCTCCAAGAACAAACTCAGCATCACCGAACTCACGCTGGTGACACGGCAGCTGGCCACCATGCTGCGTGCCGGTACGCCACTTGACGAAACCATTCAGGCGGTAGCGGAGCAAACCGAATCACCGAAAGTCCAGCGGGTGCTGCTGGGCGTACGCGCAAAGGTCCTCGAGGGCTATACGCTCGCCGACAGCATCGGCACATTCCCGAATGCGTTTCCCGACATCTATCGCTCCACGGTGGGCGCCGGTGAAACATCCGGTCACCTGGATCGTGTACTGGAACACCTCGCCGAATACACCGAAAAGCAGCATGCCATTAAGCAAAAGGTCATGCAGGCGTTTATCTACCCGGCCTTTCTGACTTTCGTTGCCGTCGGAATTGTGATTTTTCTGATGGTGTCGATTGTGCCCAAACTGGTAGGCATCTTTGAGGACACCGAGCAGGAGCTGCCCTTCATTACCCGCGCGCTCATCAACACCAGCGACTTCCTGCAAAACTACGGACTGTTTTTGCTCGGCGGAATTATTGTCGGTGTGTTTGTGTTTCGCATGATTTTCAAGCAGCCGGATGCCAAACGAAAGTTGCACAAGTGGTTTTTGAAACTGCCGGTGTTCGGCCGCTTTATTCGCAGCAACAATACGGCTCAGTTTGCCAACACGCTGAGCATCATGGCTGCGAGCGGTGTACCCATCCTGACGGCACTGCAAACCGCGGCCAGCGTGATCACCAACGTACCCATGCGTGAAGCCGTGGAAGAAGCCTCTGTTCGGGTCAGAGAAGGCGCCTCAATCGGCAAGTCTCTGGCCATCAGCAAGCTGTTCCCGCCCATGACCATGCACCTGATCAAAATCGGTGAGGCCAGCGGTGAACTCGAAGACATGCTCGGTCGCGCCGCCGAAAATCAGGAGCGCGAGCTTGAAACCATCCGGTCGGTACTGACCAGCCTCATGGGTCCGGTCATGATTCTGATCATGGGTGGGGTTGTTGTCATGATCGTACTCGCGATCCTGCTGCCCATCATGTCGCTAAACGACCTGTCTGCCTGACACCGGCGCATCTGCCTGGCAAGCTGCCCCGACTAACCGACTTCCTGCTCTGACTGCGTGACATCCGAGTCTGCGTCATTACGAGCCCGCGCCGCGGGTGTGGCAATCTCCGCGCAGGTATTGGCGAACCGTAAGACAAGCCGTACTCTGGTCAGAAGATTGCCGCGCACTTCGCACCTGCAATGACCATGAGCGCCGCGGGCTCGCAATGACGAAGGTTGTGTAGTCATACAACCTCTCATGGCCACCTGTTCAGTAGTACGTCGTAAATAATTGATCATGCTGGCGATTTGAACGCCCCTATCGCGACGCACAAAATCTGTTCTGAATATGACAAAACGTATCGGTCCACGGTTTTGTGACCCAGTTCAGGGTTTATAGCGGGCTGTCCTTGCTAAAAAGGGCCGTGCAGTATTAAACATAGTCTTACGCACTTACCTATTTTTATGGATGGGCTCAAAGATGGTCGAAAGCAAAAGCAAAACCAATTTTTTCGATGACGTAATCAGCGACGACCCGCAGGCAACGGATACGTCCGTGTTTAACGCCAACGAAATCGTCGACAATATCGAGAAACGTGTGGCACTTGCCAATGGTAAAGACGTGATTGAAACACGCTCGGAAGCCAAGCGGCGATTCGAAGCGCTGCGTGAAGAACGGCGCCTGCGCGCTGATCTGGAAGATCTCGACGATTACGATATCGGCGATTGACCGCACGCACCTGTCCTGATCAAGCACACCCCACTATCCAGGCTCAGGACACCTGCGATTTGCGACACAGGTTTTCGTCAGTGAAAATCACGCGACGTCGTTAACAGATTACCCAGGCGCGACGACTCATCGTGCAGCGCATGCGCGATAATGTGCATGACGCCGGACTCCCGCTGCACCTCCCCTACTACACGCATCAGCTGCGACGCCAGCAGCGCCTTGCGGTAGATCTCTGCCGTTTTTTTCCATACCACCAGATTGACGTACCCCGTTTCGTCTTCCAGAGTCACAAACGTCACACCACTGGCTGTACCCGGTCGCTGACGAGTGATAACTAACCCCGCCAGCTGCGCGCTCGCTCCCGGCGGTAGCTCCCATAGCTCTTCAGCGGTACGTAATCGCAGCGGTGCAAAATCCTCACGCAGCAGCTTCATGGGATGATCGCCCAGCGTCAGGCTCAGCGTGTTGTAGTCATTGATCACGTCATCGCCGGCCGTGGGTCGCGCCAGCAGCGGCGCGGCTTCCTGAATATGCACTTCGGGCATCAGCGGTGTTGATGGCTCTATGCCGGCCACTTCCCAGCGGGCCTTGTGTCGATGCCCCGCCAGCGACTGTAACGCACCCGCCCCTGCCAGCAGCTCCATGTCGCGCCGGTTCAGCTGGGCCCGGTACGCCACGTTAGCGGCGTCGATAAACGGTCCTGATGCGCGTGCCGATACCAGCTGTTCTGCCGACGCTTCGCTGAACCCCTTGATCCGCGACAGTCCCAGACGAAGTGCGGCATGACCTTCGGTATCGGGCTCGAGACTCGAGTCCCATTCACTGACATTGACGTCAACGGCCAGAACCACCACCTGATGCTGACGGGCTGCGCGTATGAGCTGCGCCGGAGCGTAAAACCCCATCGGCAGGCTGTTCAGTAGTGCACAGTAAAACGCCGCGGGCTCATAGCGTTTCAGCCAGGCCGAAACGTACACCAGCAACGCGAAACTGGCCGAATGTGATTCGGGAAAACCGTACTCGCCAAAGCCCTGAATCTGGTGAAACACCTGTTCGGCAAAATGCTGTTCGTAACCACGGGCACGCATACCGCTGATGAGCCGTTCTTCAAAAGGCCCCAGCCCGCCCTTGCGTTTCCAGGCCGCCATGGCGCGCCGCAGCTGATCCGCTTCACCCGCCGAGAATCCGGCGGCCACCATGGCCAGATGCATGACCTGCTCCTGAAAAATAGGCACGCCAAGAGTACGTTCGAGTACGCCCCTGACCTCTTCTGACGGATAGCTCACCGGCTCTTCGCCGTTGCGCCGGCGCAGATACGGATGCACCATGTCGCCCTGAATCGGACCGGGCCTGACAATAGCTACTTCGATAACCAGATCGTAAAAGCACCGCGGGCGCAATCGCGGCAGCATGTTCATCTGCGCGCGCGATTCGATCTGAAACACGCCGAGCGTGTCACCGCGCGAAATCATTTCATACACGGCCGGGTCTTCGGCAGGTACGGTTGCCAGCGACCAGCGTTTGCCGCGAAAGCCTTCGATCAGATCAAAACTGCGTCGAATCGCCGTGAGCATGCCCAGCCCGAGCACGTCGACCTTGAGCAAACCCAGCTCTTCGAGATCGTCTTTTTCCCACTGAATGACCGTGCGCTCCTCCATGGCCGCATTTTCAGTAGGCACCAGCTCGTAAAGCGGCTGGTTTGAAATCACAAAACCGCCCACGTGCTGCGACAGGTGGCGCGGAAAACCAATCAGCTCCCGCACGAGCGTCAGCACGCGATGGATCAGTGGATTGTCGGGGTCAAAGCCGGCCTCACGCACGCGATCGTCACGAATGCCTTTACCGTCCCACCACTGCATCGCGCGCGCCAGGCGGTCGGTCTGAATGTCGTCCAGCCCCATAGCCTTGCCGACGTCGCGCATGGCGCTGCGCGCACGATAGCAAATAACCGTAGCCGTAAGCGCCGCGCGTTCGCGTCCGTACTTTTGATAAATATACTGAATGACTTCTTCGCGCCGTTCGTGCTCGAAGTCGATATCAATATCGGGCGGCTCGTTGCGCTCTTTGGAAATAAACCGCTCAAACAGCATCGACATGCGAGCCGGGTCGACAGCCGTCACCCCCAGACAAAAACACACCGACGAGTTGGCCGCAGAGCCTCTGCCCTGACACAAAATGTTCTGCGACCGGGCGAACTTCACAATGTCGTACACGGTGAGAAAATACTTCGCGTAATCCAGTTCTTCAATCAGCTGAAGCTCGTGCTCAATCAGTCGGGAAACATGGGGACTTACACCCTCAGGCCAGCGCCGCGCTGCGCCTTCATACGTAAGCTCACGCAGGTACGCCTGCGGCGTGTAGCCTGCAGGTACGATCTCATCGGGGTATTCGTACCGCAGCTCATCCAGCGTAAAGCGGCATCTCTCGCTGACCCGCAGCGTGTTGGCCAGCATGCTCTTTGGGTACAGCGCTGCCAAAGCGCTGAGCGAACGTAAATGCCGTTCGCCGTTGGCGTACAAATGAAAGCCGGCGCTATCGACGCACACGCCTTCGCGAATGGCGCTGAGCGTGTCCTGCAGCGCACGACGACCTCGCTTGTGCATGTGCACGTCCCCACACGCCACCGCCTCGATGCCGGTGGCCTGAGACACCGCGTGAAGCTGCTGCACGCGCTGACGATCGCGCCCGTTAACATCCAGCTCAACGGCGAGCCATAAATGACGTCCGAACCGCATTTTCAGATACTGTGCCTGCGCCTGGGTTGGCAGTTCAGGTGGCACCCACAGCACTTCACAGTCGCCCCGAAACGCCGCAAGCTGCGCGCTGCTGATCGCGTATTCGCCCTTGGGCGCGCTGCGCCTGGCCTGCGTAATGGCATGGCACAGATGGGTGTAGCCGCGTTTGCTGGTCGCCAGCATCACCAGGTGTACATCGTCGGAGCACCGAAACTCGCTGCCAATAATCAGCTTGAGTGAAAGCCCCTGCTCGTCGACGCGCTCTTTAATCGCCGCATGTGCCCGAACAATGCCCGACACCGAACACTCGTCAGTGAGCGCAAGCGCTGCATAACCCAGCCGTGCCGCCTGCTCGACCAGCTCTTCCGGATGCGACGCGCCCCGCAGGAAGCTGAAGTTGCTGACGCAGTGAAGTTCGGCATAAGACACAGCGGCCACTCAGGCAAACAGCCCGTGCACGTACCATCGTGCCTCGGGGTCCGGCGTTATCTCGTACGTTCTCGCTGCTGCGAACGGGTCGTCACCCACGGCGTCGGCGGCCGCAAATACCGGCTGCGGGTAAGCCGCATGCGCCTCCTGCCCTGACGGCCGCCGTTCGCGATACACCCAAAGCATCAGCTGGTGCGGATTGACCACCACAAAATAATCACGCGCTGCGTCCTGCCCGTCCCACCAGCCGCTTTCAATACGCTCTGGCCCGTGCACGACCGTGAGTACGCCATGCCAGTACGGCAAGCCTTCACGACCCGGCATGCGATAAGGCTGGGCCAGCAACCACAGCGGCCGCTTTCCCGATACCGGCATGGTACTCACGGTGCCCGGTTCGGTGTATTTCCACGCCTGCTCGGGACGATGCTCAGGCACCAGACACAAGCCGGTCACAGCACGCACTCCGAGGCGTGCACGCAGCTTTTCCACCAGCTGCGGCCACGGCACGTCGCCGTGCGCCGTATCGTTAAACAGCTGCCCGTCGAAACCGGTTAACGGATACAAACGCCCGGACACCATGCTCAAGGCAACAACGCCTTCGGGCAACACCAGCTGCTCGACTTTCTCGTGGACCAGCGCCATTAACCGCGCCGGATCACGACACGTACTGGCCGTACCCACATTAAGCACGCTGGCCGTTGTGTGCGCGTGGTATAGCGTGATGCGTATGTTCTGTATGCCGCTTTGACGCCCCCGCAAAAAACCACACAGCTCCGTCACCAGCGTGTCGAGTCCGCGCACGATCATGTTGACGCTTTCAAGGGCAAACAGCAGCTCGCGCCGGGCGACAAATTTGTCGGGAGGCTGATAGTTCACGCGCGGGTCGGGCGCCAGACCCAGCGCCTGATCCAGCTCTTTTAAACGCTGCTTGCCCATGCGTCTGGCAAAACCGTCGCGCGGCAGGCGCAGACAGTCGCGCAGCGTGCGCACGCCCATACCCTGCAACCGCGACAACACGTGCTCGGGCCAGGCGGTCACCGCGACCGGCAGCTTGCCAAGCTGCGCTTTCAACGACACATCGTCGAGCGCAATGCCTTCATCAGACTGTGACGACGTGTGCTGCGCCATCCACAGCGCCGCAGTCGGCGTTGGCGCAACCGCACGCACGTGCGCAAAGCCAAGCACCTGCAGATCGCGCTGCACGCTGCTCAACAGTCCCTGCATCCCCTCAAACAAGGCCAGACTGCCCCGCACCTCGAGCAACACCGCGCCCGGACTGCACAGCGACACCAGCGGCGTAAACTTCTTGGCCCACGTGGCCAACCGCTCCAGCGCGGCCTGTTCCTGTGCTTCGTCCTGCGGCAGCACCTCAAGCTCGTGCACCAGCGCATAGGCGGCGGCCAAAGGCATGCCCGCGCGTACTCCCTGATCGTGCGCCCGCTGATCGCACGCTACTACGCACGACCGACCGCTGTGATCAGCAACCACCACGGTCGCTTTGTCAGGCACGGTTTCACGGCACAGTACTTCCAGCGGAAAAGCCACAAACCTGAGCGCCAGCCACAGCTGCGCTCGTCCGGTAGCTGACTGTGCCGCCGCCTGCTCTGCAAATGTAGGCTGCACCGCGCGGGCAAGGCGTACCGAAGTCGTGTCCTGCTCAGGCAACGCATCAAACGACCGCTGTGCCGCTGACGCCGCATAACCGGACGCGCTGTCAGAAACGCCACCCGAAGCATCGCTCGCATTACGGCCTTGCTGCGCCCCACCGTGAAGCGGTGCGCCAGGGGGCAGCTCATCCTCCGGGAACAGCGCCAGCGATTTACCCACTTTACTCATGGCAGGACGCTCAGGGCGTTAAAAAATCTGCCGCAATACGCAGCGGTCGCCCGCCGCGGCTTTTGAGCAAATGCAGCGTGCGCCCGGCTTCGTTTGCACTTAAACGCAGGCGCACAGCCGCCGGCGACGCCTCTCGCTGAGCCTGGGTGTTGCGCACCACAATGCCCCAGCTGTCGCCTTCTTCAGCAGCGAGCTGCAGTCGGCGCAATGCTTTTGGATTCACTTTGGGGGCCCACACCAGCACGGCGGAACAGGTGCCACAGCGTAACGCCTGTTCGGCCGCCCACATCACATCGAGCCCTTTACGCGCATGCACCAACAGCATACGTGACAGTTTGATACCGGCTTTGGCGAGCGCTGGCGCGTACGGCACATAAGGAGGTGCAATCCAGCTGATCCAGCGGTTAAGGTCCGGGCTGTCGTCGGCGCACAAATGAGTGAGCGCGGGCAGCACCAGCTGCAGCTCGCCGCTACCGGGCCCATCCAGTAAAATTTCGGTCAGCGCCGCGCGCGGCCAGCCGCCGCCGGGTAAAAACGGATCGAGTACGGCGTGACCGGTGGGAATCACACGTGCCTGGGTGCTGGCCATCTGGCCACCGCGCCAGACCTTCCCGTGGTCGATTAATTGTTCAAGTGCATCGCTCATAGGCATAGCTACCTTTTGAAACGTTCATAGAAACGTTTCCTAAAGGAACGCACTGAGAAGAACATCTGAAAAACGCTTTCAGGGAAGAACCTCTCAGAGGTTCTGATAAATTGGAATGGTTAAGCCTCAGTGCGGTAGCCAAGAGGCAGTACCGAGTGGACTGCTCTCGCCCTGAGGGTTTATAACGGTGGCCCGTCGTCCATAACAGGCCACGTGAAAGTCACTTAAATGATGCTCACCGGATGCACGGCATCGGGTGTCTAGTGTTCAGACTGATGAGTCGGCGGGCAGCAAGACTGACCGCAAGAACATCAACTACGAATCATTCAGTGTCACTGCCGTTAATGGTCACGACGTATAACGCCCACCACAATGCCTTCGATCACCAGCGATTCAAATTCCAAATCAACTTTAATGGGATCGAAGTCCGGGTTCTCGGGCATTAGCCAAACTTCTTTGCCCTTTTGCCGGTAACGCTTCACGGTGACTTCTTCTTCAAGACGAGCCACCACAATCTGGTTGTGACGTACATCCGGGGTACGGTGTACCGCCACGAGGTCGCCGCTAAAAATGCCGACGTCCTTCATACTTTGTCCGTGTACCTGCAGCAGATAGTGCGGCTGCGGATGAAAGAGCTGGGGATCAACCTGATAACGCCCTTCGACGTGCTCCTGCGCCAGAATCGGCGAACCGGCAGCCACCCGCCCGACCAGCGGCAGACCCTGGTCTTCGCGCATGCTGTCGTTGACGGCATCCGGCAGACGAATGCCACGCGATGCACCCGGCACGAGTTCAATCGCGCCTTTCTTTTGCAGTGCTTTCAAATGTTCTTCGGCCGCGTTGGCCGACTTGAACCCAAAATGCCTGGCAATCTCTGCGCGCGTCGGCGGCATCCCCGTGTCGTCGATGATGTCGTAGATCAGCTGCAGGATTTCTTTTTGCCGGGGAGTCAGATCGCGCATAGTATTCCCTTATCTGTATAAATGCTCAGTAACTGTGATTATATACAGTTATCCGGATTCAGCAAGGG
>CAWUKD010000034.1:0-26401 GCA_963922815.1 uncultured Gammaproteobacteria bacterium
CGCTAATTATTATCATTCTTGCCATGCGCTTGCGACGCCCTGATACACGTTCCTGAATCGCAGTCTGGGTCTTCAGCACGCAGCGACGCGGCAATCTCCATCAGGCTGCCACCAAAAGCCACAGCATATCCATCGTCACTGCTGAATTGCCACCGACCCGGCTTGCGCCTAGAATCAAAGTCCCGTACGCCAGCGAATCTGATTGTGATGCCTACCCCCGTATTGAATACCTGCCCGTTCACCGGAATCCATTCGTGAGTGACGCCACCGATCCGCGCGGTTCGCTTGAAGTCGCCGTACAACACGCCTCAAGCCTGCTCGGAACAGATCCGGAAATGGCCGAACAGCAGGCCCATGAAATTCTCAAAGTTGTGCCGGACTTTCCGCCGGCGCAGCTGATACTTGCCAGCGCCCTGCGCCGGCAGGGACAGCACGCGACTGCGCTTCAACAACTCGATGGGTTGGTCAAACAGCAAGCCGTCTGGGCCGCTGCGCACTTTGAGCACGGGCTGGCGCTGGCTGACACCGGCCGCGGCGATGATGCCATAAAGGCTTTGCGCAAAACCGTTGAGCTGCACCCGAAACACCCCGACGCCTGGCGCCTGCTGGCCGACCATCTCATGGCGATTGATGACAACGCCGGCGCAGATGCCGCCTATGCCCGGCACATTCACAGCTCGACCGAATCTCCCCAGCTGCAGCTGGCCGCGGCGGCATTGGTCAAGAACGACATGCCTGTGGCAGAGGCCGAACTCAAAACGTACCTGAAAGGCGCGCCGACAGATGTCACGGCCATTCGCATGCTGGCCGAAGTTGCCGCGCGCTGCGGAGCCGTTGAAGATGCGCGCCACTTGCTCGAGCGCTGTCTTGAACTGGCTCCCGGCTTCACCGCGGCTCGTTACAACTACGCGGTTTTGCTTCACCGGCACAACGACTCGGCCAGCGCACTCGAACACATCGAGCGGCTGCTGGAAAAAGAACCGAAGAACCCAAGCTACCGCAACCTGTGCGCGGTGATTCTGAGTCGTATCGGCGAATACGCCCGCTCGAGCGCACTCTATGGGCAGCTGCTCGAAGAATACCCGGCCAATGCAAAAGTCTGGCTCAGCTACGGACACGTACTGAAAACCGAAGGCCGGCAGGACGACTGCATTAATGCCTATCGACAGAGCATCGAACGTAACCCGATGTTTGGCGAAGCCTACTGGAGTCTGGCCAACCTCAAAACCTTCAGCTTCAGCGACGACGATCTGGCGGCCATGCACGCGCAGCTGGAAAGCCCGGCATTGGCCGATGAACACCGTTTGCATATCGACTTTGCACTGGGCAAGGCCTACGAAGATCGCAAAGACTACGCGCGATCGTTCGAACACTATGCCAAAGGTAATGCCAGACACGGGGATCAGCTCAACTACGATGCCGAGCTCAACACCATTCGGGCGAGGCGCCTGAAGAAGAGTTTTAACCGCGAATTCTTTGCGGAACGAACGGGAATGGGCTGCGACAGCGACGCCCCGATTTTTATTGTTGGCATGCCCCGCTCCGGCTCAACCCTGCTCGAACAAATACTCTCCAGCCACACGCAGGTCGAAGGCACCACCGAGCTGCCGGACATCATCACGATGGCCAAAGACCTGCGTGAAGAAGCCGAGTCCAATGAAATCGTGGCGTACGCCGAAATACTGGCCTCTAAAAATGCCGGCGAACTACGTGCACTGGGTGAGCAGTACATTGAGCGCACCCGCGTTCATCGCAAGACGGACCGACCGTTTTTTATCGACAAGATGCCAAATAACTTCCTGCACGCCGGCATGATTCATGCGGTTCTGCCCAACGCGAAGATAATTGATGCACGGCGTCATCCGCTGGGTTGCTGCTTCTCAAACTTCAAACAATACTACGCACGAGGACAGAGCTTCAGCTACAACCTATCGGACATGGCCCGTTTTTATCGGGACTACGTTGAACTGATGGCCCATTTTGACGGCGTGCTCCCGGGGCGCATTCATCACGTATTCTATGAGGACATGGTCGCCGACACGGAAAATGAAGTCAGAAAAGCGCTGGAATACTGCGGATTGCCGTTTGAAGAAGGTTGCCTGAAGTTTTACGAAAATCGCCGGCCTGTGCGAACCGCCAGCTCGGAACAGGTACGACAGCCGATATACAGCGGCGGTACCGAGCTTTGGCAGCACTATGAAGAGTGGCTCGGCCCCCTCAAGACGGAACTCGGCCCGGTGCTCGACCGGTATCCAGACATCCCCGAATTCGAGACCTGATCGTCCGGCTGTACGTTGTTTGGACAACCCTGTGACCACAGGTCGGTATTGCGATGCGTTCTGCCGCAGCTGAACTGGAACCCGGGAGGCTTTCGTTATAGTCTCGGAAGACGGGTACAACACAGGAGAGAATCAATGCGGGTTACCAAGAAACGACCCAGGATACATTGCCTTAACCGAACGCCGTTGGCAGCGGCCATCTTGCTGGCGTGTCAGCCAGCTATCGCTCAGGAGGGGGGAACTCTTGAAGAAGTGTTTGTGACAGCGCAAAAACGCGTTGAAAATCTCCAGGACGTTCCAATCAGCATTCAGTCGCTCGGAGCAGAAGCGCTTGAAGAGCTCAATCTCAAAGACTTCAAACAATACGTCAGCATGCTTCCTACGGTGACCATGACGCCATCACTTGGCGCAGGCTCCGGTTTTAACCTTGTCTACATGCGCGGCATCGCAACAGCCGGCGACGGTCAGGCAACCACGTCTCAACCCAGTGTGGGCATGTATCTCGATGAACAGCCCATCACGACCATTCAGGGCAACCTCGACGTTCACATGTATGACGTCTCTCGCGTCGAAGCACTGGCCGGCCCGCAGGGCACCCTGTACGGAGCAAGCTCCCAGGCAGGCACCATCCGCATCATTACCAACAAGCCAGACCCCAGCGAGTTTTCGGCCGGGTACGGCATTGAGGGCAATATTGTAGATGGCGACGACTCCGGGCACGTGCTCGAAGGCTTCGTCAATATTCCCATCAATGACAAAGTGGCCGTTCGACTGGTTGGCTGGTCGCGCGGTGACGCCGGCTACGTCGACAACGTCCGCGGCACCCGCACGTTTCCGGGCTACGCGAGTACGACCGATGATGACATCATCGTCGACAACGCCGCCTTTGCCCGCGACAACTACAACACCATTGACACCATCGGGGCTCGCGCCGCTCTGCGCATCGACCTCAATGACAACTGGTCCTTTACCCCGAACATCATGATCCAGAAGCAGGAGCAGGAAGGTTCGTGGGGTGAAGACATGAGCGCCTTTGTCAGCGGCGAAAACCAGGTGACTCACTTTAAAGAAGAGTTCACCGACGACGAGTGGTATCAGGTTGGCCTGACGATTGAAGGCAAGGTCGGAAACTTCGACCTCGTTTACGCAGGCTCGTATCTCGATCGGGAGGTCGACGGGTCGTTTGACTACTCCGACTACTCGTACTGGTATGACACTGTGTACACCACCGGCTACTACGCTGACCTGCACTTTTCTGATACCGGAACACCGGTTGTGCCGAACCAGTTCTACAACGATGCAGGCGAACGCATCATGCCCGGTGCCCGCTTCACCAACAATGACGGGTACACCAAGAACAGTCACGAGATTCGTCTGAGCACCGACCCGAATAACCGCTGGCGCGGCATGCTCGGGTTTTTCTGGCAAGAGCAGTATCACGACTTTGAACAGCGCTGGCAGATCGAAGGCCTGGCCCAGAGTCAGTGGCTCAACCAGGATGAACCGAACGGCAATCAGTTTGACGACACGGTTTACCTGAACAGCCTGGATCGCGATGACAGCGACCGCGCGGTATTCGGGCAGATCAGCTACGACATTACCGATAACGTCGAGGCTTCATTTGGCGCGCGCTTCTTCGAACCGGAAGTGACCGTCAATGGCTTCTTTGGCTTCGGTGCTTCCTGGACTCCCTGGTCCGGTACCGGCGAGACGCAGTGCGCCTCTCAGGCACAGGCCGATGACGACAAGCCGTGTATCAACGTCGACAAGGGCATCTCGGAAAGCGAGAGCATCTATCGCGTAAACCTGAGCTGGGATGTCAACGACGACGTCATGCTCTACGGCACATGGTCCGAAGGCTATCGACCGGGTGGCATCAACCGCCGCCCAGGCGCCAGCAACTACGTGTCCGACTTCCTGACCAACTGGGAAGCCGGTTGGAAAACGCAGTGGATGGGCAACACGCTGCAATGGAACGGCGCAGTGTTTTTCGACAAGTGGGATGATTTCCAGGTCTCGTTCGTTGGGGACAACGCCATCACACAGGTTGACAACGGACCTACGGCTGAGGTGACCGGGATTGAAACCCAGCTCATGTGGCTTCCCACCGAACAGCTGCGTCTCTCAGGGTCGTTTGCGATATACGACACGGAACTCCAGGACGACTATTGCCCTGGTTGTAACGCCGACGGATCTGCCTGGGCACCGGCAGGTACGTCACTGCCCATTACCGCAGACTTCAAGGGCAACGTGATCGGTCGTTACTCCTTTAATATCGGTAGTTTCGATGCACATTGGCAGGCAGCAGTCAGTCACGAGGGAGAGCGGGGTTCAAGCCTGAATCAGGCCGACAACGCCATTCGCGGTAACGTTCCTGCGAACACGTTTGTTGATCTGAGCGCAGGCATCCGCAAGGACTCGTACGAGCTGGAGTTCTTCGTCAAGAACGCAACCGATGAAGACGCCGCCCTGTTCCTGACGTCGCAGTGCGCTGTTGGCACCTGTGGCTCCCAGATCTACGGCGTTCGTGCACGGCCTCGTACCATCGGGCTCAAGTTCTCTCAGAACTTCTAGAGTCTGAAGATCAACTGATTTCGATCAGTGCAATAGGAAAGGGGCGTTGCAGTTGCAACGCCCCTTTTTTGATTCCTGCCGGAAATCCATATCAACTGATCTGCGCAGTCGTACGATGCCAACCATGGCCGGGTCTCGTCAGCGATTCCTTGCCACGATCGCTTTCAAACGCCAGGCGGCCAAGGCTCCCAGCACGCCCATTAATGCAATGCCGATAAAGTAGATATCAAAGCCCGCCTTTCCGGGATAGCGCTCAAGCAAGGCGCCATTCAGAAGCGGCAGATAAATGTCGGGAGAATAGCCCACCAGAGAAATCGCCCCAATGGCAAGGCCTTTGATGCGTGCAGACACGTTGCAGCTCTCAAGCGTAGACCAGAATATTCCACGCACCGCGTAGGTCAGCAATCCAATCAACAGCACAACGGCGAGCAGTGCTCCGGTTGAGGCACCTGCGGGCAGCACCACCAGGCCGCCAAGAGAGATTGCAGCGAGCAGCAGCAAAATTCCGAGCACGCGCTCGCGGTCCAGAAAGTCGCCCGCAAACCCTGCCGCCGCTGCACCGATGGGCCGCATCCACAGTTTGGCCACGGTAATGGACCCGACAGCAACGGCGGTCAGGCCGTAATGCAGCTGCATGTAGGCCGAAAACGAATAGGTGGCCCAGAACAGCTGGTAGCCCGTCAAAATACAGAACGCACACAGCCAGATCTCTTCGCGCACGACGATCGATTTCAGATCGGCAAAAAAATTAGATTGATCGCTGCCGGTTTCTTCTGCCAGATCATCGGTGCGACTGTCTTTCACAATAAACAAAACGAGCGGCGCCATTACCAGCATGAAGGTCACATAAAACCAGATTACCTTCCGCAGCGCCGTGGCCGCCGTTTGATCCGGCTGATCCAGCCAGTAGGCAAACATGCCCACCGCAATCGTGGCAAGCACGGCTTCGACAAGACCGCGACCTCCATCGAGAATGCCAAAAAACCGCCCTTGCTCCTGCGGCTCGGCCAGCATGGTCGTGGCTTTGATGAGCGCGCACCAGAACGTTAGCCCGGTCGCCAATCCCCAGCCTGCGAATATCACCTGCAGCGCACCGAACGACGGCATGGTCGAGAACCAGATGCCGAGCAGGCCTGCAAACGCAAGAGAAAACGACATCAGAATTCGCGGGGAAACCCGGTCGGCCAGCCAGCCGCTCGGCACATACGTCACTACGAACAGTACGCCGAGCATGGCGTAGTTCTGCCCCAGCTGTGTGGCCGTAATGCCAAACGATTCAAGAATGGTTACTTCAAAATTCTGACGCAGATAGATCAGCGGATAGATAGCTCCAGCCACCACCACGAGAACCGCCAGCTGAATATAGCGTTGTAACACGGTCGGGTGTTGGGCGGCGGCTGATTCAGTCAATGCACTGTCCTCTCTGTAATCCACGTGAACACTATTGATCGATACCGGGGACCTTCCCCAACGAAACCTGCAATACCGGCGTCATTATTCGACCGCTGGATCGTAGCACGTCTCGACCGGCGACGAGTTCGGCCAGTTGCTTTGCCAGATCTTGCGGGAGACGTCTCCTGCGTTCATCGGGACGCGATCGAATCCGGGCACCGGCTCACATAGCGGTGCCACATCTACGTCGTAACGCGGCACCATAAAGTACGGGAAACTGTAGCGGTCCTGGGCGCTGGCGTGAAGTACCCGATGTGGCGTTGACACGTAGTGCCCGCCAGACCAGAGCTCCAGCATGTCGCCAATATTAACGATCAACCCGTCTGCAGGTGCGGTCACCGGTATCCACTGATCGGAATGCCTCGTTCTGAGTTCGAGACCTCCGACGGGATCAGGTGCCAGTATGGTCAACACATCGGTGTCTTTGTGAGGATGGATGCCAGAGGCCGTCTGCGTAGAAGTGACGCCTGGATAGTGCAACAGCGTCATGTTCGTCAGCGGGTATGAAAACGCGGTCTGCAAGAACGCCGGATCAACCTGCAGTTGTTCGATCAGCACCCGAAGCAATGTATGAGCCACCCGGTCGCAGTGGCGCCAGTAAGTCCGGATGGCATCACGCAGTTCGGGTAAGCCGTCTGGCCACTTGTTGGGACCATACAGCGAACACTCTGTCCGTATGGGGTCAGCCGCATCAACCTCCTCATGCAGCTTGTAACCTTCGTAGCCGTCGGCCTGGTCTCCCGAAGCATTGGGAGTAAAGAAATTCAGAGGGATATGGCCTCGATAGTTTTCCGGCGTGATACGAAGCGCGTGATCTTTGTCGAGCGCCTGCTCGAACAGCGCTTTCGTGAGGCGTCGCATCTGGTCAATCAGGCGGCCGGGAATACCATGCCCTGTCACCACCAAAAAACCAATATCCCGACAGGCGTTCGAAATCCGCGCAGCCGTCGCCACGGGTGGTGCGCTGCCGCGCTTGTCCGAAGTAGCGAACAGTGCTGATATATCGATTGTGGGCGGTTTGCTCATCGTTCAATCGCCATTACGCCAGACAGAGTGGTTGACATCACAAGACCACTAAATAAGAGTGTGCTATCGCTTTGGCAATTACAACCTGTTCGGTACTGAAACTATGAACTACCTCACACGCTCCCGTCTTCGGCGTACATGGATGAGTGCATTTACATGCGCGTTAATCCCACTGGCTTCGTGCACCGTCAACTACACGCTTGATGTCGGCCCGGGAAAAACCGAAGTCGAAGGATTTTCGGTTGAGCGGCTGCAACGCATCAGTGAGATGAACGACCGGTACATTCAGGACAACAAGTATCCCGGCATCGTTACGCTCGTCACTCGCCACGGCAAGGTTGTGCACAGCGACGCGGCAGGTACATACGGCCTCAACAATGACAAGCCGATGGATGTGGACACGCTGTTTCGCATCTTCTCAATGACCAAGCCTGTCACCACCGTCGCGGCCATGCAGCTTTATGAACAAGGCAAATTTCAGCTCAACGATCCCGTCAGTCGCTATCTGCCAGAGTTTAAAGACCAGAAATTATTGCGTGACGGCGAACTGGTCACCCCACGGTCACCCATGACTATTCGGCAACTCATGACTCACACCGCCGGACTTACCTACGGCACTACACTGGACAACCCGGTTGACCGGCAGTACGCCGAGGCCAAACTGTTTGAGACCCGCAACCTGACGGAGTTCTCGGCTGAACTTGCGAAGCTTCCGCTGCGCTTTGAACCCGGCACGCGCTACCACTACAGCGTATCCAGCGACCTGCTCGGTGCGCTGGTGGAACGACTGAGCGGGCAACCGCTGGACGAGTATTTTCAGGAACACATCTTCGCACCGCTTGGCATGACGGATACGTTTTTTTCGGTACCCGATGACAAACGTCATCGACTGGCCGACAGCCACTACTGGGATGCCAAATCCAATTCGACAAAACCCGTGCCGATGGAAATGCAGCGAAACTATACCAACGTCACCCTGTTTTCCGGGGGCGGCGGACTGGTTTCAACCATTACAGACTACGCCCGGTTCTGCGAGCTATTCATTAACGACGGGTATGCGAATAACGTGCAGCTGCTGGGGCCCAAGACCATTCAGTTCATGTCGGCCAATCACCTTCGTGCTTCGGTTAGAGCCAAGGATGTCGGGCAGTATCCGGCTGCTGATCTTTACCCGGGCCAGAGTATGGCGCTTGGCATGGGCGTGATCACCAATGCCGGCATCACCCCCGCTATTTCATCCCGGGGCGAACTGTCGTGGAGCGGTGCGGCCGGCACCAAGTTCTGGATCGATCCTGCGGAAGGCATTATAGGCATTGCCATGGTCCAGCAGTATCGTTCCCCGTGGCCGCTACGGTTTGACCTGAAGGTCGCGACCTATCAGGCCCTGCTTGAACTGAATACCTCGCCTGAACTTGACTACGAGCTGGAATACTAGCGAGCCTCAACGACAATCGCGGAGTCTGTACTCATGAAGCACATCCGGGAACCTGCACGTGACCTAGACGTCATCCATCACACCGATGTTCTCGTTGTTGGCAGTGGTCCGGGCGGACTCGCGGCGGCGATCGGCGCGGCGCGCGCTGGCGCTTCCACTACCCTGCTGGAACGCTATGGCTGCTTCGGCGGCAATATCACCCAGGTAGGCGTCGAAGGCTTCGCCTGGTACCGACACGACAACACCATCGACAGCGAGGGTGTTGGTATAGAATTTGAAGAACGTGCCAAAGCCATGGATGCGGCCACGCCGGAACCCCAGTCCAACAGCCATGCGCTCGACGGCGAAGCCTTCAAGTATGTGGCAGACACGTTCGTCAGTGAAGCGGGTATTACCCCCATGCTACATCGCCTCGTGGTCGCGCCGATCATGGAAGGCAACCGCATTCTGGGGGTGATCACCGAAAGCAAATCGGGGCGCGAAGCCATACTCGCAAATCGCGTTATTGATGCAACGGGCGACGCCGACATTGCCGCCCGCGCCGGCGCGGCGTGCATCAAGACACCCCGCGAAGACATGATGGCCGCGTCGGTGATGTTTTCCATGACCGGCGTCGACAAGGCGAAGTTCATCGACAGTGTAAAAGCCGACCCGCAAACGTATAAAGACTGGGAAGGCGGCGAGTGGACCATCGAAACAACCGGCAAGGAGGACACGATGTTCTCACCGTTCCTGCGCAAGCCGTTTCAGCGCGCCATTGAAGCCGGCATGATTCCCCGCAACCTCAACACCATTTGCGGCACCTGGGGCGCAATCTCGGACCAGGGCGATCTCACGTATCTGAATCTGGTACACCTGGCAGAATGCGACGGTACGGATGCCCACAGCCTGACCGCAAACGAAATCGAAGGTCGCAGACAGGCCATGATGGCAATCAAAGCGCTGCAAACTTTCACGCCCGGCTGTGAGAACGCGAAGCTCAGAAACTTTGGCATGACCATCGGCATTCGCGACACGCGCAAGATTGACGCGGTCTACAACATGCAGGCACAGGACGTCCGTGAACAGGGGCGCTTTGACGACACCATTGGCATTTTCCCTGAATTTATCGATGGCTACGGCATCCTGATTTTGCCAACGACGGGACGCTACTTTCAGGTACCTTACCGATCCATGCTGCCCAAACACATCGACAACCTGATCGTTACGGGGCGTAGCATCGGCGGCGATCGCGACTCACACGCCGCTGTGCGAAACATGATGTGCTGCACCGTGAGCGGACAGGGCGCCGGCGTTGCAGCGGCCGTTTCCCTGCAATCCGGCACGGGTTTTCGAGGGGTCTCCATAGCGCGCGTTCAATCCGAGCTGCAGCGCCAGGGCGTACGCCTTTACTAACGTGTGAGCGACATCCAACCGGTTGGTCTAGTCCTGCGAAGTCTTTGACGACCGCTTTAACCGCCGAAGCTCATCATCGCTCAACCCCCAGTCGGCAAGTTTTTCATCAAGAAATGTGGCTACCTTTTCAGGCCTGGAGGGCAAGGCACACGCCGTACGGCTAAATCGCGGCGCGGGCGCCGGCTGCATAACCCCGTCTACGTTCGCATACGTTGCTCTGGCGACATTGTGCGGGTGCCCGGTCGCTTCTTCATAGTCGAGCACCGGAGAAACACAGGCGTCAGTCAACGAAAAAATCTCGGACCATTCGTCTCGCGTCCTGCCCAGAAACACCTCGCTCAGAGCGGTCTTTAGCTCGGGCCAGACCGCGGGATCATTCTGCCTGGAAACAAACCGGTCCGATAATCCTGTTCCCTTGATCAACTGCGCGAAAAACTGAGGCTCCAGCGCACCCACCGCGACAAACCGATCATCTCTGGTTTTATAAACGCTGTAAAACGGCGCGCCACCGTCCAGCATGTTGTGCTCACGCTGTGGCTGCCAAAGACCCACGCTGCCGAGGGTATACATGAGCGTCATCAGATGTGCCGTGCCGTCGGTGATCGCCGCATCCACCACCTGACCCTTGCCGGATTTTTGAGCTTCGAGCAGCGCCGCGAGCATGCCGGTCACCAGGAACAGACTGCCGCCTGCGAAATCACCGACCAGGTTGAGCGGCGGCACCGGCCGGTCCGTCGGTCCAACGGCGCTCAGGACGCCGGTTAGTGAAATATAGTTGATGTCGTGCCCCGCCGTCTGTGACAGCGGGCCTTCCTGACCCCATCCGGTCATTCGTCCGTACACCAGAGCCGGGTTAACTGCGAGACATGCGTCGGGCCCCAGGCCGAGACGTTCGGCCACGCCCGGCCGGAAACTCTCGAACAGCGCATCAGCATGCGCTACCAAATCCAGAAGTACAGTCTTGCCGGACGTGGTTTTCAGATCGAGAGACAGGTGTGATTTACCGCGTGAAAACAGATCGCTGTCGGACGGTGGGGCCAGTCCGCCGCCGCCAGATGGACGTTCGATCACGAGTACATCGGCGCCCAGATCAGCGAGCAGCATACCGGCATAAGGTCCGGGCCCGAGACCTTTGATCTCGATAATTTTGTAACCGGCTAGAGGGCCCACTGGCAACTCCAATCAAACGGGCAGATGGCGAGACTCATCTGTCTACAATACGGTCTGCGACCGACCCTTTCGAGATATCCTGATCGCATGAACCACAGCATGCGGCGCCGAAGAGTCACACACAGAGATTGATTCATCCACCAACAATGACGGTCGGACAGCCGCTGACAATCGTGCCGCCATGCGCTGTTGCATCGCCCACCCGGGCCGCCGGTTGACCGCCGATCAATACCGTTTTTGAGCCGCGTACTACGGTATCAGGTGGCCCTGCGCAGGTAGCACTGTCACTCACAACCGCAGCGGGTAGCTTGCCAATCAATACGGTCGAAACACCGGGTCCCGTAATGGGTCCTCCAACATGTGGAATATCCAGCGAGCCAGCCGTTTGCTCCGGGCAAACGTGCATATCAGTAACTCTTGCTGCGGGTGGCATGATTCTCCCTTGTGCTGGTCGCGCCGCGTGCGATACGCAGAAACGCTATTATTCAGTCGCCAGTGTTGAAGCTCCTGGTACGTATGTTAGTGCTGATGATGACCGGGCCACAACCCATGTGCGCCATCATAGCGAGCCTCGCGTCCGCCCGGCTCGCAGCAGCCCTGATGACAGCGGCCTTTGATCAACAATCAATTGATCATGACCATAGCACCCTTCACGGTCGTCTGTCCGGACGCCGACAGCTCGGCTGACGCGCCCCCTTTCACAGTATTTGCAACGCCGGCAGTCGTCGTCACATTGACCGCCGTAATGTCTACATCACCGGTTGAACTTAACGAAACCCCTGCTTTTGCGTCAATGGTCACCTGACCGTCTGAAGCGATCGTCACGTCGCCGGCACTCTTCAGCGATATACCGGCGACGCTCAGCGTCACGGCATTCGAGTGTTGATCTTCAATCGTAACCTTCTTGCCATCGTCGTCCAGGCATAGCCGGTTCCCGGCAGGCGTTTCCAGAGTCAGCGTCTTTGCATCGTCGTCGAACCGGAAACTGAGTCCGCTTCGCGTCACGATGGCTTTGTGCCGATTAGCATCTGACGGCAGTAATGCAGGTACGCGAGCTTTGCTGTGCACACTTCCCAGCACAACCGGACGGGTAGTGTCTGCGTCGGCAAAACCGAGAATTACGTCATCACCGATCTCGGGTCGAAAGATCATACCGGCGTTTTCGGTGGCATACGCGCTGCTCAATCCGGCCCAGACTCCGTCGACGTTGTCCCCAAGCACGGGAATTGCGACCTTCACCCGAAAACACTGTTGCGGATCGTCAGCGACAGCCTGAACTTTGCCCATGTGCAATCCTGACGCGGCGGCTGCTAATCCGGACATCACTTCACCCCCACACGGCACCGGACATACCGCCGGCAATCCGAGGCGTACGGTCGTTTGCCATTCTCCGGATTCGATCGTGTGGTCGACGCCACTGACATAAGCGGCCCCGTTGAATCGCTGGCCAACACCCTCGAGCCCGATAACACCGCCGGGGGCAATGCCGGCAGTGCCGGCAGCAACGACCGTTCCACTGATCGGGTTCATCGAGGCATACGCCGACCTGGTTTGGTCGCTCTGCTCAACGCGGGCATCAAATTCAAGCATATCGACACCCAGGGAATATTGAACCTGTGGTTTGGCACTTAACTCTGGCGGTGCGCACGACACCCGACCATTGTCCACTATCACCACCTGTCCGTTCTCCGACGCTCGAGAGAGCAAAAAGTCCCAGTCTGTCATATCAAACTGTAATTGCCCCGGCACATCCGAATCGGTGTTTTGCACAGCCGCCACGAGGCCTTCATACGATTTGATGAGCGTGCGCATGATGTCGCTATCAGACTGGTTGTCATAGCCAGCGTTTTTCCTCACCATCGTCATGGCGAAAGCCTTGTCACGACACTCCAGCTCCAATTGCGCACCGTCATTCGCGTTGACACGCAGCCGGTGACCCACAATCACGCCTTCAAAAAGGCGATGGTCCGCCGTGCCGTACCCGCAGAAAACCGTCAGGATGGCGCCCGGCTCAAAGTGTGGTCCGTCGCTCTGCGGGAATGCTCCGCTCGACTTTTCGAAATCCTTGATCACAACCCGGGCCATGGGAATGTCATTGAGGCCGTGCGAAATTCGAAGAGAAACAAGCTCGCCGGATTCCACCGCCGCTCCGTTCGAGCTGAGCCGAACGTCAAGGGGTCCGTTCATCGACTGGTCTTTCAATGCTGACATGGTAATTCCTTTGACCGCCTGATTCGCGGTCCGTCATGGTTACTCACTGACAATCCTGCCAGCCACAATGGTCATCACGATATCGCCGTCGAGCAGCGACCCGGGACGGGACGTCGCGGTGACAAACGGATCTATGCTCATCACCGTGATATCGGCCCAGCGTCCGGCGGCGAGCACGCCGGTTTCGTTTTCGCGAAAGCCGGCGTAGGCCGACCAGCTCGTGTAGGCACGAATGGCCTCTTCCATCGTCATGGCCTGCTCTGCGTACCACCCGCCGTCAGGCTGCTGCTGTTTATCCTGCCGGGTAACCGCCGAATGTAGTCCGTAAAAGATATTGTGATCGGACCCGGGGTTATCAGCGTTGAACGTAAGCGTTGTATTGGCAAGACGTAAAGAACGCCAGGCGTAGGCGCCAGCCATACGTTCCGCACCCAGGCGCTCCTCGGCCCACGTCTTGTCTTCCATCGCGTGAGGTGGTTCCATCGAGGCGATAATACCGAGCTGTCCCAGTCTGGGAATATCGTCCGGATGGATAATCTGGGCGTGCTCAATACGGTGGCGATTGCGCATTGTGGCGGGATCTTCGCTAAACACGGCTTCCAGAATGTTTAACGTTTCACGATTACCGGCGTCGCCGATCGCGTGAATACCCACCTGAAACCCGGCCTTCATTACCGCTGCGTTCAGCGCCTGATCGAATCCGTATCCGTCGCCGCTAACCCCGCGATGCCCCGGCTTGTCCGCATAGTCTTCGAGCAACCGGGCACCCCGGGAACCGAGCGCGCCATCGTAGTACGCCTTGACGCTGCGGGTCACGAGCATTGAATCGTTGTCTTCGTCAGGGCCGCGCTTAATCCACTGGTGAATAAGATCTTCGTCCCGAAGCGACAGCATGGCGTACACGCGAATGGGCAGCCGACCTTCGCGTTCGAGCTGCTCCAGCACGCTCATGGACGCGGCATCGAGGCCGGCATCGTGCACCGTCACGTACCCGTCTTTGGCCATCTGGTTCAGGCCGGCCAGCGCGTAACGAATGCGCTCTTCGCGCGACGGAGCCGGGACAATATTGTCGATCAGCGTCGTTGCGTTATTTAGAAACAGACCGCTCGGCTGTCCATCGGATCCGATACGCATCTCTCCCCCGACAGGCACTTCAGAGTCGGCGGTCAGGCCGCCGCTATCCAGTGCCGCCTGATTGACCCACGCGGCAAATCCATGAAGGCTGTCGAGCACCACAGGATGGTCGGGTACCGCTTCACTCAATAGCGTCTTGTCCGGGTAGCGATTGGCCCAGGCGCCCTCATCCCAGCCTTTGCCGATAATCCAGTCGCCTTTGGCAGCGCTCCGGGCGCGTGCCGCGACGAGGGCAACCGCCTCCTCTTCTGTGGCCACATCAGTAAGATCCACCTGAACCAGTTTGGCGCCCAGTTCGAAAAAATGGGTGTGCGAGTCAACCAGACCCGGCAGAACCGTAGCTCCACGCAGGTCTACGACTCGCGTCGTGTCATGCTGATAGTTCATTGCTTCCGCGGAAGTCCCCACGAAAATGATCTGGCCCCCGCGAATCGCTACCGCGCCGGCATCCGGGCGCCAGCCGGTACCGTCAACCGGGGCATTGGAGGCTGGCGTGCCGTTCAACGCCGGATCGTCCCAGCTCATCGAATACACGCGGCCGTTGGTCAGTATCAGGTCTGCGTGCTCCGGCGGATCACCGGCATCACGGGGGCCGAAGCAGCCCGAGAGCATGAACAGCGCTCCACATACGAACAGCTGGCGAACGGGAAATCGTCGGAGATTGGGCATGGGAAGGTCCTTGCAACTGAGATGGATTCCGGGCTGACCGTTTAATCGTATAATAGTGTAACCTGCTCAGCCTCCATAGAGCCTGATCACCCGATTTGCCCAGAAGGTTATGCTGACGCCATGAATCAACACGTCATATTTGCGGCCCCGTTCTTCATGGAAGCCACGTTGCGCTTCCTGCGCGGGGCCACGCGACTGCCCAACGTCACGCTCACGGTCGTCAGCCAGGACCCGGAATCGCGCATGCCGCGAGATATCCAGGAGGCCATCTCGGGGCACTGGCGAGTCGATGATGCCCTTGACCCCCAGCAACTCGTCGATGCGGCCCGGGCGCTGCAATCCCGGTTTGGTCCGGCCGTCAGCTACATGGCAACGCTTGAACAGCTGCAGGTGCCTCTGGCGAAAGCCCGCGAAGTTCTCGGCATCGAAGGCCTGTCAACCGAGGCGGCGCGCAATTTTCGCGACAAGTCCAAAATGAAAAACGTACTGCGAGCGGCGGGCATCCCGTGCGCGCGCCATGCTCTGGTCGGTGACCCGGAGGCTGCCGAGGCATTCATTAATCAGGTCGGCCTGCCGGTCGTAGTCAAACCACCCGACGGTGCCGGAGGCAAGGGCACCTACCGACTCGATCGTCCGCAGGACCTGCAGACCTTTTTGAACCAAACGTCTTTGAGTCACACACATCCGACGCTGTTCGAAGAATTCGTTAAGGGCACCGAACACTCGTTCGACAGCGTCGTAGTGAACGGCAAACCGGTCTGGCATTCGATCAGCCGCTATATGCCCTCGCCGCTCGAAGTTCTGGAAAACGACTGGATACAGTGGTGCGTTTTGTTACCGCGCGACATCAGCGGACCGGAATTTGACCCAATCCGGGAGGCCGGGTTTGCGGCGGTCGAAACACTGGGCCTGAAGACGGGGCTGAGTCACATGGAATGGTTTCGGCTTGCCAATGGCAACATCGCCATTTCCGAGGTCGGAGCCCGTCCACCCGGCGCACAAATTACGTCGCTGTTGTCCTACGCGCACGACCTCGACTTTTATACCGCCTGGCCGCGCCTCATCGCGTTTGGTCAGTTCGAGCCGCCGGAACGCAAGTACGCCGTCGGTGCTGCCTACATTCGCGGCCAGGGCCGTGGCCACATCAGGCACATTGCCGGCCTTGATGAGGCGCAGCGCCGCTTTGGCTCTATTGTCGTCGAAGCCAAACTGCCCCGGGAGGGTCAGCCGCCGAGCAACAGCTACGAAGGCGACGGCTATGTCATTGTCCGGCATCCCGACACTGAGGTGGTCGAGCACGCACTACAGCAAATCGTCCGAACCATTCGCGTGGAGCTGGCATGATGGCTTCGTCTCCGTGGAGGCTGGCCCTTGGCCCGCAGCGTCCGGACATCTACCTCGGCAGCGCCACCAAAGAACTGATACCGGCAGACGCTCCTGTTGCCGTTATTTCAGCCGCGTGGCAGGAAGCCGAAGGCGACCACCGGGACATTCAACCGGTCATGGACAATCCGCTACACGATCTGGAGCTCTATCAGCGCGCCGACACGGTATTTTCCAAAGATACCGCGCTTACGGCGGCCTATCGCCGGCGACAGGACAAACTGAAAGACCAGCAGCGCCTGTACCGGCTGCGCTTGCGTCAGCTCACCATTGCTGCCCGCAATATTCTCAAAGTAAACAGCGACCCGGAGCTCATTGCGGATGAGCGGCGACACGCCATCTCGCAGCTGCGCGCCCTGGATCGTCACCACCTGAATCAAATCGCGAAAATCCATGCCAGTTTTAACGACACGCTGGGCGTTGAGCACAACGCTTTGCTAAACGATACGGTTGAAGACATTAAAGAGCAGCTGTCACACTGTGACTATGTCCTCATAACCGGCGGCAACGTGGTCGTGCTGATTAACCGGCTTAAGCTCTTTGGGCTCGGACCGCTACTTGGCACGAAACACATTGTGGGGTTGTCGGCCGGCGCCATGGTACTCACCGATCGCATTGTACTGTTCCACGACCGTTTGCCACAGGGCCGTCGCGACGCCGAAGTCATGTGTAACGGACTCGGCCTGATTTCCGATACGGTGCTGCTGCCCGACGCTCGCCAGCGCGTCCGCAAATCAGAGACCGTCAGAAACAGTTTGTTCAGTCGCCGGTTTTCACCGTCTACCTGCCTTACACTGAACAACAATTCCAGCCT
The DNA here is from genome assembly GCA_963922815.1 of uncultured Gammaproteobacteria bacterium. Taxonomy (GTDB): domain Bacteria; phylum Pseudomonadota; class Gammaproteobacteria; order Steroidobacterales; family SZUA-146; genus SZUA-146. Next base: position 17,543 of record CAWUKD010000034.1, read on the forward strand.
GCTCTTTCAACACGGAAAAGTGATCAGCACGGAGCGTGTGCAACACATTTCCCGCGAGGGCAAGTTTGCCCGGGTAAAAGCGCTGTGAATCCGGCCCTGCGTAAACTGATCAGCAAGTCGTCCCGAGGCGGTGCCGATATTGATGCACTGATTCGCGACAACACGTTTCCGCTGGTTCAGGGGAACGACGTCACGTTTGTTTATCGGGGTTCCGTTGATGCCGTTTACCTGCGGTGCTGGATCTCGGGACTCGACACGGCGCAGCCGTTCCAGTCATTGCAAGGCACTGACCTGTGGGCGACCACCATTGAGTTACCGAAAGGGTCGCGCATTGAATACAAATTCGAGGTGCAGTGGGGCGATCACAAAGAACTGATACTCGACCCTCTCAACCCGGTCATTGCAAAAGACCCGTTTGGTGCCAATTCAGTGTGCCAGGCCGACGGTTACAAGCGCCCGTCCTGGTCTGTGTACAACCCTGAATCACGACAGGGCTCCTTGCAGCGACGCTCGTTTCACAGCTCGGCGTTTGAGCAACAGCGTGAAGTTCACGTTTACCTGCCCGCCACCTACCGTGAGAACCGCCGGTATCCACTGCTGATCGTGCACGATGGTGATGACTACCTTAAATACGCCGACCTGAAAGCCGTACTCGACAACCTGACACATCGACTCGAGATTCCGTCGATGATTGTCGCTCTGATCCAGTCTCCGGATCGACTCAAAGAATATTCGGGCAACGACACTCACGCACAGTTTGTGGTCGACGATCTGCTGCCGTTTATGTCCTCGGAGTATCCGCTGCTCGATGAACCCGAATCACGGTGCCTGATGGGTGCCAGTTTCGGCGGCGTGGCTACCCTTCATACCGCCTGGCGATACCCGTCAACCTTTGGTGCCCTGCTTTTGCAGTCCGGATCGTTCGCGTTCAGCGACATTGGGCGACACAATCGCGGGCCAGTTTTTGACCCGGTTGTACGGTTCATGAACGAATTCCGCGAAGAAACCGGACGCCCTTCCGAGCGCGTGTTTATGAGCTGCGGAGTGTACGAATCGCTGATTTACGAAAACCGCTCGCTGGTCCCGCACCTGCAGGGTCGTGGCGTTGAAGTAAACTTTGAAGAAGCCCGCGACGCACACAACTGGGAGAACTGGCGCGACCGGCTGCGCCTTGGTCTGTCGTGGCTAATGCCTGGCCCCGCCTGGCTTGTCTATGAATAGATGGGCGGCTGACGGGTACTATTGGCGCATTGCCTGTTATATTAAAACTATCCTCACTCCAGCAAGGAAAAACTGTGACCCAACAAACACGTAAAATAGGTTTGTCCCTAGGCGCCGACATTTGCTGGCCCATATGCTACGAAGCATTGCTGAAAGAGCTTGATTTGTCGCTTGATATCGATGGCAGCACGGTTCGCATTGAGTCAGAACGCGTGGAAATCGAACCGTTCGACTTGATGGGACCGCCCAAATACGATGTGGTCATTGATCGCCTGACCCACTGGTACCACACGTCGCGCGAGTGGATTAAGAAATCCATCGTCATGGATGATCTCTATGTGTTCAACAACCCCTGGACGCTTCAATCCATGGAAAAGAACACCACCTATGCCGCCATGATGCGACTTGGCTTTTCTGTTCCTCGTACCTGGATGGTGCCACCCAAGGCTTACGAGGAATCATCAGACCTGGAACCGACGCTGCAACGTTACGCCAAAATGTTCAACCTCGGCGATGTGGGCGACCAGATTGGCTACCCGCTGTTCATGAAACCCTACGACGGCGGAGCCTGGGTGGGCGTAACCGCCATCAAGGATCGCGAGTCGCTGCTGGCCGCGTACGAAGAAAGCGGCACCCGCGTCATGCATCTCCAAAAAGGGGTCATCCCGTTTGACGGATTCGTACGCTGTGTCGGCCTCGGGCCGCAGTGGCGATGCGTCAACTATGACCCGGATGCCCCGCTGCATGACCGGTATCGTATGGACGTCGACTTCATATCGCCAGAAGAACAGCAGCAGCTCGAAGACATCACCATGGTCATCAACGCGTTTTTTGGCTGGGATTTCAATTCCTGCGAATCTTTGCTGAGCAAAGGCGAATGGCATCCGATCGACTTTGCCAACGCCTGCCCCGACTCGCAGGTAACGTCACTGCACTTCCACTTCCCGTGGCTGATCAAGGCCAACATTCGCTGGTCCGTGTACTGCGCTGCTACCAATAGAAAGCCAAACACCGATTTGAACTGGAAAGCGTATTTTGCCATTGCCGATCAGGACATTCCGTTCGAAGAGAAGCTGGCCGGTTACGTCAGGATTGCCCGCGAACAATTCGACGTTGACGACTTTGAAGCGTTTTGCGAGAAACACCTGAGTCATCTTGACGAAGTTGCCGACGCCTACTTTGCCACCGAGCAGGTACGCGACGCGATACGGGAAAAAGTGGTGTCACTCTATCCGGAGCATGAGATCGAGCAGTTTACCCAGCTCTTCTGGGACCGCATCCAGCATTCGCGAGAAGTAGACCGTGCCGCAAGGAACACTTCATGAAAGACATCACGCGATGGTATTCGCAAAGAGTCGAGCAGGAAGTGCAGCTGGTGCGCTGGGGCCACTTCGGCACGCCCGTGCTGCTGTTCCCCACCGCCGGCGGTGACGCCGAGGAAATCGAACGGTTTCATCTGATCCGGGTGCTGCAGCCCCTGATCGACGCCGGGCGCATCAAGATTTACTCGACCGACAGCATCGCCGGCGCGGCGTGGTTCAGCGGGGAACATTCTCCGGAGTACTGCTCGCGATTGCAGAACTGTTTTGACGCCATGATTTACGAAGAAATCACGCCAGCCATCAGAGCCGACTGCCAGTCACCTGGCATAGAAATCATTACCGCCGGCGCGTCTATCGGCGCGTTTAATGCGGTCGCTACACTGTGCCGACACCCGGACGCGTACAAACTGGCTATCGCCATGAGCGGCACCTTCGACCTGTCCAAATACCTCGAAGGCAGTTTCAATCAGGATTTTTATTTCTCTTCGCCGCTGCATTACCTGCCGCGCCTCGAAGGGCCCCAGCTCGACATACTGCGACAGCGCTTCGTTCTGTTTCCAACTGGCGAAGGCAAATATGAGGACATTGGTCAGTCCTGGCGTATTGCGAATGTCCTTGGCTCCAAAGGTGTTCCGAACCGCGTTGATTCGTGGGGCACAGAATATGATCACGACTGGATTACGTGGCGTGAGATGCTGCCTAAATATCTCGCCGAATACGCCTGAACGCGAAGCCTGACGTCAAAGCGTGCTGCCGCGCCGGACGACTGGAGAGGTCAGTTGCGTCAGATCAACTGGCGTAAATCTCGAGTTCCGAGCCCACCGCATCCGCCATATCCATCGTGGCCTGAAGATCAGGATGGCGCAGCATGATAAACCCGTCGGAGACCAGCGTCTTGCGCCAGTCGCGGCGCGGCGTGCCCGGTGGTAGCAGGGTATTCCAGACCACGTGCTGTCCAAAGCGGGACTGCAGTTCGTCAACGCCCGTCATGTGGGAGATACATCCTACCCCGCGTGCGCGTTTGAAAATGGTAGCAACGTTATAACGCCGTTCGTACGGCTCGAGAATCTTGCCTTGAGTCAGGGCCTGGCCCCACGCCTTGAATACGTCAAAGTCGCACGCGTATTTCATCTGGTCCACTTGATGCGCCCCCGGTGGCCGACCTCCAATCTCGCCAAACACCACTTCGCCGTCGGCCTTTCGATACCACTCCATGTGCGTAAAGCCCGTTCCAAACTGAAGCGCCTTGATCACATCGAAGCCCATCTTGATTCCGTCTGCCAGGTCTGGTTGATCGACATCGCGCAATGCAATCACTTGCGGGCTGATCCATTCGTTGCTTCGTGCGATCAGCGGTCGGGGGCGATACCAGGCCACATTGTAATAGGCGATTTCACCGTTGATCGTAATGGTATCAAACGTGAATTCCTCGCCGTCAATAAATTCCTCAACGCTAATGGTGGGCACGTGTCGCAATAGCGGCAGCACCTCCCGCAGTTCGTCCTGAGAATTGACGCGATAGGTGTCCGCGGAACCGGCGCCGTCGATGGGCTTGAGTATGACCGGAAACCCGAGTGCTTCTACAGCCTCCCAGCAGCCGGCAACGCTGTCGGTGGCTACATGACGCGGCGTACGAATACCCGCCTTGTCCAGCGCCACTTTCATGGCTTCTTTATCGCGAAACAGGTGCGCATGCTCTACGTTCATCCCGTCAACGCCGAAGTATTCGCGCAATTCAGCGGCAAGCATCACCCCCGGCTCCCAGAGACATTCAATGCGATCCAGCTGCGCGCCACCCAGTTTCTGCCGAAGCTCTCCGATCACGGCAGCGCTGTCCCACAACGAGCCTACCTGCACATACGAGGTCAGTGAATGTTGTACTTGATGAGGCAGTTGGCTAACGTGCTGATCACCGACACCAAAGACCCTGGCACCAGACTCGGCAAGGCCACGGGTAAACTCCGGCATGTCAGCCGGATACCCCGGAGAGATAATCAGTATATTCATGTTCGCTAGCCTGTATAATTCGCTCAACCGGCGTGTCACCGTGTCATGTAGAATAACACCGCGCGCACTGACAATTGGATTTTCGTTGAACAATAGCAACCCGCTAAATATTTTTCTGGCGACGGCCGAGTACGCGCCGCTGGCCAAATCAGGCGGTCTGGCCGATGTCAGCGCAGCCCTGTCGGAGTACCTGCACGGTGCCGGGCATGATGTTCGGGTTCTGATGCCTTTTTATTCGACGCTTGATCGCTCCAACCTTGACGTTCAGCCGGTCGAGGGTCTGCAAAACCTGACCATGAAAGTTGGGCCCTGGGATATCGAATACGCCGTTGATCGCGGTACGTTTGCAAACGGAACGTCAGTCTACCTGTTGAGGTGTCCTGCCCTGTTCGACAGGCCAGGCCTGTATACGGCCGACGCCGACGAGCATTTACGCTTTATCCTTCTGTCTCGCGCCGCCATCGAACTGTGCCAGCGCATGCAGTTTGCACCCGACATTTTTCACTGCCACGACTGGCACACGGCCCTTATCCCGCTTTACCTGAAAACGGTGTATTCCTGGGACCGGCTGTTTGCGTCGACCAAATCGGTAATGACCATTCACAACATTGGCTATCAGGGCATGTTTCCGGCGGCTATCGCGGCCGACCTGGGCCTGGGATACAGCCAGCACCAGTTGCATCAGGACGATTTCGCCGCGGGCGTCATTAATTTTCTTAAAACCGGGCTACTCCATGCCGACCTGCTGACAACGGTCAGTCCGACCTACGCCCATGAAATCCAGGGCGAAGAATACGGCATGGGGCTCGATGGAATACTGCGCGACCGACGTCACGCGTTAATTGGCATTTTGAACGGCGTCGATCACCGTGAGTGGGACCCCGCAACAGACCCGCTGATTCCGGCCAACTATTCAGCCGATGACCTTTCCGGCAAGGCCGTATGCAAACAGCAACTGCTCCAGGAGCTTGGACTGCCGGACACCCGGCAACCCCTGATCGGCATCGTCAGTCGCCTGGTCACTCAAAAAGGCTTCGACCTGCTGGAACGCGCTCTGCCGTTTTTGTTGTCCCACCGGGGGTTTTCTCTGGCTGTTCTGGGTAGCGGCGAACCACGCTACGAGCAGTTCTTTGAATCCATGCAGCAGCATGCCCGACACCGCGTCAGCTTTTACCGCGGATACAACAACAAACTGGCGCACTGGATCGAAGCCGGAAGCGACATGTTTCTAATGCCTTCCCGCTACGAGCCGTGCGGACTCAATCAAATGTACAGCCTGAAGTACGGCACAGTGCCGATAGTTCGGGCGACCGGCGGCCTTGCGGACTCGGTAGAACCGATAAACCCGCGAAACGGAACGGGAACCGGCGTATTGTTTGACCACTACGATGAATCAGGCGTAGCGTGGGCCATTGACACGGCTCTCGATCTGTACGACAACAAGCCGCTATGGAATAGAATTATTCAAAACGGCATGTCGATGGACTTTTCGTGGCAACAACAGGGGGCTCAGTACGTGACTCTATTTCGCACGCTGTGTGGCAAATGAATATTATTTTTGTTGAACCATCTTTTCCTCATAACCAGCGGGAGTTCGTGCGGGCGCTGTACGCTGCAGGAGCCAACGTCATAGGTATCGGTGAGCGACCGGCCGATTATCTCGACGACCAGATGAAAAGCTGGTTGTTCGACTACGTTCAGGTTCCTTCTGTCGTTCATGAGCCGTCTTTGTACAAAGCCGTCAGGCTGATTCAGAAGCACGTCTGGGTTGATCGCATTGAAGCGACTATCGAAGCGCACATCATGCCGGTTGCCAAGGTGCGCGAGAGCTGCACCATACCCGGAACCTCTGTCAAAACGGCGTACCTGTGTCGCGACAAACCCGCGATGAAAGAAGCGCTGCGTAATGCGGGCATTCCCTGCGCGCAATCGACCCGTGCCCAGTCACCGCAAGACGCGCGCGACTTCGTCGATGCCGTTGGCTATCCGGTTATTATCAAGCCCCCCGATGGCGCCGGCGCGTCAGGCACCTTCAAGGTTGATAGCAGCGCCGAACTTGAGCACGTTATTAATGAATCCGGCCTTGCACAGGGCCACGCTGTTGCTATCGAAGAGTTCATTGAAGGTCATGAAGGCTTCATCGACACGATCTCCGTGGATGGAAACGTAAAACACGAATTTATTACTCACTATTATCCGAACGTACTCGAAGCCATGCGCGAGCGATGGATATCACCACAGATGATCGCCACGAATCGCATTGATGCTCCCGGTTACGAAGAAGTGCGGGCGCTCACACGCAAGGTCATCAAGGTACTGGACATTGGAACGTCCGCCACCCACATGGAGTGGTTTTACGGCCCCAAGGGTCTCAAGTTTTCAGAGATTGGCTGCCGACCACCCGGCGTAGGGCAGTGGGACGTATATAACGCGGGCAATGAATTCGACCTGTACTTTGAGTGGGCGCACGCGGTGACGCACGGCGACATTCACTCACAGCCCTCCCGCCGATTTGCCTCCGGCATGATAGCGCTGCGCCCGGATCAGGACGGACACATAAGCGGTTACTCCGGTGCCGACGAAATAAACGCCAAATACGACGACTGTATCGTGGCCGCTCATTTGCCAAACCCGGGCACGCCGACCCAGCCGGTTGAAGCCGGCTATATGGCCAATGCGTGGCTGAGAGTGCGTCACCCTGACTACGATACGCTGCGACAGATTCTCAACGACATCGGACAGACGTTAAAGGTTTACGCTAACTAGTAGTAAAATCCCCGAGCGCGAATAGACATAAGCTGCAGAGGCATAATGGCTTATGTCTATTTCAGAGACGGAGCGATAACAATCCGAACAATTCAGCAGTTATGGATCTATTTAGTAAAGTCAGAAATTGCTAAAAACAACTGCGCCCAGTACCATCTTTAGCAACACAAAACAAAAAGAAAAACTCATGTTGCCCTCTGACAAACAGACATCACCAATTCAGTTTATTAATTCTGAAACGGGAACACTCAGACGCGTGGTCATCGGCCGTGCCGATACGTTTCTCCAGTGTCCTGCACCGATCATTAACGAACGTCAGAAGCAGCATTACTCCGACGACCGAATGCCGGACAAGGCGCTGGTCCAAAAAGAATACGACACCCTGGTCAATACGCTGGTTAATCACAATGTAGAGGTACTTCAACCGGCCGCGCTCGAAGGCGTTCCCGATCAGCTCATGGCGCGTGACATTGCTTTCGTTGTTCAGGACCAGCTGGTTATTACCAACATGTCACATCCAAGCCGGCAGACCGAACACCTCGGACTGCGGGGGATAGTCCACGGCTATCCTGACAACGCGCTGTTCGTCCCTGATGATATCGACATTGAAGGTGGTGATATTATCGTTGATGGCGAATGCATCTTTGTTGGCCTTGGACAACGCTCTACGCCACGCTCTGTTGCATGGCTTGAGCAGCAGTTCCCGGACTTCACGATTGTACCTCTGCCTCTGGTCAGGCCCGCTGATGGTGCCGATGTCCTGCATCTGGACTGCACGTTCCTGCCCGTCGGTGAACATCACGCGCTGATTTTTCACGATGGCTTCGCTGATGGTTACGACGAACTCAAGAAGCGGTATACGCTGCTGCCCGTCACTCGCGAAGAGCAACAGGAACTGGCCACCAACGTATTGTCACTTTCGCAGGAGAAGGTACTATCGCGCAGGAATGCCACCCGCATAAATACATTGCTGACCGGCCTGGGTATCGAAGTTGTACCCATTGATTTCAATGAAGCGCTCAAGACCGGCGGCTCGGTCAGGTGCGCATCCATGCCGCTGTGGCGCGAGTGATGCCGTAAAACCCTGCACCAGGCGCCCCGCCGCGCACTGCACTACCCGCACCATCCCGAGGTAGCTGCGCACTCTGCCAACTACGGCGCTATCCGGCCGCGATTGCCACCTGCCAAGAACCACATACGAGCGGAATTAACCTGTATACTCGCCGTATCGCTCCAGAACGGAGCGTCGCCCTTCATAATCTAAAGTATCACTATGACTTCCGAGACCGACAAGAATCTGGCGCTGTTTTGCGACTTTGAAAACATTGCCCTTGGTGTTCGCGACGCGAAATACGCCGACTTTGATATCAACAAAGTGCTGGAGCTGCTGCTGGTAAGAGGCAGCATCGTGGTCAAAAAAGCGTACTGCGACTGGGGCAGATACAAAGACTTTAAAGCCACTATGCATGAAGCCGCGTTCGAGCTTATCGACATTCCACACGTACGACAGTCCGGCAAGAACTCCGCCGATATTCGCATGGTG
>CAWUKD010000035.1:0-26355 GCA_963922815.1 uncultured Gammaproteobacteria bacterium
ATGCCGAACGCGAAGAATGGGGTGCTGCGGTTCAGGCTCTTGAAGCTCTGTCTTCTGTTGACGGCAACAACAGCGATATCACCCAGCAGGGCCTGACGCTGGCGGCGTACTACCACGCCCATCAACTGGTGGACGAGGACAACGCGGCAGGCGCGCTACGCATTGCCAATGACATGCGGCAACGATTTCCACAGCAACAGCCCTGGTGTCTCGTGGAGTCGCGCGCCCTGGCACTGCAGGAACAATGGAATCGCGCCTTTTACAGCGCACGTCGCTGCCTGGAGAATCCTTACGGGCTGAAGCCTCAGGACTCTGAATTTCTGGTGTCACCACCCATGCGAGAAAGACTGAGTCGCATTGATTCAAGCCAGGCCGTGCGAGCGTTTGCGCATTCTGCCGCTTCACGCTACGCGGCGGATTCCAACGCCAGTCGCGCCGACCAGAAACGCCTGCTGCTCGACGCCCTGGCGCTGGGTGAACACGCGCCCGTTTATCGACGTCTGGGCGATCTGGAGTACGACGACCAGAACTACGCGGCGGCCCAGAGTTACTATCGCGCGGCCATACGCCTTGATCCGTCCATCGCGGCCTCACTGGGTAACCGACTGCGTAACAGCGCTCAGCGCGCCAGCAGTGCTCCGGCTACCGAAATCGAGTTTGAAAAACGTCGCGGTGGCATTGTTGTTACCGGCAAACTCAATGACGATCCCCAGTCGTTCAGGCTGCTGGTCGACACGGGCGCCACCTATTCAGCCTTGTCGGGTGGGACGTTACTGCGACTTGGTCTTGGCAATGTACTCAACGACGTATCGCAGGTGATCGAACTGGAAGCGGCTGGTGGCACGATTTACGCGCAGCGATTCACACTCAATTCCATGCAAATTGGCAGCGCCAGAGTCACTCAGGTGCCGGTCGTTATTCTGGAAAACCTCGAAGGCTTCGACGGCCTCGTGGGCCTGTCGTTTCTGCAGCATTTTGATGTCAGCATCGACCAGGAAGCCGGCAAACTTGTGCTCAATCAGCGCTAGACTGCCGGGATAGAAAAACGGCGAGCAAGCTCTCGCTCACTCGCCGTTTGATCGTTTTCTTGCGGCAATCACTACCGCAATCTGAGGCTGTCGATCAGGGTTGAACCAGACCGCTGGGCCCTGGCGGCAACAGATAGAAGTCTCGCAGGATCGCCAGATCTACAAAGTTCACCAGCCCGTCGCCGTTGAGGTCGGTCTCCAGCTCACCCGCCGTCTGGAAATCCGGAGCAAACAGGCTCACATCCAGGAAGTTGGTCACGTTGTCATTGTTGAAGTCGGCGTCGCAGGCATTGCCGTAACCGTCGCCATCAACGTCCAGCTGCAAGGCATTGGACAACAGTGTGCAGTTATCCTGATTATCAAACACGCCGTCTCCGTCTGTATCTACCGCCGTTACGCACTGCGCGCCTGCGGCTCTGATACTGACATCATCCACGTAGAATCCGTCGCGAGTGATCGACACATCGGTTATCAGGCGGAAGCGCACTTGCGCCGCACTACTTCCGGCTACAGATGATATATCGAAGCTATCGGTCATCCATCCCGACCCGCCGGTTTCATCGGCACTGGACACCGCCAGCCAGTTGCTTCCGTCCGCACTGACTTCAACGACACAGAAATCGTAAGTGGCTTCAGTAAGGCACCTTTGAGCAAAGGAGAGTTCGGCCGCACTGACGCCACTCAGGTCAATCGCAGGTGATGTCAAAGTAACATTCTGGTTATCACCGTAGTTACCTGCCGGACTGTCCGTCCAGGAATGCGTCGGGCTGTTCGCTGAACTGGATGTCAGCCCCCAGTTACCGGTACTCGTCCAACCACTGGTTCCGCTTTCCATATCATCCGCGAACACTGCGCAGAATGGATACAAACTGAAATTGGTCATCGTGGTCTGTCCGTTTACGGCAGCAACACCGGATACCGACGCCGAGCCATAATCATCGCCCGCAGGCGTTACGGTAACCGTGTAGTCGCCGGAAACAAGCAGCAGCTCGTAAGCACCTGTCGACGGATCTGTCGTTGTTGAGAAACTGCCCGCAGACACGGTCGCTGCGATGCCGGCACCGGTATCGGCACCCGTTACAGCACCCGAAATTTTCGGTGCGTTGGCCGGGTCAATTACGTACAGAAACTCGGCTGTTACCACGCCGGCATTTCCCGCGCTGTCTGTACCCTGCAGATACACAATATGCTCGCCGTCCTGAAGGCCGGTCGTATCGATCGCCGCCTGCACCGCTTCGGTGTTGCTGTTGAACGAACCGTCAGCCGCATCAAGCGGAATAGCGACAGCGCCCACTTCCCAGGGAGGAACATCAATGTACGCCGCAACGGAGGCTATGCTCTGGCTGGGTTCGGTTCCGTTGGTGTTGCCGTAGCGCGCATCGCTGACGCTGGCCGACAGGTTGGCCAACACACCGGGCATTACGAGGTTGTTGTCAAACGCGACATCAGTAACGTCAGGTCCGGACGGCAGCAGGTACGGAGCACGCACCGTTTTTGCCGCGTAGATCAGCGCCTGAAGATTGTCAGGATAGATCGTGTTTTCAAAGGTTCCGCAGTTCTGGAAAAACGAGGTACCCAGCTCAAATGTGTATGAAGCCAGACCAAGATCACCATAGGCAAAATCATCGGTCGTACCATCAGTTATATACAGCTCGGTAGCCTGCTCCGGCGAATAACCGTTGAAGAAAGCAAACTTGCGGGCCAGCGTGCGAAGACCCTGCTGGTTCGGTGCCGCGTCGAATGTATTGCCCCACGGGTACAGCACCAGTTCGCTGAAACTGTGAACGTCGATAAACACACCGGTCGCATCAGACGGTGCGGCATCATTGATGCCAGGGCCGCGCTGATCCGGGAAAATTGATTTCACATAGGCCTGAATCGCGTCAACTTCGGGTTCTGAAGCAGGCGCTGCGCCACGATACGTAAGGTTACACTGATTGCCACTGGATCCGCCGCAGCAGCCCCAGCCAAACTCGAAGTTTCGATTCAGATCGGCACCGCGACTGTTGCTCGTAGGGCCACAGTAATTTTCATTGGTGTTCTTGCGCCAGCTCAGTCCGGTTTGCGCCTTTACACGGCCATCCGGGTTTGACTGCAACATCAAATGCACTTCGTGATGATCCAGAATCCATCGCGCGTCGGCGTTAGTCGCGTAGTTGTCCAGCAAATATTCACCAAACCGCGTATTGGTTTCAGCGGTTGTATATTCGCGCGCATGAATCGCACTCATAACAAACAGCTTGGGCTTGAAACCGCTGGTATTGGCATTGGTCAGCTTAAGAACTCGCAAGTCATGACCGGTCTGACCGTCGGTTTTTTCCCAGCTGTCCCCCACATCTATCCATTCAGCCAGGTCCGGGTAGTCAACCGTAAGCTGCACCGCGTCTGCGTACGTCTCATCGACCGTACGATAACACTCAAAGCCGTTAATGCCGGCTCGCTGATTCGGCAATCGCTCGTAGGTACGGTGCAGTTCGTCAGTGCGTTCCGAATCGAGTTCAAGCTTGAACCCATCCTTGATGAGTTCAACCTGCTCAAACTGGTTAATCTCAAGGACTGCATAGGATTTGCCCTGATCAACGCTCCAGATCGCGGTGCGATTCGCAAGATTTTGCAGCATTTGCTGATCGTCAAAAAAGGCCCGTACCACGACTTTATCCCGGTCTTTGCTAAACCAGTTCGAATCCGCGGTATCTCCGGCCATGCTCATCGTTGTAAACGACAGCGCCATAGCAAGCAGAAAAATACGCATAACTGTTCCCCTCGGAAGTTTCGCCAAGAGCGATACTCACCGACATATGTCTGTATAAGGTACAAAATCCCGTTACCGCAGCGATTGCGGCGGTTCTGTCTGATTCTGTGAGGCTATTTTTATTGTTTGGTCAGACTAGTGGTAAACGCGAAACGACACAAGTTTCGCCCGGTATTTACATAATTACCCATGTAAAACATGGGCTTATCGATAATAGTCGACCCATTCCAATACCAGCTCGTCGGACGGCTCCGCGAACCTGGCAGGCAAAACTCTGACGGAATACCCCGACTGTGCTCCAGAGTCCGGCGTTTGCCGCAGCTCCAGAGCAGAATCAACGGGTTCCAGCAGAGCGCGATGGTCTGCGGTAACTTCGAGACGATACACATCATTGCCGCTGCGAATAACGAAGCCTTCGAGCGCTTTTAGCGACAGATGCACATCAAAGGCTTCGGGCCATTCGCGGCCGTTCTTTCGCAGCCGGGCTGACCCGATACCGGACGGGCTTTCAACGTGCAACGTAGCGACTGTACCCGCATCCCAGGTGAGCCGGTCAGAGGGGTCTGAGTGAACCACGGTTATCGGTATCCGATCACTACACCCCGGCAAACAGAACAAGAACAGACAAAAGCTTAAGGGGCGCAGGTTCCACCTGCGGCTTGTCGTCGACGCTCTGGCGTCAGACAAGGTACGCCCAGATACGTGCGGCCACGTACCATAGCGTGCCACCAATACCGAGCACAGGCGCCGCGGCCAGCATGAAGGGCGTGTACTCAGTACCGTTAAGCGAGGTGATATAGATGGCGGCACCGGTAACGGCCATGACCATGGACAACAGATAGTGCGGCCAGAAATTGCGTTTTGGCGTGTAGCCGCTGCTGCTGTCACCGCGCTTTTTGCCGCAGTGGCGGCAAGCGGATGCCTCGCTCGAAATTTGTTTGTAGCAGCGGGAGCAAGCAATCATAGCCATAGTGGTTCCTCAGTCCGGATCAAATCGAAACATTACCATGATCGAAAGCGATTTGAATGAAGACGCACCAAAGCGAATCGACGAGCCGACCCCTGGCCTCGGCAAGTCGCGCCCGCGAGGCCAGCCATCCTGTTGCCTGGGTAGCGCTTTAACATGACCATAACCACCCGGCGCTCGCAAGCCCGCCGGATGCCGGGGCCGGCCAGATGCACCAGACACGACACGGTCACGCAGGCCACCCGGTTTCAAATCGTAGTTACCACATCGGCAAACCGGCCGGGATTTGATACGCTGCGCCCATGCAAGTGATACTGGACACCGACCCGGGCGTGGATGACGCGTTCGCCCTGCTGTGGCTACTGGCCCTCGACCTGAGGTTTCGGGCCGACGTTGTGGGCATTGCCACCACCGAAGGCAACCTGAGAAGACGTGGAACGTTTGGCAACGCATGTCGTTTGCTGGATCTGTGTCGTCGAACCGACATATCTCTTGCCAAGTCTGCGCCACACAGGGGCAAAACGGCGGAGCACATTCACGGCGTCGATGGCCTGGTCGGACTGCGCAATACCCTTCCGGAGCCCACGAAACCCTACGACAGCGCGCCGCGCGCATCCGTACAGCTTGATCGCTGGATTAACCGGGGCACTCAGGACACCACGGTACTTGCCGTCGGGCCACTGACAAATCTCGAAGCAGTCGAAGTCGCCCATCCGGGTACGCTCGCGAATGCTGAGCAGGTTATTGCAGTCTGCGGGACCTTCAAGAGTGGTAACGTCACTCAGGAATCAGAGTTCAACGCGCACTTTAATCCCCGGGCCATGCACCACGTGCTGAACGCGCGCGCCAACCTGACACTGCTGTCGCTGGATGTAACGCGTCAGTTAGACCTGAACAGCGAACACCTGAAAGCCGCCGGATTCGCCGAGAACAGATCGCGCATCGAGAAATTTGTGGTTCGGTTAACCCGATCGATGGAACAACAGCTAAAAAGCGTCTCTATAAACCGGTTCTTCGTGCACGACGCTTGTGCGATCGCTTATGCGTTCTATCCCGAGATGTTCGAAACCGTATCAGCTCACGTAAAAGTCGATACCCGCCTTGGTCTGGAGACAACCGGTAAAACCACCATCGAGCAAAACCCCAATCCCAATACTTCTATCGCCAGACGCATAGATGCCGAGGCTGTTCGCAATCAGATGCTCAGCGACATCAAAGAGTTCGCGCGCGCACTGCGATAAAACGCCGAACGCGCCGCTCCTTATTTGCTTCGAAAGATCAGGACTCGCGGCGCTTGATCGCGCGACTGATGCGCCCTGACCATACTGCTTGAATTGAACGGCCAGGCAATATTGCCTTTGGCATCCATGGCCACCACTCCTCCGGAACCTCCGGCTTCCACGAGTTCCTCCATAACGACTTCATCCGCGGCGTCCTGCAAGGTCATTCCACCATGTTCCATGCGCGCACAAATGCTGTACGCCACCACGTGGCGAATAAAATACTCACCGTGCCCGGTAGACGATACGCCACAGCTTTTATTGTTGGCGTAGGTACCGGCGCCAATCACCGGCGAATCGCCAATACGGCCATAGCGCTTTGCGGTCATGCCGCCCGTCGAGGTTCCGGCGGCCAGATTGCCGGCCTTATCGAGCGCCACTACGCCCACCGTTCCAAAATAGCTGTCACCGGTCTGAGCCGAAGGTGCATCGCCACTGCCCGGAGCCATCGATGCCTGGCTGTCGCGCGCCAGTCGCTGCTCTAGTTGCCGACGACGACGCTCTGTATCAAAGTAATCCGGTGTCACGGTGCGAAGCCGCTGTTCGCGCGCGAACTCTTCAGCTCCGGAACCCGACAGAATGACGTGAGGCGAATGATCCATCACGGCCCGGGCCAGTAAGATCGGGTTGCGAACGGTAGAGATACCAGCCGCCGCACCGGCATTGAGCGTGGCGCCGTCCATGATCGACGCATCCAGCTCGTGGCTGCCCACCGCATTAAACACGGCCCCTTTGCCAGCATTGAACCCCGGCGCGTCCTCGAGGATCAGGATCGCAGCGGTTACCGCATCCAGACTGGTTCCTCCCTGATCAAGGACGCCGAACCCGGCTGCCAGCGCCTCCGCCATCGCCCGCCGCATATCAGCCTCGAGGGCTCTTGAAATCGTTGCCCGGGAACCCGCGCCTGCGCCGCCATGAATAATCAGGCCGTGCGGTGGCGATCCGGTTGCCGCGTCCTCAGCGTAGCGCGCCGGAGATTCTGCCGTGGCGCACCCGATCGACAGACTGATTCCCAGACAAAGGCCAGCGAACTTTGCGCCACGTAATTTCGCCTTGATGTTGACCATGCCCGAATCTCCCGGTTAGCTCGAAATTAGCCAATATACAATCACCTAGAGTCAAATACACATCAACATTTACACTTTTTATTTGTCAAACGCCTATAATAGAGGACTGATTCGGGTCAACGGCCCAGGTGGCCCTGTTTTTCCGAAGCAGGAAACGGCGCCGAATCAACGTGCCAGGGACCAGCCATGCGGGTACAGCGGTGTGGCAGGCCCGGAGAACGCCGCGTGTTTCACGTGGACACCATTGTTTGGGGAATTCGTAATGAATCCATCGTTAAAGCGCTTACTGGGCGCTCTGCTGCTGATCGGTACTCTGGGTGTGTCCACCCTGATGGCGGTCCGTTCGTCTGCCGCAGAACTGCCAATCCATTCCGTGCCGGCTGGCGGAACAGGAATAACAGGAGTCTCCGCTGATGGCTGAGCCGTATACACGGGAAACCGCCGGATACTGGCGATCTCAGGGCGTTCTGCTGTTTGTACTGCCGCTGCCTCTCTTGTGGGTGGTCGTTTCATCACTGGCCTCGGGCAACACGGATCGCCTGATTACCTCGGTGACGGCGCTTGCCGGTCTGTGGATAGGCGCGATGCTGAACCGCAGCGGCCTGCAGGCCGAAGCTGAGTTTCGCCGCCGCAAGATTGCCACCGCGCCGGCTACACCCCGCAAAACCATCGGCGCGATGTTTGTCGCCGGGGGCACGTTTCTGACGGCGGCCTTTCTGGTTGGAAACGGTTTCACCGTTGGACTCATTGCCGGTGCTCTGGCGGGGCTGGGTTCCCTGATGCATTACGGCACTGACCCGCGAGGCGACAAAGGCGTGGCCGCCGCTTCGCACGGCTACACGACCGAGGAAATTGTCGAAGCGCTGAGCGGCGCACAGGAAAAAATCGACGCGATTGAGCTGGCAACCCGGAGCATCCCGAATTCGGAACTGGGTCAGCGCCTGCACCGCATTACCGACAAGGCACGAGAAATAATCAGCGTGATCGAAGAAGATCCAGGCGACCTGAGAAGGGCCCGCAAGTTTTTGAACGTTTATCTGGATGGCGCCGTGCGCGTCACCGAAGGGTATGCGCGCACTCACGCCAATGATGCCGACGGCATGCTGGAAACCAATTTTCGCAATGTGCTCGACACGATAGAAAGCACGTTTGCCGAACAAAAAGAAAAACTGTTGCAAGACGACGTGTTTGACCTCGACGTTCAAATCGAAGTGCTTAAAACACAGCTGGAAAAAGAAGGAGTGAGTTAAACGGACGGGCCAACGCCCTGCGTTACTCACGGTCACGAATATTCGAACTTTTATGGAGCACACACATGGCTAACCAAAAGGATTCAAGCGTCGATCAAGGCGCAACCACCGTTGTTGGCGGCGACCTGCACGTCGCGGCAGCCAATCTGCCAGAACTTAAAAATGCACCCGTAGTGTATGAATCCGCGGCGCCTGAAGAGCGTGCCCAGATAGAAGAGCTGATGAACAGCATTAACCTGGCTGACACCAACTCAATCATATTCTTCGGCACAAAAGCCCAGGAAAACCTGACCACCGTATCGGACAGCATGCTCGAAGGGGTTAAAAACAAAGACCTCGGCGCTGCCGGCGACTCGCTCAGCGATATGGTTGCAACGCTCAGAGGTTTTGACGCAGATGCACTGGAAAAGCCGGGCTTCTTTGCCCGACTGTTCGGTCGCGCAAAACCTATCGTCAAGTTTCTGCAGCGTTACGAAGACGTACGCAAGCAGATCGACAAAATCAGTAACGAGCTGGACTCGCACAAGACCAAGCTCCTTACAGACATCACGTCTCTGGACCGGCTGTATGAAGCCAACCTTCAGTACTTTCATGACCTGGAGCTGTACATCGCTGCCGGCGACGAGAAACTGCGCCAGCTGGCCGACGAAGTCATACCGGCGCTGGATCGCGAAGCACAGGCGACTGACGACGTTATCAAAGCCCAGGAGCTTCGCGACCTGCGCAGCGCCCGTGACGATCTTGAACGCCGCGTACATGACCTTAAGCTGACGCGTCAGGTCACCATGCAGAGCCTGCCAAGCATTCGACTGGTGCAGGAAAACGACAAAGGGCTCGTTACCAAAATCAACAGCACGATGGCCAACACCATTCCGCTGTGGCAAACCCAGCTGGCAACGTCTGTCACTATCGCCCGCTCACACGCGGCGGCCAAATCAGTGAAAGCCGCCTCTGACCTGACGAATGAACTGCTGGAAGAAAACGCGGAAGCCCTGAAAACAGCGAACGCCGAAGTGCGCGCGCAAATCGAACGCGGCGTCTTCGATCTTGAAAGCGTCAAGAAAGCCAATCAGTCACTCATCGATACCATCGAAGAGAGCCTTCAGATTGCTGACGAAGGCAAACGTCGCAGAGCAGAAGCCGTGGTTCAGCTGCAGGAAATGGAAACCAACCTCAAAGACACGCTGGCTGCAGCCAGCGCTCGCGCATCCAGCTAACCGGCACCAACACAGGAGTAGGACATGGGATTTTGGGACAAACTGTTTGGTGAATTCGTCGACATTATCGAGTGGACAGACGATTCCGCCAACACCATGGTGTATCGATTCGAACGCTATGGGAACGAGATCAAGTATGGTGCAGCCCTCACGGTACGTGAGTCGCAGGTGGCGGTTCTGGTAAACGAAGGCAAAATTGCCGACGTGTTCCAGCCAGGCATGTACAAGCTGGAAACGAACAACATGCCCGTGCTGTCGACCCTCCAGGGCTGGCCTCACGGCTTTGAAAGCCCGTTCAAGGCCGAAG
Source organism: uncultured Gammaproteobacteria bacterium (assembly GCA_963922815.1). Classification (GTDB taxonomy): domain Bacteria; phylum Pseudomonadota; class Gammaproteobacteria; order Steroidobacterales; family SZUA-146; genus SZUA-146. Next base: position 9,869 of record CAWUKD010000035.1, read on the forward strand.
TCTACTTTTTCAACACCAAGCGCTTTATTGACCTCAAATGGGGTACGAAGAATCCCATCATGCTGCGGGACAAAGAGTTTGAAGCGGTCAGACTGCGTGCGTTTGGCACCTATGAAATTCGCATTCTTGACGCCGTGGCCTTTATGCGTGAAGTCGTTGGCACCGATGGTCACTTCACCACCAATGAAATCACCAACCAGCTACGCAATCTGATTCTGTCGCGCTTTGCCAATGTGCTTGGCAAGTCAGAGATTCCGGTACTGGACCTCGCCGCCAATTACGATGATCTGAGCACGTTTGTCACTGCCAAAATCTCTCCCGAGTTTCAGGAGTACGGCATTGAGCTGACCCGCATGCTGGTGGAAAACATCTCGCTACCTCCCGAAGTTGAGAAAGCGCTGGACAAGCGCACCAGCATGGGCGTTATTGGCGGACTGCGCGAATACGCGGACTTCCAGGCGGCCGAAGCCATGACCCAGGCCGCATCCAACCCCGGCGGCGGCGCCTCCGACGGTGTCGGCCTCGGCATGGGCATTGCCATTGCCAATCGAATGAGCGAGTCACTGGGCGCATCGGGCAGCGGCGCACCATCCGGACCCCCACGCATACCGGTGGAAGCCAGATTCTACGTCGCGGTGAACGGCCACCAGACCGGTCCGTTTACGCTCGCAGAAATGAGCGCCAAGATTTCAAACGGAGATGTCGTGCCTGAGTCGCTGGTCTGGACACAGGGACAGAAAGACTGGCAGCCGGCCAAAGAGGTGGGTGATCTGGACAAAGTGTTTGCCGATCAGCCTCCCCCGCTTCCGTCCGCATAGCGTAATGCACCGACTCGCCATCACGTCCGAGGCGTAGCACGTGTCCGCATGGCGGTGGCGCCAGCCTGAACAAATTGCACCCGGCGCACAGCTGAAGCCGGCGACCGACGCGGGATCGCCGCGTCGGTTTCCGTGCGAACAATGCGGCGCACTGGTCACCTTTGAACCTGGCTCTAACGAACTGGTTTGCGAATACTGCAATCACCGTACTCCCATCGAGCGCGCTGAAGGACTCATTCAGGAGTACAACCTCAAGGATGCCCTGAGCTGGCTCTCGAAGGCGGGCCCCGCCTCCGAACGCCCTTCTACTCAGTGCGAATCCTGTGCAGCCGAATTCGACTTCGACCGTCATGTGCATTCGGGTGAATGTCCGTTTTGCGGCACCCCGATTGTGGTCGGCACAGGAAGCAGCAAGCACATCAAGCCCCGCTCCCTGCTGCCGTTTCGGGTCACCGAACAGCAGGCTGACGACCAGTTCGCCCGATGGTTGAAGGGCCTGTGGTTCGCCCCGGGGAAAATGAAGCGACACGCTCGTAAAGACGCCGCTCTGGCCGGCGTATACGTGCCGTACTGGACGTACGACAGCCAGACGAACACGCAGTATGTAGGCGAACGTGGCGACGTTTACATGGTGCCCGAGAGCTATGTATCAATGGAAAACGGGCGACCGGTCCGGCGAACGCGCATGGTCAGCAAAATACGCTGGCGCCCGGTCAGGGGGCGTGTCCAGCGATTCTTCGATGACGTTCTGGTTGGGGCGACGAAGTCCCTGCCCAGGAAAATCACCGACAGCCTGCTGCCCTGGGATCTCGAGAACCTGACGCCGTACAACGAAAAGTACCTCAGCGGCTTCACGAGTGAGGTTTATCAGGTCGACCTCGATCAGGGATTTGACGTAGCCGTTGACGCCATGAACCGCATTATCCGCAGTGACGTCGCGCGGGACATTGGCGGTGATCATCAGCGCATTCACCATGCCGACACCCGACACACCAACACCACGTTCAAACACGTTCTGCTGCCGGTATGGTCAGCAGGCTTCAGATTTGGTGACAAGACCTATCGATTTGTGGTCAACGGCCGCACCGGGAAGGTTCGCGGAGAACGCCCATACAGCGTCTGGAAAATTGCCTTTGCGGTTTTGGCCGCTGTCGTCGCAGCGGTTACGATCATGGCCATCGCCGATGAATCCGGTGCATTGAATCGTATTCTGGAATCGTTTGAGTTTGGACGTTTCTGATCTTCATCTGCGTCGCTGCACCCGCCTGCCGCATCCCCGCAAAATCCATTGTGTGACATTGATCACTACCTCCTGATCGCGCAAGTCTGCGCCGTTTTACATAGTGGATTTACATAAATAACGCGCGCCCCGGACTATGGTTAAATGAACGCAAAAAAAGTAGCAAAGTAGTTATACAAAACGTGACCAGCCTCATAAAAACACTACCTGCATAGGCTCAAACGCGTCAAAGCGTGCAACGATCACAGCAATACTTAACGTGCATCGGTAAAGTGTTTTTAACACTCGAGGAGGCACGCCGTGCGCAAGTTTTTGATACATTTTTTTGCCGTTTGTTTAGCAACCGCGTCCATGTCTGTGGCCGCTGCCGAGCAACAACACAACCATGACCCGGCGCTTGTAGGCGGATGGGCTGCGACAACGGTTGACGGCAGCCTGGCCAGCCTGAGCTTCGAAGCAGGCGGCAAGTTCATCCTCGATCAGCGCAGCTCCAGCACACTTGAACGTCAATATATGTGCGGCACCTGGGAGCGCAACGGCAGCGCCGTTGAGCTCGCGGTGAAGGCGCAAAAGAACCGACTGGCCAACGGCGAAATCGAACAGGCATTGTCCGAGTCCCGTGAAGAATTCAAAGTGATTCGCGCCAGTCGTAATACGCTGGTGCTCAGCATCGACTCGGTAGTTATATCGTTCTACCGCACTTCATAAACGCTTTTTCTTGGCGCGGTCTCGGCACCGCGCAGGCTGACTTACCGGCCCGAATCCGTTTCCACTGACAGCACGTGATCCCGTACCAGTTCGTATACCGTTTCCGCCTGATCGACGTGGGAAACGTGTCGGCTATTGCGGATAACTTCCATGCGCGCGTTACCAAGCTCTTCCAGATAGACAAGCTTGTTGGCGACGGGTGTAAAATCCATATCGGCTGCCAGCACCAGAACCGGTAGTTCAAGCTGGTTGATACGATCTGCCACGCTCCAGCCGGCCAGTGCCTGAACCGCCTTTACGTAGCTGTCCTGGTCATTATTCTCATGCCGCTTGATCATCCGGCGGCGCAAGTCGGCCTGGTGCTCTTCGGGGAAAATGCGTTTGGCCACAAACCGGGCCAGCCGTTTCATGCCTACCACTTTCGCCATGCTGATTCGATAAAGCACCATCATGTGCTTGTACCATTCGTCGAGTTCGAAGCTCGGCAGACTGTTGATAATGGTAAGTGACCTTAACCTCGCCTGACGGTCGACGGCGGTCTGATAGGAGATCGCACCGCCCATGGAAAAACCCATCATATGGAAGCTGTCGAGCCCCAGATGGTCCGCCAGTGCCAGCACATCTTCGGACCAGGTTTTGACCGAATAGGCTTGATGTCCTTTCTCGGAATCGCCAAATCCGCGCATGGTCGGTGCCACCACGCGGAAGTGCTGAGATAACAGCGCCACCTGATCCTCCCAGTCCCGGTGACTGGATCCCAGACCATGAACAATAAGCAGAGGCTCGCCTTTGCCCTCGTCGGCAAAATCGATCATGACTCCGTTTACTTCAATGGCAGGCATAGGCTCGGTTATTGAAACTGCGTATGATCACAAGGTACCGCAGCCGGCGAATTCCAACCAGTAACCACCTCTCATTCACCTCAATCGGACGTGCATTTTGTTATTATGGTAACCATGATATGTCTTTGTTTGCGTGCCCATCCGTGTCACGCGTAGCTATTGCCTCAAGCACCCAGCTGTCCGCCGATGCAGGTGGCCATATTGCGCGTGCCGGCGGCAACGCCGTTGACGCGGCTATCGCTGCGTCTTTGGTTGCCATAACCACTGAACCTGGAATCTGTTCACCCGGCTGCGGGGGTTTCATTACCATCTGGCCAAGCCAGGGCGACGCCATCACGCTCGACGGCAACATCGAAATGCCGGGACGCAGCACGCCGAAGGAACGGCTCGGCGGCGGCGCGTGGGAAGTCACCATGAACTACGGTGGTGGCATTAACACCTTTGTCGGGCACGGTGCTGTGGGTACGCCAGGCGGGCTTGCGGCCTACGATATGGCGTCAGCCGATTACGGAAAGCTTCCGTGGAGAGAACTGTTTGGTCCTGCCCTGGAACATGCCGCAAACGGCTTTGAGCTGTCCCCTGCGTCATACAGCTATCTGCAGTTTTCACACGAATGCGTGTATGGATGGCTGCCACAGAGTTACGCTCCGCTGCACACAGACGGCAAGCTCAAGAACGTAGGCGATCGGGTAGTGGTGGAATCACTGGCTGACAGCCTCGACGCCATCGCCCGGCAGGGCGTGGACACGTTTTATCGGGGCGATCTGGCAAAACTCATTGCTGCTGACTCCGACGCCAACGGCGGCGTCATGAGCGCCACAGACCTGGCGGAATACGAAGTGCTCCGCCGGAGGCCGCTCGGCTTTGCGCACAACGGCTGGTCTCTCGCCACCAATCCGGCACCAGCCGTTGGCGGCGTTAGTCTGGTGGCCATGCTCGAGCTGCTGACGCACCCAAAGCTCGCTCCCGCCGCCAGCGCTCGAACAGGCTCGTGGGATCAGGCGCTCACCACGCTGATTGCTGATATTCAGCATCGCGTTCTGGTGCATCGCCTGCACCATCTCGACTACAGTAATTCGCTCGACGAAGACACTGTGCGCCTGCTGGAACTGGCGCGCACCGGATCGGTTCCACTGGCCCGCCCTTCGGCCTCCACCGTACACACCTCCGCCGTAGATGCCGACGGACTGGCGTGCGCCATCACTATGTCCTCCGGCTACGGAGCCGGCGTGATGCCGCCGGGAACCGGTATCTGGATGAACAATTGTCTCGGCGAAATCGAACTGAACCGCAAGGGACTGAATGCCGGACCTCCGGGCATGCGTCTCGCCTCCAACATGGCGCCAACCGCCGGACGGCATCATGATGGTCGCGTACTCGCCATTGGCTCGCCGGGAGCCGACCGCATAACCAGCGCGCTGTTATGCACACTGAACAACTACCTGTGCGACGGCTATTCGCTCGAAGAGGCCATAGCCATGCCCCGACTGCATCTTGAAATTAATGACGGCGATCCCCGAATCGCGTACGAACGCGGTCTCGACCTGTCTGGCGTGTCGCTGCCGGTACGTGAATTCGCCGAGCCATCCATGTTCTTCGGCGGCGTGGGCGCAACGCTGTACGAACCAGGAAAAGACCTGATCGCCGCCGCAGATCCCAGGCGCAGCGGCGGTCACTGCGTCGTATAGTCATGATGAGAGTTCTGAAAATACTGTTGCTGGCGCTGCTTGCGATCAGCGTGGCAGGACTTGGTTATGATGCGGTAAGCATGCCTCGCCATACCGGCCCGGAGACAGAGCGCTTCAATGGCTCTACGTTTTACTCGCCAAGCTACGCCAACAAACGGCCCGGCGATATTCTGCGGTGGTCGGCCAATCGAAATCAGGGCCCGTGGGAACCGCGTGCAACACGGCCAGCCGCCGATCTCACTGAACGTGAAACCGATGCGATGCGCGTGACCATGGTCAATCACTCAACGCTGCTGATTCAGGTACACGGTATTAACCTGCTGACAGATCCGATCTGGTCCGAATCGACAGGTCCCTACGGCAAGATCGGCCCGTCCCGCTATCGACAGCCGGGCATCCCTTTTAACGAGCTGCCACCGATTGACGTCGTGTTTGTCAGTCATTCTCACTACGATCACATGGATTTGCCAACGCTCAAACGGCTCAATGAGACGCATCAACCGCTGTTTGTGGCGGGACTCGGCAATGCCGGCAATCTGGCGAAGGTGGGTATCGACAACGTGGCAGAACTTGACTGGTGGCAGGACGCCGTTCTGAACGATTCGCTGACCCTGACTCTGACGCCCGCGGCACACTGGTCCAAGCGCTCCATACTCGACACCAACCGCACGCTGTGGGGCAGTTTCGTGCTTCGAGATAACAGCCGGGCACTGCTGTTCTTTGCCGGAGATACGGGGTCAGGTGAGCATTTTCAACAGGTGTATGATCGCTTCGGCGCGGTACATACTGCGCTGATGCCCATAGGAGCGTACCTGCCGCGATGGTTCATGAAGGACAATCACATTTCACCGGCAGAAGCGCTGGAGGCCGCAAGGACCCTGGGCAGCGATGTTATGATTCCCATTCATTTCGGCACGTTTGCACTGGGCGACGACGGTCAGGATGAACCTCTGGTAGACCTGCTCGCAGCCTATCAGAAACCGGAGACGCGATCTTTGCCCGATGGCGCAGACAGGCCGACAGGCGATACCGTGCAGAAGCTCGGACTACGTGTGCTCGACAACGGTCAAAGCACCCGCCTTACCTGGTAACCGGAGGCACTCATATGCTCGATAAACAACTTCCCGACAGCCCGATGCCCGTATTTTCCCGGTGGCTTGAAGAAGCCTGGGTCGCGGCTGACACGCCGAACCCGAACGGCATGACAATTACCAGCGCGCGCGTTGAAAACGGCGTGGCCTATCCGTCAGCCCGAATTGTGTTGCTCAGAGACTGCGAAGTGAACCCAGGTTACATCGTGTTCTACACCAACTATGAGTCCCGCAAAGGCCAGGAGCTGTTAACCAACAACCGCGCGAGTGCGCTGATTCACTGGGACAAACAGGGTCGCCAGGTACGCCTCGAAGGGGTCATCGTCAAATCACCTGAAGCCGAAAGCGATGCCTACTTCGCCAAACGTCACCGTGAGTCCCGCATAGGCGCGTGGGCCAGCGCTCAAAGCCAGCCGCTGGCGTCTCGCGATGAGCTGGTCGAGAAGCTTGCGTCGACCAAAGAGCGGTTTGAGGGTAAAGATGTGCCTCGTCCGCCGCACTGGGGGGGATTTCGTTTGTGGGTCGATCAGGTCGAACTGTGGTGCGATGGCGAATATCGTCTTCACGATCGTGCGATCTGGACGCGTACGCTTAACGATGACACTGACCCGACGGCAGGTAGCGCCTGGCAAGCCACCCGGCTGCAACCCTAGTGTCCTGACTGGTTAATTCGTTGAATCATGAAGAGCTCAGAATCGTCAGGAGCAAGGCGCATACCGCAGGCAATGGTTGTTCCATTGCCAAGGGATGCAACGCAGCGCATGGCGATTCTGGGCCACCCGAAGGGCGCACCCCACAAGGGCTTTGGCGGTGTTGCGGTCCTCGACCATGGAATGACCATGGCGCTTCGGACCGCGCCTACCCACAGCCCTTGTGGGACGCGTTATAATTCAACGAATTAACCAGTCAGGACACTAGGTCACCGTTTTGGAGCAACATCCTCACGTTATAACCTGCCCGTTTTGCTGGGAGCAGCTGGATATTCTCCTGGATCCATCCGTCGAGCAGCAGCGCTATACCGAAGATTGCCAGGTGTGCTGTCACCCGATCGACCTCACGGTCACGGTAGCCATGAACGGTGAAATGTCCGTCGAAGTTGAGCGAGAGTAATGGCTAAAAAACGTGGTTTCGCCCGGCTGCGACAGTTCCTGATGTTTTACGTACTGCTGATGGTCGCGGCATCGGCCTGGCTGGCGCGGGAACGGTCTACTGACTGGAACAACACGCTGTGGGTCGCCGTGTTTCCGGTTAATGGCGATCAATCCGAGCGTTCGCGTGACTACATCAACGCACTACAGGCCGATGATTTCGAACCGGTCGAAGCCTTTTTTCAGACCGAACTCAACCGGTACGGCTTAACGCTTGATCAACCGATTCATATTGACCTGCGGCCTGAGCTTAAAGAACTGCCCCCTTCCCCGCCAGAACCGGGCTCGGTTCTGGGCATCATGCGCTGGAGCCTGGTTATGCGTCACTGGGCCTGGCGCATGGAACGCAGTCAGGATGGTGTGACGCCGGACATCAAGCTGTTCGTGGTGTATCACGACCCCGACACTCACGAGACGCTGGCGCATTCGGTCGGCGTACAAAAAGGTTTGTTCGGCGTCGTGAACGCCTACGCATCGCGCCGGCAGCGCGGTGGTAATCAGGTGGTTCTCGCCCACGAGCTTTTACATACGCTGGGCGCTACGGACAAATACGAACCGGGCAGCGGGCTGCCCGCTTTCCCGGAGGGCTTTGCCAATCCTGAAGCCAGCCCGCGCTTTCCTCAGCGGGTCGCGGAAATCATGGGTGGACGCATTCCAACCAGCCCGACTACCGCCGAGATGCCGATATCCCTGTCTCAAACGGTCGTAGGGCGCAAGACTGCGACGGAAATTCGCTGGGACGCACCCTGAGACGACAACAGAACGCCGCATAGACACACTCCCTTCACATCACCTTGACTCACAGACCGGCACCCCTTACATTCGATCTCGCTTTAGGTGAACCCAAACCTCAGTTTGGGTGAACGGGAAGTCGGTGCTCCGCCTGGCGGACATTCCGACGCTGCCCCCGCAACGGTGATCGAGAATCATCCGGATTGGTAAAACCGCCTGGTTTTACAGCCACTGCGCTTCGCGTGGGAAGGTAATCCGCATGGAAGTCCTGTACTTCACTCGTCAGCCCGGAGACCGGCCTTGGCTAACTATGCAAAACGCGGCGGGCGTTCGTGCAGGTGATTGCCTACCTGTGTGCCCTCCAATTTGTCGCCAAACACACAGGACAACACCGTGAAAAATTCAATCATGTATGCCGGCTGTATCGCCGCGGCTATGGGCGGGGCGCCCACCGTAGCGGCTGCCGATGAAGAAACGCGCCTCGAGCGCGTCATTGTCACCGCGTCTCGCGTTGCTGAATGGGCAACGCGTCGCGCCGCCTCCACAACGGTCATTGACCGCCAGCAACTCGAACTGCAAAACGCCCGCGACCTCGCTGATGTTCTGCGATTTAGTGCCGGCCTTGATATTGGTCGCAACGGCGGTCCCGGACAAACCACCTCGATATTCATTCGCGGTGCCGAAAGTAACCACGTCCTGCTGCTGGTAGACGGCGTTCGAATGAACCCCGGCACCATAGGCGTTCCGGCCATTCAGAACATCGACCCGGACCTGATCGAACGGATTGAAATCGTAAAAGGGCCTCGTTCGACGCTCTACGGCTCTGACGCCATCGGCGGCGTAATTAATGTGATCACTCGCAGGGACACCACGCCGAAAGATCTGAATATCACAGTGGGTGGCGGCAGTTTTAATACGCAGGACGTGAGCGCGCAGCTCGGCATGGGCGACCGCGACCTTGGAGCCAACGTTAGCGTGTCTTACTATGACACCGAGGGTTTTGCGACGCGTGCCGGAGCCACGGACGACCATGGATACGACAACCTCTCGTTCAACGCATCACTGTGGCAGACGCTTGATAACCATCGCTTCGAATTCGACGCGTGGCGTAGCAGCGGCGGAGCCGAATACGCTGATTTTCTGCTGAATACAGTGGATCAGGACTATACCAACCAGTCGTTGAAGGCCCGGCTCATTTCCGAAATTCGTCCCTGGTGGGAGAGCGCGGTGACCGTAGCCCATATCACCGACGATATTCAGCAAAATCAGGCCAGCTTTACGGGCGAATTCGACTTTTTAACCACAGAGCGGATCAGCTTCGAGTGGCAGAATACGCTGATCGATTCAAAACAGAATCGCGTGATTCTGGGCCTGTACGCCTATGATGAGTCGGTCGACGTACTGTCGTTTGGCGCGCCGTTTGACGAAGACACCGGCGTCATCGCAGGTTACGCCGAATACGGCCTGCGCGGCGAATCCTACGACGCCTCGCTCGCGGCACGCTTCACCGATCACGATGACTTTGGTTCCGCCACCACGTGGCACGCGGATTTCACATACCGGATCAATTCTCAATGGCAGCTGATTCTGGCAGCAGGCAGCGGCTTCCGGGCACCGGACGCCACCGACCGGTTCGGTTTTGGCGGCAACCCGGATCTGGAAGCGGAAGAATCGACCACCCTTGAGCTTGGCGCGCGCTACCGGATCTCGGACAGGCAGATGATCAGCTTGCGGGCCTTCGATCAGAACATCGACAATCTGATTAACTACGTCGTGACGGACTTCGTGACCTTTGACGGCATTAATCTTAACGTCGATGAAACGCGCACAACCGGCGTCGAACTCCGCCACACCTGGGTGGGCGAACGACTGCGTATCGAAACCGACCTGATTGTGCAGGACCCGAAAGATGAATCCACCGATCTGACGCTGCTCAGACGCGCTGAAGAAACGCTGACGACCAATGCGTATTACACCATTGGCAACGGCACCGTCGGTCTTAATGTGCTGGCTACCGGAAAGCGGCCCGATGTCGATGCCAACACATTTTTGCGCGTTGAGAGCCCCGGTTACGTGCTGGGCAACCTGAGCTACAGCCATCGCGTCAACGATCAGTGGTCCGTTCGCGCCAGTATCGACAACGTACTGGACACCGATTACCAGACGGCCAACGGTTTTAATACTGCCGAACGCAGCTACTACCTTGAGTTTGGTTACAAGCTGGCATTTAATCGCTAATCAAGACACGTATTCAAAGGACTAACAGATGGGCAATCGACTGAGCAAGATTTATACGCGAACTGGCGACAGCGGCAGCACTGGCCTTGGTGACGGCAGCCGCGTTGACAAGGACAGTCACCGGGTTGAAGCGTACGGCTCAGTCGATGAACTCAACAGTTCGATCGGGGTTATTCTGGCAGTCCCCGGACTGCCGGAAAAACTCGCCGCGTGCCTGCTCGAAATTCAGCACGACCTGTTCGATCTGGGCGGCGAGCTGTGCATACCGGGACAACAACTGATCAAACCGGAGTACGTTGATCGACTGGAAGCGTGGCTCGACGAATTCAACAATGATTTGCCTGCTCTAAAGGAATTCATCCTTCCCGGCGGCGGCCCTGCCGCAGCCGCCTGTCATGTGGCGAGAACCATATGCCGTCGTTCGGAGCGACGTGTCTGGACGCTGGCGCGACACGAAGCCGTGGTTGAAGCGACACCGAAATATCTGAATCGCCTGTCCGACTTGTTGTTTGTTTTCGCCCGCGTACTGGCCCGCCACGAAAGCGGCGTCGAAGTACTGTGGAAAAGAAAAACAGACTGAAAACGGATGACGCACCACCCATATTGCCGAGCGCGGTCGGTCAGGACAGGTCAGATCGCCGCGCCTGCAATGGTCAGCAGTGAAATCACCACTAGCCAAACAATGGTGGATCGCTCGACCAGACTCAGCGCGCATTCAGCACCGGCACCCGGGCTGTTGGCCATATTGTCGCGAGCATCACGACCGAGTGCGCCGCAACCCGCGTAGGCGACGACATCATCGTTGACGTCAAAAAAATGCTCGCTGCATTCATTGTAGTAGGCTTTCCAGGCGGTCGTGGCAGGCTCAAAACTGCCCGCCAGCGCAAAACTCATGGCGGCCAGACGCGAGGGTAACCACGCCAGCAGTCCATGCAGATTTTGCAGGGGTCGCAAGAATGCGGCGGCTTCGCTCCCTTCATGCGCGCGTCGATCGCTCTCATACACCGCACGTCGCCTAAGCAGATCCGTGATTCTGAATGCCCAGGCGCCGATAGGGCCCAGCAGAACAAACCACAGCACAACACCAAAGGTCCGATTCGTTGACTGCACAAACACTGCGCTGGCAACCGCGCCACCGAGTTTCTCCGGCTCCTCGGGTGGATCAAACTCAAGCAATTCCTTGGCAACCCTTCGGGTAGCCTCAATGTCACCTGTGGCGCTCGCCGCAGCAAACTCCTCGACTTCCGCACTGAGGTCCCGGGGCCCAAGCGAGACAAACAACACCACCACTGACCCGAGCAAATAAAACAGCCCGTAAAACTTGCCGGGCAGGAAATAGGCCATGGCAATAATGGGTAACGTGCACAGCGCAACGGTGATGATCGCGACCAGGTAGGCTCGCATGCCCTGGCCGTCACCCATCAATCCGAGTGCACGGTCGAAATAACCATCCAGCCAGCGAATTTCGCGCAGACCAAACAAATTGGTCGATACGCGTTCAAGCAGCAGGCCAAGCAGCAAAGCTAGAAGTTTCATACAGCCACTATAGCGAAAACGGCAGGCCAGACAAGCCTCGCCACCACGAACGGGTGATCTGGAGACGGCTCAAAGGGTGAGGACAGGAACGAAGCCCGATACGATTCGCGATGGCGCTATCCGCAACGGCAAAACACGACGTCATAGCAACCTGAAAACGCGCTATACCAGCTGCCCGTTCAGCGCCGACAGCAAGCGCTGCAGGCGAGTCCATTCGAACTCGGTACCAGGATCGGTCTTCCGGCCCGGCGCGATATCACTGTGCCCCACAACGGGGCAGTCCGCCATTGACGGATAGGTTTCACGCATGGCATGAATCAAAAGCGCGAGCTTCCAGTACTGGACCGTTCTGAATGGCGTATCGTCCGTACCCTCAAGTTCAATTCCGATGGAAAAGTCGTTGCATCGCGTGCGTCCTTCAAACTCTGATTCACCAGCATGCCAGGCGCGCTGGTGCAGCGGCACAAACTGGGTAAGCTCGCCGTTTCGACTAATCAACGCGTGAGCAGAAACGCGCAGATTCTGAATCTCCTCGAAATACGGATGGGCATTCACGTCGAGCCGGTTCTGAAAGAAGTCCCTGATGTAAGCCCCTCCGTACTCCCCCGGTGGCAGGCTGATACTGTGCACGACCAACAGCTCCGGCGTCATTGACGGCGGGCGGTCATCGTAATTGGGAGACGCATTAAAACGGGCCTCCCGAATCAAACCGTCGGTGGGGTTTATGTGGAGCATAGTAAGGTTTGTCCCGGAACAGCGTACGCAGGTCGTTGAGCAAACTGTATCAAAAGCGACATCCCTCGCATACATTAGCCCGCCAATGGCTTGAATACAGGTCAGGCGCACGGACAGGACACGGTGACAATACGCACGCAGACCAGACCAGACCAGACCAGACGGCGAGAGTTGCTCTTTCGCAGCGTTCTGGTCAAACTCGGTCGAATGAGCACGACCCCGCTACCCAATCTTGTTGATATGATTCAGCAGCTGGTTTCGACGCCCTCGGTGAGCTGCGTCAATCCGGCCTTCGACATGAGCAATCGCCCTGTCAGTGAGCTGCTGGGGAACTGGTTCGACAGCATTGGCGCACAGGTCAATCTGATGGAGCTGCCGGGCTCGCGAGACAACCTCAATATCGTGGCGACTTTTGGCGCCGGCCCTCCCGGACTGGCCCTGTGTGGACATACCGACACCGTCCCCTGCAACGAAAGCCTCTGGAGCGTGGATCCTTTTGCAGGCACCGTACGTGATGGAAACCTGTACGGCCTGGGTAGTGCCGACATGAAAGGATTTCTCGCTCTGTGCGCAAGCGTGGTTGCGAACATCAACCCGGCGTCCCTGTCACGGTCCATAGTAATCATTGGCAGCGCTGACGAGGAAAGTTCGATGGACGGTGCAAGGTTCCTGAATCCGGATAACATTGCCATGCCGCCTGTGTGCGTTGTCGGAGAACCCACCGACATGCGACCGGTCCGCCAGCACAAGGGTACGCTTATGGAACGGATTATTGTCGAAGGGAAAAGCGGCCACTCGAGTGATCCGGCGCTTGGCATCAATGCCATTGACGGCATGCATGAGGTCATCAGTGCCCTGCAATCGTTTCGACAGGAGCTGTCATCCCGATATCGCGACAACAGCTTCGACGTAAAGACTCCGACGCTGAACTTCGGGCACATCAAAGGGGGCGATAATCCCAATCGAATCTGTGGCGAATGCTCGCTGGATTTTGACTTAAGGCTTTTGCCGGGAATGCGCGTTGATACGACCCGGCGCGAACTGCGTGATTCGCTGCGCAGCCAGTTTCGCGAGAGCCCGTGGACGCTTCGTTTTGAGACGCTGTTTGAAGGGGCCAACCCACTGAGTACTGCCTCTGACTCTGTGTTGCTAAAGGCCTGTGAGCACCACACCGGAGAGAGCAGCACCTCGGTAAATTTCTGTACCGAGGCCCCGTTTTATCAGGCCCTTGGCGCGGACACGATCGTGTTAGGCCCCGGCAGTATTGATGTCGCACACCAGCCGGACGAACGTCTTCCCCTGAGCGCACTGCCCGCCATGACCGACGTGCTCAACAAGCTGATTCACCAATTCTGTATGGCACGCTGAACCATGAGCGGGCATCGGGTTTATACAACAACACCCTTGCGAGCACGTTCAGACGTTGTTCTCGAAGGGCCTCAGGCGCACTACCTCGGCCACGTGCTCCGGGTGCGCCCGGACGATCAGATAACGCTGTTTGACGGCAGCGGCAAAGAGTTCAGCTCGACGGTCACCCAGATCGGTCGTAAACGCGTCGACCTCCGGGTGCAAGACGCGAGCACTCCCAACACCGAAAGCCGCTTGAAAGTGACGCTGCTGCAGAGCGTACTGCGCGGCGAACGCATGGACTTTTGTGTGCAAAAGGCAACTGAGCTCGGGGTCTTTGGCATTTGCCCCGTTTTTACCGAACGTACGGTCGCAAAAATACCGAACAACCGCCTCGCGAAGCGCATCGACCACTGGCAAAAAATTGCCATTTCCGCGTGCGAACAAAGCGGACGGGTTGTCATACCTCACATCGCCGAGCCGCAAGCTCTGACCGATGCCGTGTCTGATCTTTCCGGGTCCGGGATGGAAGTGCTGGTACTGGATCCGTGGGCCGACGCCAAACCGATCCATTCTCTGGCTGCACCGGAGTCCGGACACGTGGCGGTTTGCATCGGACCTGAAGGCGGTTTTTCACAGGGCGAGCTCGACTATCTGCGTTCGTCGGGCGCCATCTCGGTAACCTGCGGACCCCGCGTTCTGCGCAGCGAAACGGCCGGCATAACCGCGGTCGCGGCGTGTCAGATGATGTGGGGAGACTGGTAAGTCGAACGCGACTTCCAGCCCGTAATCGGTCGGGCTGTTGTCGGGCGTCAGCTGGTCACGGCCAGCGCATCGCCAATCAGCTGTTCAAGTTTTTCGATGTCCGGGATCAGCGGCGACTGACTGGCCATGGTTACCTGGCACAAAATCGGCAGGCTGTCGCCAAAGTCTCGTGAGGCCAGTTCGAGCGCGTCTTCCCTGACTCGAACCAGCTGGGGAAACCCCTGGCTCACAAGACCGAACGCGCGGCTGCTCAAGGCACCGGTCAAACAGCGAAACAGGATCACGCGGGAGCGTCCGGCCGTGGGCGAAATGTCATCGCCGCACATACCTTCGAACGAGACTACCGGCACAAGGGAGCCTTCCCACTCCATGGAACCCAACAGCCAGGGAATGCTTCCCTGGTTGTTCTCAAGCTCCGTCAGACTGACAACTTCCATCACGTTTGAGCGAGGAATCAGCAGCTGCTTTTCTTCTAGAGGAATCAGCAGGCTATAAACTTCTGTGGTTTCTTCCGACATCGGCAAATCCTATTTACGCTGCTTGATGGCGCGTGCCAAAAGCGGCTGGATGACATCGAGCAACTGGTTTTCCTGGTAAGGCTTGCCCAGATACTTATCGACGCCAAGCTCGAATGCCCGGGCACGATGTTTCTCGCCAACCCGCGACGTGATCATGCAGATCGGCACATGTTGAAGCGCTTCAGTATTGCGAATATGCGAAGCCACTTCATAGCCGTCCATTCGCGGCATTTCAATATCGAGCAGAACAAGATCCGGTACCTGTTCCTGCATGACGGCAACCGCATCAACGCCATCTTTGGCCAGCAGCACCTTCATGCCGTTTCGATCAAGCAGGCGTTCGGTGACGCGCCTTACGGTAATCGAATCATCAACCACCAGCACCACGGGTCGCAGATCCTCATTGGATTCGGCAACCACAAAGTCGTCGTTGTCCCGCTGGTCAGTGCTGTTACGAATCAGCGACGCCACGTCCAGAATAACCACAATGCTGCCGTCACCCAGAATGGTTGCGCCGGCAACGCCGGAAATACTCGAGACCATTGGCCCCGCGGATTTGACCACGACTTCGCGGCTACCCAGCAGCTCGTCCACCAGCAGAGCACACGACTGGTCACCCGCACGCACCATGATGAGCGGAATGGATGGCCCTTCGAGACTCTCGGGACTCAGCTCTGCACCACCGACATACGGACTCAGTTTGCGCACGCTGTAGCTGGCACCCTCGTGCGTGTAGTCAATATTGGCTTCCAGGCAGTTCAGCACGTCATCGCTGGCAGCCCTGACCACGCCCTGCACCGCAGGCAGCGGAATGGCAAAGCGCTCCGATCCGCATCGCACCAGCAGCGCCTGACTGACCGCAAGAGTCAGCGGCAGGCGAATGGTGATTTCTGTTTGCTGTCCGAACTTTGAATCCAGCTGTATGGATCCACCCAGTTCTTTGACTTCATTGGCGACAACATCCATACCCACTCCGCGCCCCGCAGATTGCGTAACGCTGTCGGCCGTGCTGAATCCATGTGCGAAGATCAGTTCAAAAGCCGCGCGTTCATCGAGCTCTCTGTCGTCTTCGATAATACCC
>CAWUKD010000036.1:0-26065 GCA_963922815.1 uncultured Gammaproteobacteria bacterium
GCCGGAGTAGCTCAATTGGTAGAGCAGCGCACTTGTAATGCGAAGGTTGGGAGTTCGATTCTTCTCTCCGGCACCATTTCCCTCTTTTCGGAACGACGCGACGTTAAACTTGCACGTTTCCTTCGCGTTTGAAAACTGACCGGGTTCATCGATAGCCGTCAGTAGTTGCCCGTTCCGGCAGCGTCGCCCCGTCGGTGTTATTCCCCGACTTTGTGTTCCCACTCCTCCCGACGCAAGACTACCGTTCGCGCCAGTTTGTCATGCCAGCCCTGTCGGCGTTTGTCCCACAGAATCCACAGGCATCCGAGCCCCAGCATGGGGAGCGAAATCAGCGAAAAGGCGAGATAGCGAATCACAAACTGGTAAACGCGGGGCTTATCACCCGTGTCCTCGTCAACGATCTGAGAGTGAATCATTAGCTTCCCCGGCGTGGCCTGAAAGCGGGCCAGAAACCACAGTGCTGCCAGAGCGGGCGCGACACCGCCCAGAATGACGTGCCACGTGCCCTGCACCAGCGTGTCATCAAACAAATACCCGGGCCCATAAATCACCATCAGGAGCGGCGTCACGATGGCCGCGATCATCAGGGCATCTGCGCCGGTTGCCAGCGCTCTTGGCCAGAAACCGACATAGTGCCATTCGGAGTGTGCAACGCCGTTGTCGTCCTCAACAACAGAGGTGTCGGATGCGGTGTGGGGGTTGTGGTCCATGCAGGGATTAATGCATTACATCGAAACCGTTTTCAAGACCTATTCAGAAACGGTGGGTTGAAATGTGATGTGTTGCTCACAGTGGTTGTCCGTGACGGGCCGGATTGAGCTTAGACTTTAGTGCCGCCGGCCGGGAGACCGACAAAACCCGCAGACCGGATGTTATCGGTACACCCGAATTTATCGTCCCGGACAGCCTAATCAATTACCAGCTTGCGCATCTCCTGAACCGCTACAGACAGCGTGGCGAAGTCCATTGAGCCCATGCTCCGCATATCGGACACAACGCGCTGCGCCCGCATAATGGCGGACTCATGCGCGTCAAGCCAGGACTGCGCGACAATCTTGCTGTCGTCAGACTTGCTGGCGTTCACCGCGCTCACCGTAGCCGCCCGGCGAATTTCGTACAGATTCTCCCGAAGCGTACCCCGGGCAAGCGCCTGCCAGCGGCCTCGAACAGGCAAGCTCTCGATTTGCTCGCTGAGCCAGCTCAGACGCAGGCCTCGCGTAAGCCGGAAATAGACGCTGGTGACAAACTCGTCGTCACACTTGAGCTGGATGGCAGCCTGAGCAATATCGTATCCGGAATACAGATAGCGTATTCCTGCCATCTGGTGGGCCAGTGACTTGCTCACGCCCATATTCAGATAGATTTCGCGCGAAGAACGAAACTGTTTGAGTTCTCCACCTCGCAACAGGCCGCTCAGGTTTTTCGACAAATTGGCAATCGCCGGCGCAAAGGTGCCAATGGCATGCACGGTGTCGTTGGCAAACTGCGGTCGTTGTAACAACCAGATTGATGCTCTGCGCAGCAGCCGGGAGGTTTCCGCCAGCATGCGGTACTGGGCCCGGGCCTGAATCTTGTTGTCGAGCGCTTCGACACTGCGCCACATTGGGCGCAGGTTCAGGGTTTCGCGCGCAATCGTGTACGCACGGGCGATTTCACCTGACGTGGCCCCCGTTTCTTCCTGCGTGCGTATGACGTACGTAGGACCCATGCGATTAACCAGGCTGTTTGCCGTCTGGGTGGCAATGATTTCATGCGCCAGACGGTGGTCTTTCATGAGTTCTGCGTATTTCTTCTGCAGAGGTTTCGGGAAGTAGGTGCTCAAGTCTTCGCGTGCGAACTCGTTGTCGAGTTCATCGGATTCGGACAGTTGATTGATCAGATTGATCTTGCTGTAAGACAACAGTATGGATAGTTCGGGGCGGGTCAGGCCGCGACCATTCTGCTGGCGCTCCAGAATTTCATTGTCCGTTGGCAGAAATTCAAGTTCACGATCGAGTTCGCCGCTTTGCTCCAGCAAGCGAATGAACTGAAGGTGTTCTGCGGCTCGGGATACCGACTCGCTTTCCAGCGTGCTGATGGCCTGAGTCTGGAAGTAGTTGTCGCGCAACACCAGCGTTTCGACTTCGGGTGTCATGCGCGCCAGTAGCCGGTTTCGGTCTTTCGTCCCCAGTTTCTTGCGCGTCATGGCCAGGTTAAGCAGGATCTTGATGTTGACTTCGCGGTCCGAGCAGTCCACGCCGCCGGCGTTATCAATGAAGTCGGTGTTGACCTTGCCGTCCTGCAGTGCGAATTCGATTCGACCGCGCTGGGTGAATCCCAGGTTGCCGCCCTCGCCGATAACGCGACAGCGCAAATCGGCTCCGTTCACGCGCACTTTGTTGTTGCTGCGGTCGCCGGCGTCGTCGTGACTCTCGGTGCTCGCCTTAACGTAGGTACCAATGCCGCCATTCCAGAGCAGGTCAACACGCATCATCAGGATGGCGCGAATGACGTCGTCCGGTGAAGGGTCGGCCGATCCTTTGATGTCGAGCATTTCACGCACTTCGGGACTCAGCGCAAGGGTCTTGCTGCGGCGTGAAAAAATACCGCCGCCTTTGGAGATCAGTTTGGCGTTGTAATCTTCCCAGGATGATCTCGGCAGATTAAACAGCCGCTCGCGTTCATCATAGCTCCTGGCCGGTTCAGGGTCCGGGTCAAGAAAGATATGCATATGATTGAACGCGGCCTGCAAGCGAATGGTGCGAGAGCGCAGCATGCCGTTGCCGAACACATCGCCACCCATATCGCCGATACCGGCCACGGTGAATTCTTCGGTTTGCGTATCAATGCCCAGTTCGCGGAAATGCCGTTTTACAGCCTCCCAGGCGCCTTTGGCGGTGATGCCCATGCCTTTGTGGTCGTAGCCCACCGAGCCGCCGGACGCGAACGCGTCGTCCAGCCAGAAGCCATAGTCCTGGGCGATGCCATTGGCAATATCGGAAAAAGTCGCGGTGCCTTTGTCGGCCGCCACGACGAGATAGGGGTCGTCGTCATCGTGGCGAACCACCTTCGCTGGCGGAATCAGCTTGTCTTTGACGATGTTGTCCGTGATGTCGAGAAGGCCGTGGATCAGCGTGCTATAGCAGTGAATAACTTCCTTTTGAATGGCGTCGCGCTCGCCGGCAGGCAGTCGTTTGCAAACGAATCCGCCCTTGGCGCCAGTTGGCACGATGACCGTGTTCTTGACTACCTGTGCTTTCATGAGGCCCAGAATTTCGGTGCGGAAGTCCTCACGTCGGTCGGACCAGCGGATGCCGCCGCGGGCGATGCTGCCGCCCCGCAAATGTACGCCTTCCATGCGCGCTGAGTAAACGAACACCTCGTACATCGGCAGAGGCTTGGGTAGTCCCGGAATTTTCTCTGGGTCGAACTTGAATGATACGTAAGGTTTTGGTCTGTCGTGTTCGCCGGGCTGATAGAAATTCGTGCGCAGAGTGGCTACCAGTGCGGCGTGGAAGCTGCGAAAAATCCGGTCTTCGTCGGCGCTTTCTACCGAGTTGATAGAGCGACGCAGGCTTCTCAGTTTGCGTTCAACGGCACCGGCTCTGTTCTTGGTGGAGATGTCCGGATCGAACTTGAGTTCAAACACTTCCATCCAGCCACGGGCGAACGAAGGATTGCTGCCGAACACTTCTTCCATGTACGGCTGGCTGAACGGCAGGCCGGTTTGTACCAGGTAACGACAGTAGGCTCTCAACAGCGTGGCTTCGCGCCAGGTCAGGCCGGCGGTGACGACCAGCGTGTTGAAGCCGTCGCTTTCGCTGTTACCACGCCAGGTCTGCTCAAACGTGTCCTGGAAACGCTGCCCGATTTCGACCGGATTAATTGTCCTGTCGCTCTGGGGGCTCATCTCGAATTCCTGCACGTACATGACGGAATTGTCGAAGCGACAGCTGTACGGGCGCTCGCTGATGACGCGCATGCCCATGTTTTCGAGCATGGGCAGTACATCCGAAATTGGTATCGGACGGTCTTTTTGAAATACTTTAAAGCGCAGGTGGTTTTCACCGAACGAAGGTGGGCGATACAGCGCCATTTGTATATCTTCGCCCTCATGAATCTTGGCAATACGCTCAACGTCAAACGTTGCTTCGTACGGTGAGAAGTCATCTTCGTAGGCAGCTGAAAAACACGAGCCGTACAGATCAAACAGTACGGCACCGCGAGCGGACCCGAGTCTGCCGATCAATTCTTCGCGCAGTTTTCCGCGCCACGTTTGTACGGCGTCGGCGATGGCGGTTTCAATGGCAGCGAGATTGGCGCGTCGGGTACGTGTAGGCGGCGTGGTTACCCGGCACTGCAGTCGCGCCAGTACGGATTCGGTAATAAGCACTTTCGAGTCAATGGCCGTGCCTTCAAAACCGTCGAGCAGAATGGCTTCAATCTTGCCGCGAACGATCGTATTGTATTTTTCTTTTGGAACGTAAATCATGCACGCAATGAAGCGGCGATAGGGGTCGCGGCGTATGAACATCTTGACGCGCTGCCGTTCCTGCAGGCCCAGCACGCCTTCGCTGATTCGTTTGAGGTCTTCGACGCTGCTTTGGAAAAGTTCGTCGCGCGGAAACGATTCCAATATGTGCATCAGCGCCTTCGCGCCGTGGCTGTGCGGTGGCAGATTAAAGCTGCGCACGACTTTGTCGACTCTGCGTCGCAGATACGGAATGTCACGTGGATTGAGGTTGTAAGCGGCAGAGGTGAACAGACCCAGAAAGCGCTGTTCACGAGTGGCCTTGCCGTTCTTGTCGAACCGTTTAACGCCAATGTAGTCCATGTGTACGGAGCGATGCACCGTTGAGCGCTGATTTGCCTTGGTAATGATCAGCGGCCTGCGGGAATTAATCTGGCGCGTGATCGCCGCCCGAATTTTCGGGTTATCAATGGGCGAGGGGCGGGTACGCTGACGCCGCAGAATACCGAGACCGGAACGTGGAACCGGCCGGAGTATCGGAGCTTCTTCATCCGGATTAACGGTGTATTCCCTGAAGCCAAGAAACGTAAAATGATCATCGGCCATCCAGTCAAGAAGGGCGGCGGTTTCAAGGCGGTCTTTTTCCCTGACCGGGCTCGTGGCGCCGCGCAGTTCTTCGGCAATAGCCACGGCTTTCTTGCGCATCGCCTGCCAGTCCCGTGTACAGGCTTCAGCATCAGAGAGCGCGTTTCTCAGCCGTTTTTCCAGTTCCTTGAGCCTGTCCGGATCACCTACGCGGTCAAATTCAAAATGAGCAAACGATTCCGACTGCAGCTTCGCCGCCGTTTCGTCTTCGGCAAAAATGTGTTTGATGATGTGGGCGTTGGTTCTTTGCACACGAAGAATCGGGTGGAAGATCTGATAGATGCCAAGGCCCATACCGTTGATAACCATGGATATGGTATCGATCACAAATGACATGTCGGCACAGGCCGTCTGCAGTATGGTGCGGTCGGCGGGCAACATCAGATCGTTGTCGTCCGGGTTGGTCAGCGCAATCAGAATTTCGCCGGGCTCGCGTTTACGCGCCATTTTCAGATGCATATGCGCAACGCTTTCGAGCTGCTCCTGAGTGCGGGTCTGAAGGTCTTCGGCGGTTACCGAGCGGTAGTACTGCCGCAGGTAGGTGCTGTAATCGATTTTGATGCCGGCCGGTCTGGAGGTTTTGCCATGGTTGGCCAGGCTGTCAATCAAGCGTTGTTTTGAATCGCTGCTACGTCTTTGCATGCTGGTGCCCTGCGTATGTGTAGTGGGTTGTCAAAGAAGGGGCTTCGCCTTTCAGGCGACTGATCTGAGTTCTCGGGTTACGTGGGTCATCGGTCTTGGTTCCGCTTGTAACTTTAGCGAAAGTATAGCCGAATCAGGGGCTCACGCACCGAGTTTATTTGCGTGTCGCAGCGCGTCATAGTCGGCGACGACGTTGGGTTATCGGTTATGCACAGGTCCTGTTTCATGCTCTGTGCTGGTACACTGGCGCGCATTAATTACAACGTCGGAGTGCCATCGTGGACTCGCCCGAAACGGATAGCAAAGAACCCAGTATGGACCCTGTTGAGGGGGTCACTTACAGCGAATATCTTCGCCTCGACAAGATTCTTGATGCTCAGGATCGGCACAGCGATCCGCCTCATCATGACGAAATGCTGTTTATCATTCAGCACCAGACTTCGGAGCTGTGGCTCAAGCTGATATTGCATGAATTGACGGCCGCTATCGGTTATCTGCAGCAGGATCAGATTGAGCCCTGCTTCAAGATTCTGGCCCGGGTTAAAACCATTCAACGTCAAATGTCGAATCAATGGGCCGTACTTGAGACTTTGACGCCGAGCGAGTACGTCCAGTTTCGCGGTGTCTTTGGCAATGCCTCCGGATTCCAGTCTGCGCAGTATCGGGAACTTGAATTTCGTCTGGGCAACAAAAACGAGCGGTTCATTAAATTGCACGGTGGTCCTGACACGGAAGCGGGCGGCCGTTTGCAGGAAATACTGCGTCAGCCGAGCCTGTACGATGAGTTCTTGCGCCTGCTGGCTCGCAAAGGACATCCTATACCGGCTGAGATCGTCGACCGGGACTGGACCAGGCCGTACGAAGCGCACAAAGGCGTGCTGAGTGTTATCAAAACGGTCTATTCGGATCCGCGTACCTACTGGGACTCGTACGATATGTGCGAAAAGCTGATCGACATCGAAGAGAATTTGCAGCTTTGGCGATTTCGCCATATGCGCACGGTGGCCCGGGTCATCGGCTTCAAGCGCGGAACCGGTGGGTCTTCAGGCGTCAACTTCCTGAAACGTGTGCTCGACATAACGCTGTTTCCGGAGTTGATCGATGTACGCACGGAGATGGATTAGTGAGTGCTGATCGCGGCGCTGAAATAGAGCGTTTCTACTGGCTCATTGTCAATCTGCTGGGCAAAGTGTTTGGCTTTTTGATGCTGATCGCCGGGGGGCTTTTTTTCCTGAGTTTCCTGTCGGAAAAGCTGCGTACCGGAGCCATGACCTGGAATGGACAGACTCTGGTTGCCTTTAACGAACAGTGGCCGTTGCTTGTGGGCGGTGCACTCGTAGCGGCTATTGGTGGGCTGCTGGTTCATCTGCTGCCCTATCAGCGCAAGCCTGTCGACGAATCGGATCAGGCTTAATAACGCGGTTAGTTAGCGCCGGTCGGCGGCTTCCTCGCGGGCGATCTTTTTGGCCGCTTCGCTCAGTGCACCCGCAATTCGGTAGAAACTGGCAACGTCTTCTTCGCTCATGCCGGAAAGCAGTCGACGTTCATAGTCCAGCGCGTAGGGCGCCACCTGATTGTACACATCGGTGCCGGAATTACTGAGGTTGAGAATGGATTTGCGACGGTCGCCGGCGTCAAAGCTTCGGCTAATGAGCTCTCGCTCAAGTAGCTGATTTACCGCGCGGCTCACCGCCACTTTGTCCATAGCGGTTTGTTCGGCGACTTCCCTGGCCGACAAACCCGGGTGCTGGGCGAGAATACAGAAGATTCGCCACTGAGGAATATTCAGATCAAAACGCGCCGCATAAGCGTCCGCAATAGCGGAACTGATCTGGTGAGACAGTGTGGCCAGCCGATAAGGCACAAAATTCTCCAGGGTGATCAGTTTCTGTACTTGGGTATCGGTGGTCATTTTGGTCCTGTGTGAATGAAGTTATGGCGTATTGGCACAGCTGTTGTCTTCATATACTTACCCAGTCACGTCAACTATTCAACAGTTTATGTGCCAGTTGGTCACCAATTGTTCCTTTGGTATCTTGACCGGGTCGAAACGTCTATGGCTGGATCTCATGCAAATATTCCCCGCACAACCCGAGCACGCTGACGCACTGATTGCCCTGTTCGACCGCTATCGCCAGTTCTACGGAAAGGAATCCGATCTGTCGCTGGCCGAAACGTTTGTTACGGAACGCCTTGCTGTTCAGGATACGCGCTTTTTGCTGGCGCAGGTCAATCACCCTGAGCATGGCGGGCAGGCAGCGGGCTTTACTCAGCTATTTCAGTCATTTTCGTCGGTATCAGGGACACGCATTCTGTTACTCAACGATTTGTATGTGTTGCCCGAGCTGCGGCAAAAGGGCATTGGCCGAGCGTTGATGCGCGCCGCGCGAGACTACGCCCGTGATTGTGGTTACGCGGGTATCAAGCTGGAAACGCAGGAGACCAATCACATCGGTCAGGCGTTATATGAAAGTGAGGGCTATGTACGCCAAACCGGGTTTTTCCAGTATTTTCTTCAAACACCGGCAAAGGAAAGCTGGCTCGCAAGAAAGTGGTAGCACAGACCGGCATCGTAGGCGTCAGGGCGTGTTGCGCGGCAGGTTGTGCCCTCTGTCGTGTGCAAGGCAACGAGCTGTGCACTTTCAGGGAATGTGTGGCTGGGCGAGATAGTCGTCTCCCTGCATCTCGATCAATCGGCTGCGCGTGCGCTCAAATTCAAACGAAAGACGACTCCCTTGATAAAGTGCGTCAAGCGCTACGTGAGCCGATAGCATGAGCTTAACCCGTCGGTCATAAAACTCGTCCACAAGAGTAATGAACCGACGCGCCTGATCGTCGCCCGTGCGGTCAAGCACCGGGATATCGGAGATCAAGACGGTTTGAAACGTCCGCGCTATCTCGATGTAGTCTGCGGCACCTCGAGGACCATTGCAGATAGCGTCGAACGTAAACCAGACGATGCCCTGAGCGCGCCGCACGACGTCAATGTCACGTCCTTCAATCTCCATAGTGGTGTCTGAGCTGCCGCTGTCGGAGGCCAGTCGATCAAAATAGATGGCGAGCTTTCCGAGCGTTTCTTTCGAGTGTGGTGACAAATAAGTGTCTGCGCGTTTTAGCACTCTAAGCCGATAATCTTCACCGCCGTCAACCTGTAGCACATCGGTATGCGCTTTGAGGGTTTCAATGGCGGGCAGGAAGCGACTTCGCTGCAGTCCATCCCTGTACAAATCGTCCGGCGCTACGTTTGAGGTAGCTACCAGCACCGTACCGAGTTTGAAAAGATGTTCGAACAGGCGGCCGAGTATCATGGCGTCAGCAATGTCAGAAACGAAGAATTCATCGAAACAAATGACTTTGGCGGACTGGTTTATGTTCCGGGCCACATGCATCAACGGATCGTCGATATCTTTGAGGGTGCGAAGTTGAGCGTGCACATCGAGCATAAATCGATGAAAATGCTGCCTCCGCCGAGGCAGGTCACCGAGTTCGGAATAGAACAAATCCATAAGGTACGTTTTGCCGCGGCCCACGCCTCCCCATAGATAAAGCCCGCGCACGATCTGTTTCTCAGGTCGTCGACCCAGCAGGCTGGTCCATACGGAGCGGCGCGTGTTTTTGTTGTGCAGACTCAGCAGCTGATCGCGTAAACCATCCAGGGCTACGACGGCACGTCGCTGAGCGTCGTCAGCGGTCCATTGATTCAGCATCAGGTCCTGCTGATAGCGGGCCGGAATACTCACAATGACGCTTCAAAGTTAAAGAAAACAGTCACCGGTGCAGGTGCCCGATCGGGTTTCGTGCAAACGGCGGATGCAAAAGCGGCCGCACAGAATGTGCAGCCGCCCTTGAGAGTCGTAGTAAAGAACACCGCTTACTTCTGAAGCGCTTCACCAAGCTGTGGCGCGATTTCAAACAGGTCGCCCACGATACCGATGTCCGCCACCTCAAAAATGGGTGCTTCCGAATCTTTATTGACGGCGACAATCGTACCCGCGTCTTTGATTCCCGTAATGTGTTGAATGGCACCCGAGATACCGAAGGCGAAGTACACATCGGGTGCGATGATCTTGCCGGTTTGGCCTACCTGCATGTCGTTGGGGCAGTATCCGGCATCGACGGCTGCACGGGACGCACCGCAACCTGCGCCGAGTTTGTCCGCCAGTTCGTAAATCACGCTGAACTGTTCTTCGGAACCGACTCCGCGACCACCCGACACAACCCATGCCGCGCTCTGCAGATCCGGGCGCTCGGATTTTTGCGCTTCAAGTGACTTGAAGCGCGTGTGGGTTGGAAGGGACGCGCTGAGTGAGGTCGTCTCAATGGGCGCTGCGGCGTCACCGCTTGCAGCGGCCTGAAATGACGCGGCGCGAATGGTGACCACGGCTTTGTCGTAGCTCTCGGTGCTTTCTTTGATAATAACGTTGCCCGCGTATATCGGGCGCGTGAAGTTCCTGGCGTCGATCACTTCCATCACGTCGCTGACCTGGTGCACATTCATTAGCGCCGCGACTCGGGGCGCGAGGTCTTTACCAAACGTTGTCGATGGCAAGGCAACGACGTCGTATGAGGCGGCCAGCTCAGTAATCTGTGGTGCGAGAACGGCCGCCAGTTGACTGGCGTTCGCTTCATGGTCGACCTGAAGTACTTTACCAACGCCCGCCAATGCTGCAGCCTGCGCGCAGATGTCGGCGCCGGATGCGGCAAACACGGCGATGTCGGCGCTTCCGAGCGGGGCGACGCCGGTCAGTGCGCGCGCCGTTGACTGATTAAGTGTGCTGCCGTCGTGTTCAGCAATTACCAATACTGTGCTCATTAAACCAATCCTCGTGCTTTCAGTGCATTGACCAGTTCTTCGACTGACTCGACTATAACGCCGGCTTCGCGCGTTGGAGGAGGCGAGTAGTCGCTCGTAGCGACGGCCGGCGCGCGGTCTGCGCCGAGGCTGTCGGCGGCGACAACGTCGAGAGGTTTTTTCTTCGCTTTCATAATGTCGGGCATTTTGACAAACCGTGGTTCATTGAGACGAAGGTCTGTCGTTACCACTGCGGGCAGATCTACCTCGATGGTTTCCATGCCGGAGTCGACTTCACGGGTGACCGTGGCCGTGTTTCCGTCAATCGTTAGCTCTGAGGCAAAGGTCGCCTGTGGTCGATCCCACAGAGCCGCCAGCATTTGACCGGTCTGGTTACGGTCATCGTCAATCGCCTGCTTGCCGAGAATGACAAGCCCCGGCTCTTCCTGTTCAACCAGTTTGAGCAGCAGTTTGGCCGCGCCCAGCGGTACCAGCGGCTCGGTGTTCTCGATCAGAATCGCACGGTCGGCTCCCATTGCCAGCGCCGTTCGCAGCTGTTGCTGGGACTCAGTGCCGCCGATACTGACAGCAATAAGTTCATCAGCCACGCCTTTTTCTTTGAGACGTAGCCCTTCTTCAATCGCGATTTCATCGAAAGGGTTCATGCTCATCTTGACGCCGTCAGTGACCACGCCATCGCCTTCGCGATTTATTTGAACGCGAACGTTGTAGTCAATTACCCGTTTGACGCAGGCAATAATTTTCATGCTGTTCTCCAATAAAACTGGTTGGTGTAGGTGGCAGCTCGCTGCTCAGTATTCGAATCTGGTTGCTGTCCCTAAAGGTTCTGATAGTTGGGTCCGGAACCGCCTTCAGGGGTGGTCCAGGTAATCTGCTGATAGGGGTCCTTGATGTCACAGGCCTTGCAATGAACGCAGTTGGCCGAATTGATTTGCAGCCGTTTGCCATCGTTTTCTTCAACGATTTCGTAAACACCGGCAGGGCAGAATCGGGTGCACGGGTTACCGTATTCTTCGGCACACTTGGTAACACACAGGTTTGTGTCGGCAACTTTCAGATGGATGGGCTGATCTTCATCATGTTCGTTTGATGCAAAGTATACCGATGCCAGACGGTCGCGTGGCGGCAGGCTGCGGTCGCCCCACCCATAGTCCGGTGACTGGCCGTCACCCAGTTTGTTCAATGAGTCATGGTCTGAATGATTGGCCAGCGTGCGCGGCAGTTTGCCAAACGTCACGGTTTCAATCGCCGCGGTTACCAGTCCGCGCCAGAGGCCTTTGGCAAAGCCTGGGCGAATATTACGTACTTTGTGAAGCTCGCCATTCATTGGCGAGCTGCGCCAGCGTTCATCAAACCCGGCCGTGGTTTTCGCTTCTGTCAGGTGTTCGGCCGCCAGCACGCCGGATCCCATCGCCATATGGATGCCTTTGATTTTAACCACGTTGATGGTGCCGGCTGAATCCCCAACCAGCAGAGCACCCGGCATATCAAGTTTGGGCAGCGACTGGAGACCGCCTTCGATAATGGCACGAGCCCCGGACGACAAAATTTCTCCACCGTCGAGTAGTGCTTTGATCTGGGGGTGGTGTTTGAACTGTTGAAAGGCCTCGAACGGACTGAAATCCGGGTCGGCATAGTCAAGACCGCTGACAAATCCAATATAAACGCGGTCCTGATCAAGCTGGTACAGAAAGCTTCCACCGTAGGTTGTTGAGTTCAGCGGCCAGCCTATGGTGTGCTGTATGGTTCCGGCTTCGGTCCTGCCTTCCGGCAGCTGCCAAAGCTCTTTGAATCCGAGACCATAGGTTTGCGGCGACTTGCCGGCGTCCAGAGAGAACTTATTGATAAGCTGTTTTGAAATACTGCCGCGGCAGCCTTCGCTCAGTACCGTGAAGGTCGCATGGATATCGACGCCGGGCGCGTAACCCGGGCCCTGCGAGCCATCTTTGGCCACACCCATATCACCGCAGCGTACGCCCATGACATCGCCGTGCTCGTTGAACAGTGCCTCGGCGCCGGAAAATCCGGGGAACACATCGATTTCAAGTTCTTCGGCTTTGGTGCCCATCCAGTTACACAGCGAACCCAAGGAGACAATAAAGTTGCCGTGGTTCTTTTGCTGGGGCGGGGTGGGCAGAGTAAATGACTTTGTCTTGGTCAGATAGGCAAACCGGTCTTTCTTGGCTTCGACGCAGATGGCCGGCTTGTTGTCGCGCCACTCGGGCAGCAGGGCATCAAGCACGTCTGGCTCCATGACCGCGCCAGACAGGATCTGGGCGCCAATTTCCGACGCTTTCTCGAGAATGCACACCGTGGCGTCCGGATTCAGCTGCTTGTAGCGAATTGCCGTGGCAAGTCCCGCAGGTCCTGCGCCCACGACCACCAGGTCGTACTCCATCACATCTCGTTCAACCACGTTCACACACCTCTTGCGGCCGCCGCCCGGTCAGCGGGGGCAAATGCTGTACTGCGCCATTGCAGACCGACTCATTATAGAGAGGCGGATGACAGAGGCAACTCTGCGTGACGGGTTTCTACAGGCGCGTGGCGTCTCTAAGCTTGGGAACGTTTTCGAGCTGGGGAATCACTGTTTCCAGGTCGCCCACGATAACGACCGTCATTTGGTCCGTAAGCAGATGTTTTTGCGCCATTTCCTGATGCTGCCGCGGCGAGATGCTGTTGATGTGCGACAGGTATCCATCGAGATAATCCTCGGGTAAATCGTGCAAATTCATAAAGGAAATCCGTCCCAGAAGACCCGCCGGTGTTGCGTGAGAGAGCACAAACGTACCCGTTTGGTAGTTCTGGGTGCGCTGGACTTCGGCTGTGGTTGGTGGCTCGTTACGAATACGCTCAATTTCGTCGAATATTTCGTTGATGGCATCGCCGGTGTGCTCGCTGGTGATGTCGGCAGACTGTCTCCAATAGGCCGTGCGGAAATTGGAGCTCAGCCGGCTTCTCGGAGAGTAGGTGTACCCCTTGTCTTCGCGAAGATTGGCGGTAATTCGCGATGAAAAGTAGCCTCCCAGCAGGGTTTGCATTTGTGCCAGCGCCTGGTAGTCAGGTGACGATACGTCAATGACAGGGAGCCCAATAATGACCGTAGATTGCGGAGCGCCCGGGCGATCTATGAGCTTGAGGCGCAGACCGCTTTGAATGTTCGGGGGCAAGGTCAGTACGGCGGGTCCGCGCTGCCAGTCGCCAAACTCGCGCCGAATGGCGGTCAGCACGTCGTCGCGGTCGAACTGCCCGGCTACCATGACATGACTGCGTTGGGCGCCAAAGTTGTTGCGATAGTAGTCCCTGACCTGCTCGAGCGTATAGCTGGCGAGCTGTTCTTCACTGGGGTAGGCGCGTCCGTAGGGATGTTCGGGATAGATCAGATCAATAAAGGCAGACGAGGCGATCGCCTGGGGCTGGCTGAGGGTCAGCGTGCGATTGCGCTGAAGACTGGCCCTGATGCGTTCAAATTCGCTGGCCGGAAAGGCGGGCTGCCGCAGAGCTTCCGCGGTAAGGCCAATGGCGTCGACCGTAAATTCCGACAGGACCGACAAACCGATAAAAGTTTGATCGAGGCCGGTAGATATCGACAGTTCGCCACCCATTCTCGCGGTTTGGCGTGCGATGAGCTCTGAGGAACGGAGCTCGGTGCCTTCCTTCATTAACTCCGTGGTCAGGTCGGAGAGCCAGACGTTGTCACCTTCGTTCAGGTTTCCGGTTCGTACATCGACCCGAACGACTGCTTTCGGGATTTTGCCAAACGGCACCAGCGTAACGCTGAGGCCGTTTTCGAGCGTCAGTCGTTCAATGGCCGGAAGATTAAAGTCGCGCGCCGGACCACCTTCAGGAGGTAATTCGCGAGCTTGGGCCGATGGGACGGCAAAACTGACTGCCAGTACAATGCCTGCGATGAGTGATTTCATTGTGCGTCTCCTGTCGAAGCCTGTGCGTTGCCGTTAGTGACTTCCAGTACCAGCCGGTTTCCGGGTCTGAGATATTCCCGGGCCGTGCTCAGAATCAGTTCCGGAGTGACCGCAGAAAACTCTTGTTCAAGTCGGTTAATCCGACCCGGATCGTCATCGAACAACGCAAAGCAGGCGAGCAGATCGGCCACACCAAATTTGGTGGAACTGCCCAGCATGCCGTAGAACCCGGAGCGCATCTTGATCCGCGCCAGCTCAATGTCGTCGCGGGACACTTTTTGTGTGCGCAGGCCTTCGATCACGTCGTCGATCATAACCATGATGTCATCGGCACTGACCTTCGGGTCGTGAATCAATGACATGTGCCAGTTCATCGGGCCGTTGTAGTTGTACATATTGCCAATCAGGTTAATGCCGCCGTCAACCGACGACGTAATGCCGGCTTCCTTGACCAGCTTTTTGTAAAAGAGGCTGTCTTTTCCGGACAGCAACAGCTGCGTGATGATGCCCATTGCATAGTATTCAGGGGAGTTGCGCTCCGGCATGTGATACGACACGGCAAGTGCCGGTTGCGGTGCTTTTGGATACACCTTGCTGACGCGCTTTTCCTTTTCCTGGCGCGGCTCGGAAATATCTACAGGAGGGGGTAATACGGAAGCTTCGATATCACCGAAATGGCGCTCGATCATCGTCATGACCTCATCGGTGTCGACGTCGCCAACGACCACGAGCACGGCATTGTTTGGCGCGTAGTAGGTTTCAAAAAAATCCTGCACGTCTTCGAGCGTGGCGGCGTCCAGGTCTTCAAGGTCGCCGTAGAAGTTGTGATTGTTGTACCAGTTTTCGTTCGCGTAGGCAGGTACGTCCAGCCAGGGAAAGCCGCCGTACGGCTGATTCAGCACGTTAACCTTGACCTCGTTTTTTACGACACCTTGCTGGTTAGTCAGGTTTTCCTGCGTTATCGCAAGACCTTTCATGCGATCGGCTTCGGCCCACAGCATGGTTTCGACCTTATTGGCCGGTACGACCTGGTAGTAGTTCGTGAAATCGAACCGGGTAGAACCGTTTAGCACTCCGCCGTTGCTCTGAACCAGATTAACGAATTCCATTTTTCCGAGATTTTCCGACCCCTGGAACATCATGTGTTCGAACAGGTGAGCAAATCCGGTGCGATCGCGCGGCTCGATGCGGAACCCGATGTTGTAGTAAACCGCCACAGTTGCTGTGGGTACCGACGCATCTTCGGAGACCACCACCTTGAGACCGTTGTCGAGCGTGGTGTAGTGGATCGGCAGCGTCAGCGGGGACTGTTTGGCACTCGCGGAGTTGTCAGCCGGCGGGGCAGCGGTGGGCGCTGTAGCGCAGGCGCTGATCAGGCCGGTCAGAAATAAAAGAACAACAGCTCGCATGGTTGAATCCTCCAACGGGTGTGGCAAGGGGCCGGGCCAATGGCGGGGTAAACCCGGCATTGCGCCAGCGGCTGGATTGGGGTCGAACCGCAGTCCGACAGGTCCTCAGGTTACTTGATCACGGTAAAGCGGGTGTGATTTGGGCACCTTCTAACTAGACATAGACGCGTGAACACCTACTTTGGTTGCATCCGAATGGCGCCATCCAGGCGAATTGTTTCGCCATTCAGCATCGGATTGCCATAAATACTGGCGACCAGCTGCGCAAACTCTGCGGGTTTGCCCAGTCGGCTTGGAAACGGGACCTGTGCGGCCAGCGAATCCTGCACGTGTTCCGGCAGGCCTTCCATCATAGGGGTCATGAAGATTCCCGGCGCTACGGTCATCACGCGAATGCCATGTCGGGCAAATTCGCGTGCGAGCGGTAGCGTCATGCCCACAATGCCGCCTTTCGACGCCGAATACGCCGACTGACCTATTTGTCCCTCATAGGCTGCGACAGACGCGGTATTGACGATCAGGCCGCGCTCCCCGTTCTCGGTCGGGGGGTTGTCCAGCATCGCTTCGGCCGCCGTTCGGGCCAGCAGGAATGAGCCCAGCAGATTAACTTTGAGCACCTGTTCGAATTTGGCACCCGGCATCGGGCCTTTTTTACCCAGCGCCATGGCGGCGCCAATAATGCCGGCGCAGCTGACTGACAGGGTGACGGCGCCCATGTGATCGACGCCTCCTTTGACGGCGGCTACTACGCTCTCTTCGTCACTGACATCGGTGCGTATGAAAGTGGCGGCTGTGCCAAGGGCGCCTGCAGCGGTCTGGCCAGCGTCTTCGTTGATGTCCAGCAGCGTAACTTTGCCGCCTGCGTTAACGACGTGCTCGGCAACCGCGTAGCCCAGGCCCGAGGCTCCGCCGCTGATAATGGCGCATGCGCTTTCAACAATCATGATGATTTCCTTAACCCGGATTAAAAACAGTCAGTCGTATGTCGAAGGTCTGATGATTCGCGTGTCGCTGACAGCTCAGACTTCGATACCCACCGCCAGCGCTTCACCGCCGCCGATACACAAAGAGGCAACGCCGCGGCTCAGGCCACGATTACGCAGAGCGTAGATCAGCGTGACGAGCAGTCGGGCACCGGTGGCGCCAATCGGATGGCCGAGGGCGCAGGCACCGCCGTTCACGTTAACCTTGTCCCGGGAAATGCCAACGTCGTGCATGGCCGACATCGTGACGCAGGCGAACGCTTCGTTGATTTCGTACAGATCCACAGAATCAGGGCTCCAGTCCAGCTGCTCATGCAGCTTGCTGATTGCCGTCGACGGCGCCGTGGTAAACCATTCCGGTTCGTGGGCAAAGCCGGTCGCGCCCCGGATCGTGGCCAGTACTTCGAGACCACGGTCGGCGGCAGTGCTTGCGCGCATCAGCACGAGCGAAGCGGCGCCATCTGATATTGATGACGAGCTGGCGGCCGTTACCGTGCCGCCGTCGCGACGAAAGGCCGGGCGCATGGTCGGAATTTTCGCGATATCGCAGTTGAACGGTTCTTCGTCCTGGTCAACCGTGACCTCTTTGCGTCGAACCGAAAACGTGACGGGTGTGATTTCATCCTTGAAGTGACCTGACTTGATCGCCGCCAGCGCCTGTTCTACCGATTCAATGGAAAACTGATCCTGTTGTTCGCGCGTAAAGCCGTACCGATCGCAGGTGGCTTCGGCGAAGTGTCCCATCATGTTTCCGTCGTAGGGGTTTTGCAGTCCGTCGTAGAACATGTGATCCAGCGTTTGCTGATGCCCCATGCGATAACCGCTGCGTGCCTTGGGCAGCAGGTAAGGCGCGTTACTCATGGACTCGAGACCACCGGCAACGACAATCTCGGCGGCTCCGGCCGCGAGCGCATTGTGTCCCATCATCACGGTCTTCATGCCGGACCCACACACCTTATTCACCGTGGTGCAGGGGACGCCCGTTGGAATGTCGGCGGCCAGAGCGGCCTGCCGTGCGGGCGCCTGCCCGATGCCGGCAGGCAGTACGCAGCCGGTCAGCACTTCGCTGACCTCTGCGGCATCGACGCCGGCCTGGGCGAGTGCTGCCCGATTGGCGGCTGCGCCAAGCTGAACCGCCGTGGCTCCTGACAACGCCCCCTGAAAAGCACCAATCGCGGTGCGTTTTGCGCCAACAATGACAATCGGATCCGAGCTCATAGTAATTCCGCCTTAATCTAGTGAGTCAGGCGTGGTCTGCGCCCGACGATTGTTTTCCAAATGCTAAAGTACCGCGGCCCTGGCCGTGGCGCCTTGTTTCATATTCTGTAGGTGCCTTAGCCCGCTGCCCGAAACAACTCGCGGCCAATCAGCATGCGCCGTATTTCGTTGGTACCGGCACCAATATCATAGAGTTTCGCGTCCCGCAGCAGTCGCCCGGCCGGGTACTCATTAATGTAGCCATTCCCGCCGAGAGTCTGGATCGTCTCCAGAGCGAGCTTGACGCCGCTTTCCGAGGACATCAGCAGCGACGCCGCCGCGTCCTGACGGGTCGGAACCCCGGCGTCGAACAGCTCTGCTGTTCGGTAGGTAAACGCGCGGCTGGCCTGAAGCAGGGTATACATGTCGGCGATCTTGGCCTGCATGATGCCAAACTCACCGATGGCCTTGCCAAATTGCTTGCGCTCGTGAACGTAGCTCAAAACCAGATCCATACAGGCCTGCATGATTCCGATCGGGCCGCCGGACAGTACCAGCCGCTCGGAATCAAGCCCGCGCATTAACAGGTACACGCCTCCGTGCAATTCGCCCAGCAGATTTTCTTTGGGGATTTTGCAGTTGTCGAAGACCAGCTCGCAGGTGTTCGAACCGCGCATACCGATCTTGTCGAGTTTCTGTGCGGTGCTGAATCCCGGCATGTCTTTTTCAACGATAAAGGCGCTAATGCTGCGAGAACCCGTGTCGTTTTCCCTGGTTCGCATATAAACAATCAAAACGTCGGCGTCGGGACCGTTGGTGATCCACATCTTGGAGCCGTTGGCAACGAAACAGTCGTCTTGTTCAACGGCTTTGCAGGTCATTGAACCCACCACGTCAGAGCCTGCGCCGGGCTCCGACATGGCCAGTGCCCCTATCCATTCTCCGCTACAGAGTTTGGGCAGGTACTTGTGTCGCTGTTCCTCGTTTCCATTCAGGTACAAATTATTCATGCACAGATTGGAGTGGGCACCATACGACAGGCCTACCGATGCAGAGCCGCGCGAAATTTCTTCCATAGCCACCACATGCGCCAGATAGCCCATGCCGCTGCCGCCGTATTCGTCCGGTACGGTCATGCCCAGCAGACCTTGATCGCCCATCTGCTGCCACAGCGCCGGATCGAACGCATTGTCCTGATCGATTTGAGCGGCCACCGGCGCCAGTTCGGCGTCGGAAAAACGACGGACGGCCTCTCGCAGCATGTCGAGGTCTTCATTGATCGTGGTATTAAAAGTTGCCATAGCCTGATCGTCACGCACCTGAATGGGGCGCAAAGTATAGCGCAAGGCCGTCGACAGCATAAGATCGGGAAGGCGGTCTGGCGCGAACTTCGGGACCGTTTGGCGGGGGCGAGGGTGACGAAATCACGGCGCCGGGTTATGACAAGCGCCGATTGTCTGCAGGCAGCCCCTGTCCGGCCGATCGGCAGGGCCCGCAAAGAGCCGCCACGCCGATGACGTTTCGCCGTATACTGGCGCCCAAAATCAAGCAATCCAACTGGTGTTCAATGGCCGATCTGCCCAACTGCCCGCAATGCGGGTCCGGTTTTACCTACGCTGACCAGGCGCTGCTGGTCTGCCCGGAATGCGCCCACGAGTGGAATCCGGACACGGTGGCCGCGGCAACCGACGGTCCTGCGGGCGATGAGCGGGTGGTCACCGACGCCAATGGTCAGAAACTCGTCGACGGCGATACGGTGTCGGTTATCAAAGACCTCAAAGTCAAAGGGAGTTCGCTTGTAGTCAAGGTAGGGACCAGGGTCAAGAATATTCGCCTGGTCGACGGGGACCATGATATCGATTGCAAGATCAGTGGTATCGGGGCCATGAAGCTCAAGTCCGAGTTTGTCAGAAAAGCCTGATTTGCCGCTGAAGCCAGGAAATATACGTGAAAGCACCCATTGAAAACCTGTACGCCGTTGAGCTGGCCCCGCAATGGGTTAAGCAGCATGACGTCGACTACGGCTATGAGCACGATACGTCTGCACCGTTTTACTATCTGCTAACCGATTATCAGGACTACATTGATCGCGAGCGCACGTTTTCGTATACGCGCACGGTGCAAAAAATCAATGACGCCTCGCGACTGGAAGATGCGTCGCTGGTGGTCTCCGAGCTTAACGAAAAGCATCAGCGCGTGTTTTTTCACAGCGTTGAAATTATCCGCGATGGTCGGCGCATCGACGCGCTGGATCACGAGAATATTGCGGTGTATCAGCGCGAGACGGCCCTTGAAAGTCACGTCATTACCGGGCGCAAGACGGTTGCTCTGACCATTGACGATCTTCGCGTTGGCGATACGCTGGACGTTCGAATGACGTTTTGCAATTTCGCCAGCACGCACCCGCTGCACGGGAAGTTTTACCTGTCGACGTTCTGGCTGGGCTGGTCGTGTGCGGTGGTACGCCAATCTGTTCGTGTGATTAACTCTGGCCATACAGCGCTGCTCTTTCAGCAGGGCGGTGCCAGTCAACGCATGGGTGAGGTAAAGCGCGTTGAACCAGGCGAAGAGTTTTATCAGCAGTGGAATAACCTGGTTCCGGTTTCTATTGGACGACAGGTGCCAAACTGGGTGTGGAGCGATTTTCTTCAGTTCACTACAGAAAACACGTGGCCGGCCGTTTCCAAGTATCTATATAACTACTACGAAGCCAACGGCGTGCTGGATACGCAGATCGATATGCAAAATATTGACCTGCTGCAGCTGTCCGGCACTCAGGAAGAGGACCTGCTGCGCATTGTTCGGTTTGTCCAGAATAACGTCCGCTATCGGGGTGAGAACCACGGGATTTATACCCACACACCCAAATCACCGGAGCGCACGCTGAAAAAGCGGGCGGGTGACTGTAAGGACAAGTCCAATCTGATGGTTACGCTTCTGCGTCGCATTGGCGTAGACGCGACGCTGGTCCTGGTCAATTCACGTTTCGGCCTGAAAATTGCGGGCCTGAACCCCTCGGCCTATCAGTTTGATCATATGATCGTAAAAGTCACGATCGGCGACAGAACCCTGTATTTTGATCCGACCATTCAGGCCCAGGCGGGCGACCTCGATCATCGCGCGCAGTTGATGTACGGCTACGGTCTGGAGCTCACGGCGGCCGGCAGCGATCTGAAGCTGCTGCCGTTTGACCTGAGTCGACGGGTGTTCGAAATAGAACACCACTTTGATCTTGAGCATTGGAAAACCGACGCTGAGCTTGTTATCCGCCGACGCTATTTTTTCCATCGTGCCGACAATATGCGGTTCTATCTGAATTCAAAGGACGAACAAACGCTGCGGGAAGATTACCTGCGCGGTGCGCGCGAATCGACTGGCTGCCGACTTGAGGTGCTTGAACCGGTAAAGACGCTGGATGATCCGGTGAACAATGTTCTCGAAACGGTCGAGCGCTATCGGATGGTTGATCTGAAACTGACTCATCCCAATCTTCACATGCAGGTGACGACCGAATTTGCCAACGACTTTCCGCTGACGCTGGACGATGATTTCCCGCTGGATCTTGGCCTCGACGGCGGCATGAAGCACACCATCGAGGTGGTTACGCGGCGCTCGTCAAAAATCGACGCGAGTCAGGAGCGCGTCGGGAATCCGTGGTTTAACTATCAGGACGTTATCAAGCCTAAAGGCAAACGCCTGACGTTTGTAACCGAACTGGATGCGAAAGTATCGTTCATTCCAAGCGAGCATGTTCACGAGTATATGAATGATGTGGACAAAGTCCGTTCGCGCTGTGTCAGTAACTTCAATTACGATTACCCGCGCCTGATCTCGTTTGACCGGTCAACGTGGGTGGTCGACTCGCTACGCGTTGTCGGAGCTGTAGCGGTGATCCTGCTCTTGTTTCGAGCCCTCGTCGGAAGCCTCTGAATCCCCAAGGTCCGGTTCGTCCAGAACAGACATGATCGCCGCGCGACTGCGCTGTGCAATGTCTTTCATGGCGTCCCGACCCTCGCCGTTAATCTCTAAACGGGGCAGCGCGGTGACCGTGATACGACCGGGTTTTGGAAGCCAGTCGTCCGCCGAGAGCATGCCGCGAGAGCCTTGAATAACGACGGGGATAACATCCATTTTTCCGGCAACGGCTGCAGCAAATGCGCCTGGCCGAAATGTCTGAAGTCCCGGGGGCGTCTGAAAGGTACCTTCCGGAAAAATGGCCACGGACAGTCCGCTCCTTGCCTGTTCTATAATTCGTCGGGCATCCTGCCCACCCCGATACCGGTTGCGTCGTTCCACAAACTGGGAACCGATGCGTCTAAGTAAAAAGTGTAGTAACGGTACTTTCGTCACTTCACGTTTGATGACAAATCCGAAGCGCGTGGGAAGCACAGCCTTGAGTATAATTCCGTCCAGGTAGCTGGCGTGATTGGCGACGACAACCGCGGGCCTGTCGCCGATGTGTTCCTCACCGTGGACGTTTAGCCTCACCCCCGTAATAAAAAACCAGAAACGGGCGCAGCCGCGAATCAGGGTGCGACGCAGTTCAAGTTTTAACGGCAATACCAGCAGGAGCACTGCAACAAATGCAACAAGCGCCAAGCAGGTCACAGAAACTACACCATAAAGCCATAATATAGGCGTTAAGTAGCGTTTAGTGTTGTCCAAAAGGGATGTCCGGCTGCGGGTAAATGATTAATTTTCCTGGAAACTGTGACGTGGTTCAACTTATGTTACAGGCGCCTGATTTTGAGACCTGTATCACTGTAGTTTCAAACAGCTGAACGCATACTGACGAAGCTAATTAAGTTTAAGCACGGCGCGCAGCAAACGGAACTGCGCAGATTGGACCGGCAAAACCCTCGTGACAAGGTAGAAAAACGCGGGGACGAAGCCATACATTTTGCCTCGATCTTTACATCAGGGCGAATAAAATCCAGAGGTAATTTACGTGAGTGCGGTAATGTCAGACAGAGATTTCGAAAAACACGGACGAGGCAACGTACAGCCAGAAGATGGCAAGAACATCATTGATGTTTTTCTTGACGCCATCTGGATGGAACGCGGATTGTCCAAGAACACACTGGCTGCCTACCGGGCTGACCTGATGGCGCTGTCTCGCTGGCTGGAAAGCCGCGATATTAACATGGCGGCCGCGACGCGAGAGAATCTCGTGGAGTTTATCGCGGCACGTGTAGAGAAAGGCGCGCGACCCCGTTCGACGGCCCGACAGCTGTCGAGCTTCCGGCGGTTCTATCGCTACCTTGTTCGCGAAAACCAGGTTCAGGACGATCCTACCGCGAACATCCAGATGCCCAAGATCGGGCGCACGCTGCCCAAGTCGTTGTCCGAAGGAAAAGTGGAAGACCTGTTGAGCGCACCTGAGGTCAGCGATCCGCTGGGTTTCAGAGATCGCACCATGCTCGAGGTTCTCTACGCGACAGGGCTGCGAGTATCTGAGCTGATCAATCTGAAACTGAGTCAGGTGAACCTGAACCAGGGCGTCGTTCGAATTGTCGGCAAAGGCGATCGCGAACGTTTGATTCCTCTTGGCGAAGAGTCGATGGACTGGATCAGCAAGTTTGTTCAGGGCGCCCGGCTTGAAATTCTTCTCGAGCGTCAGACGGATTACCTGTTTCCGACCCGTCGAGGCGATCGCATGACTCGTCAGGCTTTCTGGCACATTATCAAACGCTACGCCCGCAAGGCATCGATTGGTAAAGAGCTGTCACCACATTCCTTGCGTCACGCCTTTGCAACGCACCTGCTGAACAACGGTGCCGATCTGAGAGTGGTGCAAATGTTGCTGGGTCACAGCGACCTGTCGACAACCCAGATTTACACGCACGTGGCGCAGGAGCGACTGAAAGACTTTCACTCCAAGCACCATCCCCGCGGATAATCCCGCGGAGCGATCGCCCAACGCACCTCAAAAAAGTACCACTGGCCGCACCGGATTCATCCCGTGCGGCTTTTTTTAATATTGGGGGCGTATTTTTGCTAAACTTCGCGGCCACGAAGCTTCCGGAACCTGCTCCCACAGGCGCGGTCGGAGTTGAGGCCTTATTAAAGAATACCGGGGAACACCTATTATGTTGAATCGAATTACCATCACCGCGGCGCTTGCTGGCGCGGTCCTGCTTGCGGCCTGTGAGGCTGCCAGTGAAACGCCGGGCAAGGCACTGGCTGCGGCTGACTCTACGGGTCCGGCTGTTGTTAGCGAAAAGCTCGATATTGATGCGGTGCGCAAGAAATTTCCTGCCATCAGCCCTGATGACATTAAAGAAAGCCCCGTAGCGGGCTGGTTTGAAATCGACAGCAGCGGACAGATTTTGTACATCTCCGGCGACGGCAACTATGCCATGCGCGGCGACCTGATCGATCTGAACACGCGCGTCAATCTGACAGACCTGCGCCGCAACACGGCTCGCCAGAATCTGATGGCCAGCATCGGCCAGGAAGACATGATTGTCTATACTCCGGCCGGCGAAACCAAGCACTCGATTACGGTGTTTACCGATGTGGACTGCGGTTACTGCCGCAAGCTGCACCAGGAGATGGACTCTTATCACAGTGAAGGCATCGAAGTTCGATACCTGTTCTACCCGCGTTCGGGCCCTAACACGGCGTCCTGGGAAAAAGCGGCCAACGTCTGGTGCTCGGATGATCGCAACACGGCGCTGACCAAGGCAAAAGCCGGTGAGCGCTTGTCTCCGCAGCAGTGCGATACCGGTTTGATTAACACGCATTTTGAAGCCGGTCGCAAAGTCGGCCTGCGCGGCACCCCGGCGATTGTTACGGAAAGCGGTGAGCTGATTTCAGGTTACATGCCTGCCAAATCCCTGCTGAACCGACTGGAGCAAGGTGCGCTTGCCCAGCGTTAAGTTTTTCTGACACGCTGCAGATACAAAAAAGGCCGACGTTAGTCGGCCTTTTTTTATGCATGAACGAAGCTTGACCGGGTCCGGTACAGCATAGAATTCGTAACTATTCTTCCAGAAGCGACAGCTTGTCGGTCTTGCCTTCCCAGTCGGCGGCGTCGTCGGGGGGATCTTTCTTCTCGGTAATCACCGGCCACTTTTGACTGAGGCGTTCATTGATTTCCAGAAAGCCCTCCTGGCCATCCGGGATTTCATCGTCGGCGTAGATAGCTTCGACCGGGCATTCGGGTTCGCAGAGCGTACAGTCGATGCACTCCTCAGGATCGATCACCAGGAAATTGGGTCCTTCGTGAAAACAATCGACCGGGCATACTTCCACACAGTCTGTGTATTTGCATTTAATGCAGCTATCGGTGACTACAAAGGTCATTGGGGCCTCGCTATCATCATTCTTGTCAGGCGCGCCGGATTACCCGGGGCGACGCCACTTGATCTCGGTTTCGTGCATATTCTCAACGCCTGCGGCGCGATCTTCAAGGTAGCGACGCATGGCGTACTCAACGCTGGGAAACGCAATCTCATCCCAGGGGATGTCGGCCTCGTCAACGAGGCAGGTTTCCAGCGACTCAGTGCCCGCGCCAAAGTCTGCGGTATCCATGGTTCCCCGATAGAAGATATGCACCTGTTTGGCATGGACTACGTCGACAATCGCCAATGGTGTTGTGGTGGTCACCGTTGCGAGGGCTTCTTCCCAGGTCTCGCGGGCCGCGCCTGCTGCCACGGTTTCGCCATTTTCCATAAAACCGGCCGGAACCGTCCAGAACCCTTTGCGTGGCTCGATGGCGCGTCGGCACAGCAGGATTTTGCCTTCCCACTCGGCGACACAGCCGGTCACGATCAGCGGGTTTTGATAGTGCACAATGTTACAGGAGGGGCAGACAAACCTTTCCCGATTATCGTCAGCCGGTATTCTGGTCACGACCTGCGAGCCGCACTGGCTACAGAATTTCATGGTTTGCTCGCTGTAGTTGGTAGAAGGGGTCGGTGCTGGCCAGCTTCTGAATTGAAAGGATCATGGTGCCGAGGGAGAGAATCGAACTCTCACTCCGTTTCCAGAACTGGATT
>CAWUKD010000037.1:0-25603 GCA_963922815.1 uncultured Gammaproteobacteria bacterium
CTGATTTTCCTGTGCTCCTACCGCCAGGCGAACGCCAATTTCCCGGGTTCGTTCCCGAATGGACAGGATCATCGAGTTGCCAACGATGACCAGAATAATGAAAAAGGCGGCAAGCACGACAGATGAAATGATCAGGCCGATATTTCCGATTTGGGCGATAAAGGCTTTATTAAAGGCTTTTTCCGGCATTGATTCTGTTTCAAACTGGGTGTTCTGAAACATGCTGTCGATCGACTGAATCACGGATTCGTTCAGGCTGGGGTCTGTCGTCC
This sequence comes from uncultured Gammaproteobacteria bacterium, assembly GCA_963922815.1. GTDB lineage: Bacteria > Pseudomonadota > Gammaproteobacteria > Steroidobacterales > SZUA-146 > SZUA-146. The sequence goes on from CAWUKD010000037.1 coordinate 273, forward strand.
GTACGCCCATCCAGCCGATTCGATCCTTTCCGAACGACTGCGTTTCATTAAAGTAATCGTAGTGAAAGTAAATGGACGTTGTATCGGTTTGCTTGTCGCTACCGCTGTAGATGGCGGAAATATCAAAATCCCAATCCGTCCGGCCATTGGTCTGGGAGAAAATGTTTGAATTCAGTGGAATCCGGTCGCCCACCTTCCAGCCGTATTGCTGTGCCACTTTCTCGCCAACAATAAGTCCCTGGCGATTGTCGAGCCACGATTTCTTTTCTTCTTCGCTCATGATCAGTTCGTTGTACACGCGCAGAAAACTTTCGGGATCGACGGCTATAGTCACAATCTGTTTTTGAGGGTCCTGATAGTAGCCGCCAAACCAGTTCAGATGGACGACGTCAATGATGTTTTCCAGCGCCCGTACCCGATTGACGTAAGATATGGGCAGCGACTGGGTGAAGTTAATCTTGTTTAGCACCACCAGACGGTCGTCAGCGGCCAGATCAACGCCTGAATTCAGAAACGACTGAAAAGCTGAGAGCAGCCCGTAAACCATGAACGCAATGAACGTTGCAAACAGCGTCAGAAACAGCCGCAGCTTGGCTCGCGTCAGATTCTTGAGCACCAGATACAGATCACTCATGCGACCAGCTCCTTCTCCACAAATTCGCCTTTGTCGAGGTGCAGTGTGCGCTTGGCGAATTCGGCGGCTCTCGGATCGTGTGTCACCATGACAATGGTTTTCTTGAACTTGGTGTTCAGCAGCTGAAGTATGCCGAGAATCTCATCGGCGGTTTCTCGGTCAAGGTCGCCGGTAGGCTCGTCACACAGAAGCAGTTTGGGATCGGACACCAGTGCCCGCGCGATAGCAACGCGCTGCTGCTGTCCGCCTGATAATTCACTGGGCTTGTGCTTGGCTCTGTCACCAAGCCCAACGAGTTCGAGTGCTGCTCCGACATTCTTCTTGCGCTCTTTGCCTTTCAGTCGGGTCAGCAGCAATGGAAGTTCGACATTTCGAGCCGCATTGAGCATTGGCATCAGGTTGTAAAACTGAAAAATGAATCCGATGTTGTTGGCTCGCCAGGCAGCAAGCTGTCCTTCCGACAGCGTGTCAACGCGGCTGCCATCAAATACAACCTCGCCGGAAGTGGGCTGGTCTACGCCTCCGAGCATGTTGAGCAAGGTGGTCTTGCCTGAACCTGATGGGCCCATAATAGCCACGAAATCGCCGCGCTGAATCGTCATGTTCAGGTTGTCGAAAACGGTAATTTTTTCCTTACCTTTGACAAAACTCTTGGTCACGCTGGTAAGTTTGAATAAATCATCGTCTGACATGACTGATCTCCGGGAATGTGTTGGATTGGGTGTGTGGTTAGCGTCTCTGTTTAATGTCGCTCAGGTTACTGTCACCGATGCGCATGAAAACGGGCCTGAAATCGATCAGGATTGCGGTCCGCGCATGAAGGCTACACGCACGCCCATGTCGGGCAGAATGCGCGAGTCTTTGTCCAGTATAGCAATTCGGACGCGCACCGTGGCCTTTGCACGGTCGGCGGTGGGAATGATGGCGATCACTTCGGCCGGAATATCCCAGTCAGGGTAGGCGTCGAGATTGGCTTGTACCGGTTGATTGGCAAATACCCGACCAATGAACGCCTCGTTCACGTCCACTTCGATTTCCAGCGAGCTCATGTCGACTATGGTGCAGATTCCGGTACGGGTAAATCCACCGCCCGCGGACCCGGGAGAAATGATCTCTCCTGTCTGGGCATTCTTGACGGTCACCACGCCGGCAAATGGCGCGCGCACGGTATGATCGTCAAAGCGTTCCTGCTGCCTCTGGACTTCAAATTTCGATACTTCGACATTGGCGCGGGCGCTCTTTAACTGTGCCGACAGCGAGTCGACCTGAGCGACGGCCCGCGAAAGTTCGGCTTCAGACACCAGATTGCGCTCGTTAAGTTCATTCGCTCGCCTCAAGACCCGCTTGGCCTCGTCGAGGTTCGCCTGAATGTTGTTAATCTGTGCGCGCTGCGCGTTGAGCTGTGAGTTGGCGAGCTGCAGGTTGACCTTTGCCACGGCGTCGTCCAATCGTGCAAGCACCTGGCCTTCGGTGACCTGCATGCCTTCTTCTACGTTAACTTCCGTGATCAGTCCGGTGATTTCCGCGGAAACGGTCGCGATGCGACGGGCGGTGATATAGCCGGACGCGTTCAAAATTCGATCGTCTTCGTTGACTGCCGCAGGTGCTGGAGCCGGGGCGCTCGACGTGGAATCGTCTGTGTCCTGTCTGGAAGCCGTCGCTGATTCTCGCGCGGTCTCAATTCCCTGGCCAGGAGCAGAGGCCTCGACGGCGGGAATTTCAGGGGCAAAAAACTTCAGTGCAATGAAGCCTCCGGCGACTGCGGTAACCGCGGCCAACCCGATAGCGGCCCAGGGCGACCACCCGCTGGGCGCAGGCGCCGACCGATCTATTGAGAGCTGGTCCAAGAGTTCGCTCTTATCGTTCATCAGTGCTTCCCGGCCTGTGTTTGCAATCGATCGTTAGTGTCCCAAAACTGGTCTTGATAATCCAGACGAGCAGTATCGGTGATGATATATCAAGCTGATGTGAGCATCGGGTAGTTTGGTCGTCAAGCGTAGGAGCATAGAGCTTGTCAGGCAGGCTGGCTACGACGGCGACGGCGCCCTCGTGTAGGTTTGACTTTCTTGCTCTGACTCGCCGTATTGTTGACCAGGTCGCCAAGGGTGGCCGTAATCACACCCAGTTCCGGTCGCTCTCCGGGCGTGTGCTCGTCGAGTGCGGCTCGCATGGCCGCGACGTGGCTGGTGGTTGTGCCGCAGCACCCGCCGACAATACTGGCGCCCGCGTCGATCGCCAGTCTCGCGTAGCTGGCCATGAGCTCCGGACTGCCCGAGTAGACCACTTCAGCACCTTTGAATCTTGGGATGCCGCAGTTACCTTTCACGATGAGAGGGGTATCGGTACCGGCCGCGCTCATGTCCAACAGCGAAGCCAGAATGTCGGGCGCACCGACTCCGCAGTTGGCGCCAAGTGCCACGGGCTGCTGGGCCAGCGCCGCGCATACGCTATGAATATCGGCGGGATCAAGGCCCATCATGGTTTTACCGGCGGTATCAAACGAGCCGGTAAAACAGTAAGGCATGCCCTCCTGCAGGGCGGCGGTTGCAGCCGCGCAAATCTCTTCGGGTGCTGACATGGTTTCGATCCAGGCGATATCGGCCCCACCGGCCTTGAGTCCCCGGATCTGTTCGGCAAAGGCGTCTACCGCTTCTTCGTGCGTTAGCGCTCCCAGAGGTTCGAAGAGCTCTCCGGTCGGGCCTACGGAGCCGGCCACAACCAGGCGTCGATCGGCGCCCGAGACGACTTCACGTGCGAGTTCGGCTGCGCGCATATTGAGCTCAATGACCCGATTATGAGCCGAATGCAGTTTGAGCCGGTGGCGTGTGCCGCCAAAGCTATTGGTCAAAATGATATCGGCCCCGGCATCGACGAAGCCCTGGTGCAGTGCTCTGATCTTGTCGGGCTCGTCGACGTTCCAGAGTTCAGGCGCATCACCCGACGTCAGTCCATTGGCGAACAACGTGGTGCCGGTTGCGCCATCGGCCAGCAGCACGCCGCGTTCAGCAATAAGTTCCTGGAGTATTTGACTGGATGAGATCATGGGAATGAGTCGACTGGATTAATTGTGGGGTCATTCGTCACCGTATACAGGCGATCAAATTCGTTTTGGTGACCGGTCCAGAGGATTGATCACCCCGGATCAGACACGAAGTTTAGATCATTCGATGGTGGATTGAAATTTGAGCGTGCTCGGGCGTCCGAAGGTGCCGTGTCACCGCCATTTGGGATTCGGCAAAAGAAAAGGCGCCGGCCTGTCGGGCCGGCGCCTTGCGCTCTTTTACGAGACCAATTGCGCAGGTTCCTTCCTGGCGCCGGGTTACGGTTTGCGAAATTTGAGCGTCATGCGATCGGATTCACCAATGCTTTCCATTTGTTTGCGCAGGTTTTCATCTTCACGACTCGTAAACAACGTTGGGGGAAGGCGCCATACCACTTCATTCGCTGCAGGCTGGTCTTTGGGGTTGGCGTTGATTTCGCTGGCGCCGACATATTCAAATCCGGCCTTTTTCATGAACGCAATGACGTCGGCCTGTCGAAGGTAGCCACGCGCGCCGGTGGCCGATTCCGCGGGAGCGTCCGCGTCGACCCGGTGTTGCACAATACCGACCGTGCCACCTGGTTTTAAAACGCGCATCGCGTCTGCCAGTGCGGCGGACAGAAAGCCGCCATCAGTTTCGAAGCGGTTCAGATTGTGCAGAGCACGAATGAAAAGAACGGCATCGGCCTGTCCGTTCATGGAAGCGGGCATGCTGCCAAACTTGAACGCCGTGACCGGGGCATCGCCTGTCGCTCTCCAGTCGTTGGCCTGTTTGGTCCAGTCTGCGACCCAGGTTTTCTTTTCTTCTATCGCTTCCGCTGAAAAGAATCCGAACAGTGGCCACATCTGCTGAGGGTAATCGACGCCGACCAGTTTCCCGTCGCTGCCAAGATAAGGGAGCAGAATCTTGCTGTACCAGCCGCCGCCGGGCAGCGCCTCGACCACGGTCATGCCAGGCGTAATGCCAAAAAACGCCAGCGTTTCCTGCGGATGACGAGCTGCATAGCGCGCCTGCATGGCCTCTTCCTGGCCTGCCAGAACCATTTCCAGTTTGGCGCTATCGACTCTGGCGCTCGTATCGTTAATTACGGCGGACTCGTGGTGGCTGCAACCCAGTAAAAATACGGTTGCGAGTATAGCTAAACAGGCTTTCATAACAGGTACCCCGATGTTGGTTTCAATGCTGATCGCCACACTATACCGGAAAAGAAATCGAGCCCGCAGCTGTTCCGGTACTATTTGATCGAATGGGCCGAAAATTCAGATAGAAATGCTGACCTGAGGCATTATCATGGATCACCAGAATCGCTACAAATTACAGTAGTAGTAGTATTGAGCGAACCGACCCGGAGGCTGTGCCAATGAAAGCATTTTCAACAATTGAGAAACGTGCTGCGAAACGCAAGGGAGGCCCGTCCGCGCTAAGAGACCTGCTGCCTGCTGTGCCGTCAGTGCGCAAGCTCCGGGCGACACCCGACGACCGGTGTCTGGCGATGATGACCCGGTGCATCAATAACGCCGGTTTTAACTGGTCTGTCATTGACAAAAAATGGCCTCAGTTTGAAGAGGCGTTCCACGGCTTTGATCCCGGCGTTCTTTCCATGTTGTCCCCCGAAAAGTGGGAGGCCTACGTTCAGGACACCCGCGTTGTTCGAAACTGGCAAAAGATATCGGCGGTACGTGCAAACGTGGCGTTCATTCTGGACGTGTCTGAACAGCACGGCAGCTTTGCCAGGTTTCTCGCTGGCTGGCCCTGCTCCGATCAAATCGGGTTGATGAAATACCTGAAAGTGAATGGCAAGCGGCTGGGCGGGAATACGGGTCAGTACTTCCTGCGTTTCGTCGGCAAAGACTGTTTCATGCTGACCAGTGATGTGGTCACCGCGCTTCAGGACGCTGGCGTCGATATCAAGGACCAGCCAACCAGCCAGCGGGATCTGAAGAGGGCGCAGGATGCGTTCAATGAGTGGCACGAACAAACCGGACTTTCCTACACCCATTTGAGTCGAATCGCGTCTTGTTCAACCGGCTCCAATTACTCCAGCGCCGAAATTCTGGGGCATACCTGAAGCGCACCGTTCCCGACTGTTTGTATCGACGTTGACAGGCGTGTGAGTTACAGTCCCGTCGACGGCAGGGGCGGGTGTTTCGAAGCACCAGCGGTGGCCGGCAGAAAGCGGCTGAGCGGCCCGTAATCGAGGCTGTTGTCCTGGGGATGGGGGATGTCTATGGACATTTTGAGCCGCTGTATTGATGACTCTTGAACAGGTGCCGATATGTTTGCATTGCTGAAAGCCGAATGGCGCCTGATTTTGTTTGGCGTTGTGATGACGTTCGCCTCAGCGCCGGGCCAGACCTTCTTCATTTCGCTGTTCAGCGGCGAGTTGCGCGCTAACCTTGGCATTAGCCACGGCGAATTCGGGGCCTTCTATTCGATTGGAACGCTGATGTCAGCCGTAGTCGTCGTGTGGAGTGGGGCGCTGATTGATCGCATTGATCTGCGCAGGTTTTCCATTGCCATCGTGACAGGCCTGGTTGTCGGCTGTCTGGCCATATCGTTCAGCCGCGGTACGGTGGCGCTGGTGCTGGCGATTTTTCTGCTAAGGCACTTTGGGCAGGGGCTGATGTTCCTGACCGCGTCCACCACGGTTGTGCGTTACATCGACGCCAGCAAGGGCAAAGCCAACGCGCTTAGCAGTATGGGCTACTCGCTCTCAGAGGCGCTAATGCCTAAAATTGTTGTCATTATGCTCGTTGCCTTTGGCTGGCGAATGAGCTGGCAGATTACGGCACTGTTTCTGGCGCTGGTGGTATTGCCGGTTACCTACTGGCTATTGCGCAGTCACACGGTACGGCATGACGACTACATCAAAGAGCTCGAGGCGCCATCGGCGCAGCCGGAGTTCATCCGTCGGCAGTGGCGTCGCAGCGAGGTTTTGAAAGACAGTCGGTTTTATTTGTTTGTACCGAATATCATGGCGCAAACGCTGTTGTTCACCGGTTTTATTTTTCACCAGGTTCATCTGGTAGACAGCAAGGGCTGGTCCCTGTCGCTATGGACAACCTACTTCGCGGTTTATGCCGTAGTCGCCATTGTGATGAAGTTCGTGGCGGGCTTTCTCGTTGACCGGTTCAGCGCGACTGCGCTCGTACCACTGCACACCGTTCCGCTGTTGTTGTCACTCGTGATGCTGGCGTCGTCCGATGCCAACTGGGTGGCGCTGGCGTTTCTGGTGTTGCTGGCAATGAGTGCCGGACTGCAGAATACAATTAGCACACCGTTCCTTTCGGAGCAGTATGGCAATCAGTTTCTGGGCAGTATCAAATCCATGATGTCAGCCGTCATGGTGTTTGTGTCAGCACTGTCACCGGCCGCCATGGGCTGGATGCTGGATATGGGAATCTCCATGGAGCAGCAGGCCCGCTGGGGTGCGTGGTACACGGCATTTACCATCACGCTGGCGATTGTGGGTTGGCGCGTCAGTCTCAGGTACCGTCGTTAGAATTGCGTTAGCGGCCTGTAGTCGTTTTGCCGTAAACGCAGTGGTTGACGCCGATTAGTGCAGGTAATGCCACAGCATTTGATCTGAGCCTGTTTCGAGGTCGCATCACTAGTGATTTACGACAGGTATTGTCAGGCGAATGGTGTCCGCAATGTCCGGAACAAGTCCCGCTGCGATGTGCTTCAGTGGGTATGTTAAAGTTGACTCCCGCGCCCGGCAGTATGGCAGGCCGCGCGCGATAGCTCTTTCAGCGTCTCCTGACACGGTGGATCGGGCGCAGTCGGTTTTGTTCGATTTACATCACACGGGATTCATTTTGTCTGAGCAGCAGCACGTTACGCCTATTGAAGACGATCGATACGCAACATCACACGTCACCGGTGAGCACAATATCCGGGCGGCCGGGCTCGATATGCACAATCCTGTCTTTCTGGTCTCCGGAATGGGTGTTGTGCTGTTTGTTTTTCTAACGCTGTTGTTTGACGAACAGGCGGCTGCTCTGTTTGGCGAGCTGCGCCCGCTGGTAACGTCCACTTTCGACTGGGTGTTCATGGGTGCTTCAAACCTGTTTGTTCTGTTTGCACTTGCTCTGGTCGTATCGCCATACGGAAGCATCCGGTTAGGTGGTGCCGACTCGATACCGCAATATGGTTTCACAAGCTGGGTAGCCATGCTGTTCGCTGCCGGTATCGGTATTGGCATCATGTTTTACGCCGTGCTCGAACCGATGAACCATCTCATTGCGATTTCCGGTACCGCCGAAAGTGCGGCCAGGAATGCGCCGCTCGGAATGGCTCTGGGAACCGGCGACGAAGCTCAGCGACTCGCGATGGCGGCCACTATTTATCACTGGGCGTTTCACCCCTGGGCGATCTACGCAATGGTGGGGCTGGCGCTGGCATTTTTTTGTTACAACAAGAATTTGCCAATGGTCATCCGGTCGGCGTTTTATCCCCTACTGGGCGAGCGAGTCTGGGGTTGGCCCGGGCATCTGATTGATATATTCGCCGTGTTTGCAACCCTGTTCGGACTCGCCACGTCATTGGGCTACGGCGCCGAGCAGGCCGGTGGCGGCCTTCACTATGTCTACGACGCGCCTACCGGCAGTGCCAGCAATCTGGTCGTTATTGGTGTCATCACGCTAATGGCTTTGGTGTCTGTGCTTCGAGGCCTCGATGGCGGAATTAAACGTTTGAGCGAGATCAACATGCTGCTGGCTGTGGTACTCGGGGCGTTTGTACTGACGGTGGGACCGACCGGCGAGATTCTGATGGATGTTTTTTGGAATATCGGGGCGTACCTGGCGTATCTGGTTCCCCTGAGCCGCTGGGGCGGTCGGGAAGATATGGGCTATATGCACGACTGGACGACGTTTTACTGGTCGTGGTGGATCGCGTTTTCACCGTTTGTGGGCATGTTTATAGCGCGAATTTCGCTGGGACGCACGGTGCGCCAGTTTATTCTCGGCTGCATCCTGGCGCCTTCTTTTATTTTTGTTGTGTGGATGACCGTCTTCGGTTCGTTCGCATTTGATCAGTATCTCGCAGAAGGCTACATGGGCGTGGTGGAGTCGGTCAGAAACTGGCAGCCGGAGCTATCGCTTTTCCGGTTTCTGGATGAGCTGCCGTTTACGACCATAACGTCGACGATTGGAATCGTGCTGGTGCTGGTGTTTTTCGTGACATCGATGGACTCCGGTTCCCTGATCCTGGATACGATGACCTCCGGGGGGAAAACCGAAACGCCGCTGGCTCAGCGGATTTTCTGGTGTGTTTTTCTTGGCTTGCTCGGTATTGCGTTGCTGCAAGGTGGCGGGCTTGCGTCGCTGCAAAGTCTGAGCCTGACCATGGGGCTACCGTTCTGTCTGATCATTGTCGCCATGTGCGTCAGCCTTCTGATGGGGCTGCATAACGAGTGGAAGGACGGCCGCCGCGAGTCTAGTCCCAGTTAAGCCCGTCCAGCGCCTTGCGCAGGCCCTGGTCCCAGCGCGGGGCATAGTGAGCCGCTTTTACCCGGTTTGAGGCGTTTTCTTCGGTGCCTTTGGTATCGATTTCGCGCAGGTCAAGAACCATCTTGCCGTTCTCGTTGATAAGAAATAGCGTTGGTAGCCCCTTGACCCCGTGCACGCGCGCGAACTCGTCGCCTTCCAGTACATGTACAAATGGCCAGTTGGCTTTGGTGTCATAGTCCTCCGGTGCAAGATCGTCGAACACATTAAACGCGAGAACTTCAAGTTCGGGGTAGTCCCGTTTGATATCGGCGACAATGGGCATCAGCTGCTTGCAGTACGGGCACCACGTTGCCCAAAACACCATGATTTTATTGCCAGGTTTTTTGATCTGCTGACGCAAATCGATGCGGTCCCCGTCCAGCGTATCGAGTACCCACTGTCGCGGCGGCGGCTTGTTTTCTACGTTGTCCTGCGCCAGCACCTGTGTTTGCAAGCCAACCAGAATAAGGGCCAAAGCGATACTTGTGCAGACTTGCTTCATATTAACGTCCAAAAAGTTCAGGTGAGTGCGTGACGCCTGTGCGCCCGCTGTTGATCCGGCCGATACCGGCCACATCTACCATGACCCCCGATACACTAAATATATTTCACCGGCTGGTCTGTGGTGCCATTCGAACGGGTCGCAGAGTGAATTTGTCATTCTTAGCGCTTTAGCGTTTTGCCAAGTTGATCCAGCAAGTCTTCGGGGGTTTCGGAGTGCAGCAGGTTACGTCGCTGAGCCGAGCCCATGAATCCTTCGGAGGTGACGTGATCGAGGAACTGCGTCAGGCCATTGTAATAGTGATTGACGTTGAGAAGGCCCAGAGGCTTGTTGTGGATGCCCAGTTGGCCCCAGGTCCAGACTTCAAACATTTCTTCCAGTGTGCCAATGCCGCCCGGCAGAACAATAAACGCATCCGACAGGTCGGCCATCATGGCTTTGCGATCGTGCATCGTATCGACGATGTGCAGTTCGGTCAGGCGCGTATGGGCAAGCTCGCGCCTGGCGAGACCTTCGGGTAACACGCCAATGGCACTCTGCCCGTGGTCAATGACGGCGTCAGCAACCGCGCCCATCAGACCAACGGAGGCGCCGCCGTAAACCATGCCATGGCCTCGTGCGGCCATCTCTTTGCCAAGCGCCGTGGCCGCCGCGCGGTATTCAGGCAGCGCTCCGTCGCTCGAGCCACAAAAAACACACAGGTTCATGTTTCATTCCGTGCTGCAGTAAAGGACGGGTAGTGTAACGCGATCAATCGCGAAAATAATGGGGTTGATTTGGAGCGCACCGAGGCAGGCGCTGGGGTCTCTGTCTGTATCAGGGGCAGGTTTGCGCGCGTTGAAAGTCCGGCGATTCCCGTGCGCGCCGTTGCAAGGAGGCCGTAACCTTATGAAAATAATTGGAATAATAATCAATGTTTCACTATGTGGTTAATTGCGACGTGCTCTTGCTAATTCGCGCTCTTCCCAATTTAGCCGACGATGAACTGTCCGGTGCCGCGCGCTGAAACCCCTGTATTTATACTGTGAAACAGCTGTCAGCACAGAATATGTCGCCGTGTACGGATAATTTTGCTGAACCGTGGGCACATGTTAGGGTCAGCGGTTAACAACAAAAATTCTGGTGATCACTATCTCTGAACCGAATTCGACCGCTCCGAACCCCAAGCCCACCATAGACTGGAGCGTTTTCATCCCGACTATGATTCTGGTAATTGCACTGGGTGGTGCGCTGATTGGCTTTCAGGAAACGTCTACCGCCTTGGTTGGCGGTGTAGTCACGTTTATCAAAACAAATCTCAGCTGGCTCTATATGCTGATTGGTGTGGGCTCGCTGGGTTTTTGTGCGTGGCTTGCTTTTGGCCCTTACGGCGGCATGAAGCTGGGCGCCGACGATGAGGCTCCCGAGTACACTACGCCTCACTGGGTGGCCATGATGTTCACGGCCGGTATCGGTGCCGGACTCATCGTGTGGGGATTTGCCGAACCGATTTATTACCTGCAGACGCCGCCTTTTGGTGTCGAGCCGCACTCCGACATGGCCTTCGAATGGGCGCACGTGTATCCGTTGTTCCATTGGGGCGTTATTCCCTGGGCCGTCTATGCCGTGGCGGCTATTCCGATTGCCTATTTATTGTACCGGCGCCGCGAATCGCATCTGCGCATCAGTCATACCCTGAGTGACGCGTTTCCCGGTGCGACACACCCTGCGTTTGAAACCTTCGTCGACATTCTGATCATGCTGGGGATTCTCGGCGGCACCGCGACGTCACTGGGACTGGGTGTACCGCTCGTGTCTTCCTTCCTGGCTGCGTTGACCGGGATGGAAGACTCCATGGCGATGAAGTTTTTCGTGCTGGTGTTCTACACGCTGTTGTTTGGTGCCAGTGCGTATCGGGGACTCAAGAAGGGTATCAAGGTGCTCGCCGATATCAATATGGTGCTGGCGCTGATCATGATGCTGTTCATCGTCGTGGCGGGTCCCACGGTGTTTATTCTGTCGATGAGTGTCAACAGTGTCGGCATGTTTCTGGATAACTTCTGGCGTATGAGCTTCTGGACTGATCCAGTCAGCAAGAGCGGCTTTCCGGAAGACTGGACGGTGTTCTACTGGGCGTGGTGGATAGCGTTTGCCGCGTTTATTGGTCTGTTTTTTGGCCGTATCTCTCGTGGGCGAACGATCCGGCAGGTGGTTCTCGGTGTGATTGGTCTTGGCAGCCTTGGTACGACGCTGTTTCTTATGATCGCCGGCGGCTATTCGCTGCATCTTGAGCATACCGGAGTCATGGCGGTCACCGATGTTTTGAATGAGCACGGCTTGTCTTACACGGTGACGGCAGTGCTCTCCCAGCTTCCGCTCGGCAAGTTTACTCTGGGCGCGTTTTTTGTTCTTGCGATTATATTCTATGCGACAACGCTCGATTCGGCCGCTTACGTACTGGCCAGCGTATCGTCGCGGGATTTACGCAACGACCAGGAACCACCTCGATCAAACCGCCTGATCTGGGCCTTTGCGCTGGCCTTTTTTACCGCAGGACTCATCAAGTCAGACAGCCTCGATATTGTACAGTCCATGACGATTGTATTTTCCTTGCCCGTCATTCCTATTTTGGTTTTAATGAGCATATCGCTGGTCAAATGGCTAAGAGCGGACCCGTACGGGCCCGGAGCGCCCTGAGCCCGCCAAAAAGATGCATGATTGAGTAACCGTAGAGCCCGGAGAACGCAAGTAACCCGGGCTTTATTCAACCCGAAATTTCTGTGACGTCATAGGCTGTGCCATCGACGTATCAGACGTTCATTCCCATCGAACCCGTTTTCCCCCTGAGGACCGTCCGTGTCAACCACTTCCAAGTATAAGCTAGGCGTTCTGCAAGCGATCGTTGCCGGTTTTTTTCTGAGCAGTGCGGGCATAGGAATGCGGCTGATTGAATCGGCGACGCCGCTTCAGGTTACGTTCTACCGGGCGCTCGGCCTGGCGGTGTTTACGTTCCTGGTAGTGACGTTTCGCAGTCGTGGTAAACCCTGGCGACTGATCCGGGAGGCTGGCTGGACCGGTGTGCTGGCAGGTCTGCCTTTCGCCGCCGCATCGCTTTGCATAATTTTCGCGTTTGCCAGCACGACCGTGGCAAATGTAATGTTTATCGTGTCGCTCGCACCGTTTTTTGCGGCGCTGATCGGGTGGGTGGTGTTGCGCGAGCATGTCTCCGCGCGCACCTGGATTGCTATTAGCATCGCCGTCGTTGGTGTACTGATTATGGTGCAGGGCGGGCTGTCGGCTGAGGGGTGGACCGGCGTGGCCTGGGCGTTTGGCATGGCGATCAGCTACGGACTGTTTACGGTCATTGTGCGCTTTGGAAAAAACCGCGATATGCTGCCCGCCGTTTTCTGGTCAGGGGTCTTTCTGGCGGCGGCCAGTTCGTTTGGCGTGGCCGGTTTTTCACTTACACCAAACGATCTGACGATCAGCTTCGCTCTGGGTGTGTTCCAGGTCGGGCTGGGAGGGCTGCTGATCGTAGCCGCGTCACGCCATGTTCCAGCGGCGCAAATCGTCTTTCTTGCCATGCTGGAGGTGGTGCTGAGTCCGGTTTGGGTTTGGCTTGGGGTTGGCGAAGTACCGTCAGGACAGTCGCTCCTCGGGGGCGCGGTGATCTTGTTTGCGATTGGGTTTCTGGCGCTTTCCGGCAATCGAACATCCGGTGCGGCATCATCGGGTTCTTAGCCAGGTGCATAAAGAGCCGCGCGTAAGCCGGTTCAGGTGGGCCCCACAGCCTTGAGATCCGGGAGGCTGTCGCAGGAAGCGATCACTTTGGCGCTGATAAGTCCATTGACGTCATCAAGACCAGGAGTCTGAACGCGCTCAACGTCGATGTTCACTCGATCCGTCTGCCCACCTTTGACCAACAGCGCGTCCAATGCACCCCGTTTTGCCAGATCCCGCGCGCGCCGCAATGCTCCGGCTGCGTCCTGAATGAACTCCGGATCGGCGCTGGTGTAAATTCGATAGCCGCCGCCTTCATCAAGAGCCACTTCTACCACGTAACGTGCCCGAACGACGCCGACAGCGGCACCCACAGCGTTCGCGACACGGCTGTGCGTTGGAATGTGCACGTCCGTGTTCAGTCGTTTTCCGACGTCCGGGTAAAACACGCTGGCGGGACCGCCGACGGCTACCAGCGGCACTCGCGGGCAAACCCTGATGTCCAGGTTTTTAATGTATGTCCGCCCTGCCGAGACAGATGCGAGCACGTCATCCGCGTTAAACGCACGCCCACTGAGTTCAGACAGAGCGATACGTGTACTGTTTTCAACGACGGCGTCAACCACCTCGCGGCAGAAAAGATCGATGGTGTGTTCTTCGTCTCGGCCGATGGTGCGATAGTCGGTTCGGGTTAACACGGTTGCGGCCAGGCGCGCTGCTGATACGGGCCACTGGCTCTGCAAACCGAGTACGTGAGCGGCATCGCTGGGCGTAAAGCCGGATCGATGCAGCAGACCCCGGCCCAGCAGTACCGTTGCACAGGCACGGTCGGAAGCGCTGTGGACGATATCGTTGTATCTTTGAGGCGTGTTCGGGTCCAGCGATTGAAGGAAACGCTGTTCTTTTTGAGTAAGTCCGTCGACAGGAATAGCGGTGTAGTCAACGTTCAGCACGAGGTAGTCCAGGGCCGAGCGCAGTCCGAATTCCTTGCCAAGCGCGGTGATCAGCTCGTTCTCAATCGCAGGAAAAACGCTGGCCAGCATGGATATCGGTACGACGCGGGTTGAATCAATGCTGAGCAGGCCGGACTCGTCCACACGTACACGACTGTCGCCACCCAGGCCTGTCGTCTGCATATCGACGGCCTCCACCAGCGTGTGAAAACCGCCGATGTTTGCGCCCCGGGCATTGAGTCGCGGCCAGCCGTCGACCACGGTCGCAACATCGGTTGTCGTACCGCCCATATCGGCCACCACGAAATTTTCGAGTCCGGTCAGAAATCGAGCGCCCACAATGCTGGCCGCCGGGCCGGACAGTATGGTTTCAATGGGGCGGTTCAGAACGGACTCGACGGCCGCTACTGAACCGTCGCCTTTAACAATCATCAGCGGTGCATCGATGCCCAGGTGATCCATCGAATCTGCGACCGCCTGCGCCAGACTGACAATGAGTGAAATGATGCGCGCGTTGAATGCAGCGGTCAGAGCCCTCAGGGGCCCGTTAAGGGAGTCGGACAAGTCACACGATGCGCTGACGGGTTTGCCCGTTAATTCCTGGACTAGCTCGCTGGCACGCTGTTCGTGAGAGGGGTTGCGAACCGCATAGTGTGAGGCAACGGCGAAGGCATCGACGGCTACCCGGTGACAGATCTTGCGCACGGCGTTCTCGTCGAGCGCATTCTGCTCCTGGCCGTCGTACTTGTGTCCGCCGGCAACCGTTACGACGGTGGCATCGGGAATTGCGGTGGCGATACGCGTTCGTTCGCGCATCGCCTCGTCGAAGCCGATCAGAATTACTGCGATAGATGACCCGCGCCCCTCTACCAGCGCGTTGGTAGCCAGCGTCGTAGACAAAGATACCTGCTGGATATCGGATGGAGTGACGTCATCTGCGGCGTCCAGTACCTGCTTCAGCGAGTTCATTACGCCTTGCGCTAGATTGCCGTGGGACGTTAACGATTTTGCGCCGGCTATGACGTTCTTGCTGCTGCGGTCAACGATTACGGCGTCGGTATAGGTGCCGCCGGTATCGATACCAATCTGATAGCGAGGCACTAGCTGATATATCCGAACAGGCGCGGCAAGAACAGGGACAGCGGCGACCAGAAGGTGGTAATCAGCATGACAGGCAGTGCGGCCAGTAGCACAAACCCGAACGCCGGGCGCGCAACCTCGGACATGCCCACGTTACAGATTCGGCAGCTCATGAACAGAATGGGCGCCATCGGCGGACTGTTGCAGCCAATCACTACGCTGGTGCCTACAATTGCGGCGAAGTGCACGGGGTCGACGCCGATGCTGGTCATAACTGGCAGCAACAGCGGGCTGACAATGGCGACAACGCTGACGTCGTCCATGATCATACCCAGCAGTATCAGAAACAGATTGACCGCAAGAAGGATGAGGATTTTGGATTCAAGCGTCGCCAGCAGCAGTGCGGTGAGGTCCTGCGGAATGCGCTCGAGCGTGAAGATGCGACTGGCGACAAATGAAAAAACGAGAATGATCATGATCACACCGGTCGTGGTTGCGGCGTCAATCATGGCTTTCGCCAGGGTACGCAGGTTGAGTTCCCGATACAGGAACCACCCGACCGGTATGGCGTAAACGACAGCAATGGCGGCCGCTTCAGTCGGGGTGAAGACGCCGCCGTATATGCCGCCGAGAATTATGAAGGGCACCAGCAGCGCGGGTAGCGCGGCATAGCCCGTGGATCCAATCTCCTGAAGGCGCGACGCATCGGGTGCCGGCTCGGGGCCCATGCTCGCATCGTAGTATTTACGGCGATACCAGGTGTTGAGCAGGCACAACCAGGCGATAAGCAGCACGGCCGGCCCGATCGTTGCCAGAAAGCAGGCTGCAACGGACTGGCGGGTCACTACGGCGTACAGAATCATGGTAATGCTGGGTGGTATCAATATGCCCAGCAGCGACGATACGCTGAGCAGCGCGGTGGTGTACGCGCGATCGTAGCCATGCCGTTCCATGGGCTCGACCATGATCGTACCAATGGCTGCGACGGCTGCCGAAGCGGTGCCCGAGATCGCACCGAATATACCGCAGGCAACAATCAGCGAGTTTCCCATGCCGCTGCGGGAGCGGCCAATAATCGCCTCTACAAACCGGATCAGTCGGGTTGCCATACCGCCAGCCTGCATCAGATAACCGGTCATGATAAATAGTGGCAATGCGATCAGGATCACCGAGTTGATCGACCAGAACCCGGTAGTCATGACAAAGGAAAAATTAATGTCGTAGCTGATCACCAGAACGAGGGTCATTGCCGCAAATGAAAACACCACCGGCACGCCAATCATCATCAGGGCAACCACTGTGAGAATAGCGTATACAGCACCCATCAGGCTGACAGCTCCGATCTGAGGTGCGACGCGTCCTGTATCACGTCGCGAAAACAGTAGAAAATGATGATCACGCTGCAAACAAACATGCTCGACTGTGCCACGTACAATGGGATACGCAGTACGGCCGTGGACTGCTGTCGCTCGAAGCCCCAGGACATGAGGCTGAATGCCCAGAGTGAAAAGATGACGGCCAGTGCAAAGCTGATGAGCCCTGCCAGCAGGCGTATGCCGGCCAGTGTTTTCGGGTTCTTGATCAAAAACTGAATGAAGTCGCCGCGAAGATGGGTGCCTTCGCGGGATGCCAGTGCCGCACCCATCATGTAGAGCCACATGACGCTGGTCAGTACAATTTCCTCGAGTCCCAGTAACGGCTGGCCAAGAAGTTCCCGGGAGACAATCCCGCCCACCATCAGGCCGGCAATCAATAGCGATAAGAAAACGACCAGTGGCCTGATCATCAGGCCAAGCGTGCGATCAACTATTCTGAAGAGATTTTGCAGCTCGGTCATTAAGGATTCTTTATTTAGTTGTTCTTGATTGGTCTGGCGCGGATGCGTTGCTGCGCACGACGTCCATGATGTCTTTGCCGAGGAGCTCTTCCGCCTGAGGCCAGACGATCCCTCTGACGCGTTCAACCCATCCCCGCATCTCTTCTTCTGAAGGCTCAAGATATTGCATGCCGTTGGCCTGTGCGATAGCGATCCATTTTTCGTCTTCGGCCCGGGCGTCCTTGAACTGTTTGGTGATGACGATTTCTGCCGTTGACTCAAAGATGTCTTTGTCGGCGTCTTTGAGGCTGTTCCAGGAGTCGTTATTCATGACCAGCGCGGCCGCTGAAAAATTGTGTTTGGTGTGAACGTAATAATTCAACAGGTCGCCGAAGTATTCGTAGTCCCAATAAATCACATTGCTGGAATCTCCGTCGACAACACCGGTCTGCAACGAGGTATAGACCTCTGACCAGTCGATAGGTACCGCATCGAAGCCCATCGCCGCAACGGATTGAGGCAAGGGGAAGATGGTGGGTGATCTCAGTTTAATGCCGGCGGTATTATCGACGCTGGTGGTGTAGCGGTCGGTCGTGGCAATGCCCCCAAAACCTTCCGGGTAGGGCCCAAAGTATTTGAGTCCGTTTTCGGCGTAAATATCGGCTACCACTTTCGTCAACCAGCCGTCTCGGGCGTAGGCGTCCAGTGCGTCTTCCCAGCCTGTTGCCAGATAGGGCAGGAAGCTGACGCCCATGCGCTGATCATAGGCGGTTTGAGGCCACGCGATCACCATGTGCAGATTCCCTTTGAGCAGCTGGTCGAACACTTCCTGCTGGCCGCCGAGTTCGTTTTGGTAAAACACGTTGACCACGAGGCGGCCATTCGAGCGCTCTTTGATCAGATCAGACCAGAGGCGCATGGAGGCGCCGTGGGGAGAGTCATAGTCTCCGGATACTACGACGAGGTGAAACGTTCTTGTGCCGGCGGGATCTTCGGTGCGACCGTTCACGTCCGGTTGGCCTGTAACCTGATTGTTGACACCCGATTCATCTGTACCTTGCGCCGGCCACGTGGCAAGCATAAACAAAAGCGCAATAACGAATAGAGCACGCATAGGTGATTCCAGTCGGAGACCGGCTGATTATTCCAGTGCACTGTCGGTAAGGCAAATTGACCGGAGAAGGCCAGGTTCGGTCCGGTTGCAATGAACATGACCGAATCCGGTCAATCCGGGTACACTGGCGTCATGAATACATCGTTTCTGGATTTACCGCCGCGTGATTTGCTGATTGCCATTCACAACAATTTGAATCAGCGATTTTTCGCCGACGACAAAATCGTATCAAAACGCCTGTTTCGATCGCTGGCGCACGGTACGGAAGCGCCGTTTATCGCCATTTCGACCGAAGAGGCCGGTGAAGTTCGTAGCGTGCTGCGACTCGATATGTCCGGGGTTACCGGCAAACTTAATTTCAGAATGTTTCGGGCGGCGCTTGCGGCCCATCTGTATCGGATTGATCAGGCGCTGGAAGCGGGCGACGACTGCAATGTGTTCGTGAACAAATCCGACAGCCGCAGCTTCATTTACAACCTGCCCGGGGTCACCAACGACAACGGACACGTCAATGCGCTGGTGTCAGGTGTCGAGGTGGACGGACCCGGAACGTTTGTGGTGTATCTGATTTACCTGCCGGTCGAACTGGCCGAAGCGGCCAGCAATGACTCGAGTGTGGATTAGCCTGCCGACGGTCACGGCGCTTTTCGTGCCGCGTTGACGTCGGACCCTCGTCGATAAATATTCGAACGGCGTTGCCGCAGGCTGTTACCCGTCTGACAGGCGGTCGTTGCGGGCCTGAGCCTCTGCCCAGTCCCTGGGCAGCGTCCTGGAGGCCCAGAAGAAGGCTGCGATCGACACGGCGTAGGGCACCACAAGCGACGTTATTGCCAGGCGTAGCGCATGCACTTCGCCGTGTGTCTCGGTGAGCGCGGAACTGGCGAGTCCAACGTAGGTTGGTCCTCCACCAAGCGCTATGAGGTTCAGAATCAGGAAAAACAGTGCGGTGGACATGGCTCGCATATTGATTGGGGCGAGTGTCTGCGCCGCTGCAAAGCTGGGACCAAGGTAAACGCCGGCGCACAGCAGGTAAACCGTGATCAGGAAGAGGTGCAAATAAATGTTCTGCACCCAAAACGCGGCGATCAGGGCCGGTACACCAATCAGCAGTACAGCTCCCGGCAGCCAGCCGTAAGCGCTGATGTTTTTTCGGGCAAGCCGCTCGGTAATCACGGCGCCAAAGTACGTACCGGCACCGTAGCCGACCAGGTGTACAAGGCCCAGCATTAACATGAGCCAGCGAAACTTGCCGTTACCCGAACCTGGCATGTACTCAGGCAGAAACCGGACAATGTAATCCACGCCCCAGTTCGCCACGGCGTAGCCGCCAAAACTCACCCACGCGATGCCCATACACATGGCCCACCAGCTGGGTATTCTGGCGAGAGTTCTTACGGATTCGCCGATACCCACCGGTTCCAGCACAATGTTGTGGCCTTCCATTTGGCCGCGCTTGGGTTCTCGCACTACGAGCGCGATCAGCAGGGCCAGGGCAATGCCCGCGACGCCCAGTGAAATGAGCGTACCGCGCCAGCCGAGCGTTTCGACCAAGGCGCCTGCGAGAATGTAAGAGAACGCGATGCCGATCGGAATGCCCAGGGAATACACCCCGAGCGCACTGGCGCGCTGTTCTTTCGGATACAGGTCCGAAATGATCGAGTGCGAGGGAGGAGAGCCGCCCGCTTCTCCAATACCAACGCCGGTTCTCGCAAGCAGCATGGTCAGAAAGCTGTTTGCCAGACCGGTAAGAGCGGTAAACAGGCTCCAGAAGAAGACAGAAACGCTGACGATCCTGGCGCGACTATAGCGGTCGGCCAGCCAGGCTACCGGTATGCCGACGGTGGTATAAAGCAGCGCAAAGCCGAAGCCCTTAAGGAGTCCCAGCTGCCAGTCCTCAAAACCCAGGTCGGCTTTAATGCTGGGCGACAGCGCGCCGAGTATCTGGCGGTCAACGAAGTTGAATACGTAAGCCAGAGTGAGTAACCAAAGTACCAGTGTGCGATTGCTGTTGGTTTTGTTGCTTTGGTTCACAGCGAGTCTTCTCCGTTATTATTTACTCGCTCACAAAGTCAGTAGCTGCAAACGACCTGTCTGATTCAAGACATCGTCATCATACGCCGGGATTTGTTCTTACAGCAACCAGCCGGTTTTGAAGGGAATAAAAAAAGCCCTCCGAAGAGGGCTTAGTCGATCTTGCAAAGGTTATAAGGCGCGGCGCTTAGCTGGCAGCCTTACGATCCTGAGCTTCTTTGATCACAGCTTCAGCAACGTTGTTCGGGCACGGTGCATAGTGCGAGAACTCCATTGAGAACTGACCACGACCCGAGGTCATGGTACGCAGATGACCAATGTAGCCAAACATTTCACTCAAAGGCGCTTCAGCTTTCACCCGAACACCCGTCGGACCGGTGTCCTGAGCCTTGATCATGCCGCGACGACGATTGAGATCGCCGATCACGTCACCAACATGGTCGTCAGGCGTAAACACGTCGACTTTCATGATGGGCTCAAGCAGCTGTGGAGCAGCTTTTGGAATCGTCTGGCGGTAAGCCGCACGCGATGCCAGCTCAAACGCCATGGCGGATGAGTCAACGGCGTGGAACGCACCGTCCAGCAGAGTCACTTTCACGTCGAGCAGCGGGTAGCCGGCCAACGTGCCTTCTTCCATGCTGGTCTGGAACGCTTTTTCAATCGCCGACCAGTATTCACGCGGCACGTTACCACCGGTAACCTTTGATTCAAACTCATAGCCACTGTTGGTTTCGCCTGGCTCAACAACATAGTCGATTTTAGCGAATTGACCCGAACCACCCGTTTGCTTCTTGTGGGTGTAAGAATCTTCAACACGCTGCGTAATGGTTTCGCGGTAGGCCACCTGAGGCTTGCCAACTTCCACTTCAACACCGTGCGTGCGCTTCAGAATGTCGACCTTAATGTCGAGGTGCAGCTCACCCATTCCAGCCAGAATGGTTTCACCAGACTCTTCGTCAGTGCTTACGCGGAACGAGGGGTCTTCCTGAATCATCTTGTTAAGAGCAACCCCCATTTTCTCGGTGCCGGCCTTGTCTTTGGGGCTGATGGCAATCGAGATCACAGGATCCGGGAATACCATCGGCTCAAGCGTTGCCGGGTTATCCGGATCACACAGCGTGTGTCCGGTGCGGGTGTTCTTCATACCCAGCAGCGCAATAATGTCGCCAGCCTGGGCTGAATCACGCTCTTCACGAGAGTCGGCGTGCATCTCAACAATACGACCAATACGCTCTGTCTTACCGGTGAAGGTGTTCAGAACGGTGTCGCCTTTCTTCAGCGTACCCGAGTACACTCGCGTAAAGGTCAGGGCGCCGTAACGGTCGTCCATAATCTTGAATGCGAGCGCGCGCAGAGGGCCATCGGCATCGACAATGGCTTTGCCGCCAGTCTCGTTACCTTCCAGATCAACCTCTGGCTGCGGGTCAACTTCCATCGGGTTTGGCAGGTAATCAACAACCGCGTTGAGTACCAGCTGAACGCCTTTGTTCTTGAAGGCTGAACCACAGTAAGTCGGGAAGAAGTCCAGCGCGATGGTGCCCTTGCGGATGCACTTCTGGAGGTCTTCAATAGAAGGCTCTTCACCTTCCAGGTATTTCTCCATCAGGTCGTCATCCTGCTCGAGGGCCATTTCGACCATCTGCTCGCGGAAATCTTCAACTTTATCTGCGTATTCGGCAGGCACGTCGGTGACTTCATACGCGGTTGGATCGCCTGAGTCATCCCAGATGTAAGCCTTGCGCGTAAGCAGGTCAATGACGCCGTTGAAATCGTCTTCAATGCCCATAGGCAGCACCATCACGAGCGGGTTTGCACCCAGCACGTCACGTACCTGGTCGACAACCCGGTAGAAGTCAGCGCCCATACGGTCGAGTTTGTTGACGAAAATGATTCGCGCCACTTCTGACTCGTTGGCGTAGCGCCAGTTGGTTTCAGACTGAGGCTCTACGCCACCTGAACCACAGAAGACACCCACACCACCGTCGAGCACTTTCAGTGAACGGTAAACTTCGATCGTGAAGTCGACGTGTCCTGGTGTGTCGATGATGTTGAGGCGGTGGCCGTCCCATTCGCAGGTCGTTGCTGCTGACTGAATCGTAATGCCGCGCTCTTGCTCCTGATCCATAAAGTCGGTGGTTGCAGCACCATCGTGCACCTCACCAATTTTGTGAATCTTGCCTGTTAATTTCAAAATGCGCTCCGTGGTGGTGGTCTTACCAGCGTCCACGTGGGCAAAAATTCCGATATTGCGGTACTTCGTTAGGTCAGTCATAACAGTTCTCTGCGTATTCAGTTAAATGGTTCTCTATCCAGCCTGGTCAGTTTTGTGAAGGCCAAGTATTTTGCGTCGTCCAGCGTAAAAAGCCCATCTGCGGCAATACGGCCAGCGGATGAGCTGATTTGGGTGGCGAGTTGGAGTTAACCTCTTGAAAAATCAGGGTTAATCAAATTGCCTTTACAAACTGAGCGCGCATAATAGCAGGGCAGGCGCGGTGTCACCACACCCTCGCCCCAAAAAGCGGAAAATAATCACCGTAAAATGCCTGAAAATGGCTGTTTCGGGGCGAATTCACAAGATTTTCGGGATCGGTTCCTGAGGA
Organism: uncultured Gammaproteobacteria bacterium; assembly: GCA_963922815.1. Lineage (GTDB taxonomy): Bacteria > Pseudomonadota > Gammaproteobacteria > Steroidobacterales > SZUA-146 > SZUA-146. Next base: position 23,235 of record CAWUKD010000037.1, read on the forward strand.
ACAGCCGGCGGCCTGCGCGCCAATAACAAAGGTGTGCAAGCGAACCGCGACCCCGTATAATTGTCGCACCGCATCAGGATAATGGGCACATTCTCCAGTACCTGAGGTCAAAACGGTGCACTTTCTCCACAGGAATCGATGGATATGGCAAATTTTTTGCTTTGGCTCAGACGCCGCATGGAACGCACGGAGAGGATAAGCCCGTCACGAAACGATACCTCTTCAGTTTGGGGTGTGGTTTTACTCGCTTTGGGTGTTTTCACGACTGTTCCGGTCTCACTTGCGCAAAACTCCCGCGTGGAAGCCAGCCCGGTTGTGGTCAAAGTTCAGCCCCTGTCAGCCATCACAACGGCACAGCAGCAGTTTGCGCCGGCAACGGTCATCGCCGCGAACCGGGCGACCGTGGCGGCGCGTCTGTCGGCCAACATCGATCTGGTCGGCATTGAGGTCGGAGAGCGGGTCACTAAAGGTCAGATTCTGGCGCAGCTCGACAGCCGCGATTTTGAATTGGCGCTGCAACAGGCCAGGGCCCAGCTTGCCTCCACCGACGCCCAGATTGCCCAGGCGCAGCTACGCCTCAAGCGTGCCAACGAGCTGTCCGGAAATCAGTATATATCCGCGGACGATTTACTGGCACGGGAAACCGACGTGACGGTGCTTACGGCTAATCGTGCTTCTAATAATGTGGCCATTCGAATTGCCGAAAGGGATCTGGAAAAGGCCCGTATTCGGGCACCTTTTGATGCCGTGGTGGTTGCCCGCTTTGCACAGGTAGGTAGCTTCGTAACGCCTTCGACGCCGATGTTCGAGCTGGTTCAGCTAAATAGCCCGGAAGTAGAGGCGCGGGTTGCCAGCAGTCTGATCAAGGGTCTTGAAGCAGGGGTGCAGGTCGGGTTCGAGCGCAATGGCCAGGCCTGGCCGCTGGAAGTGTCGCGGGTAAGTCCCGTGGTGTCTTCCGAGTCCGGTGCGCAGCTGGTGCGACTGCAGTTTCTTGAAGAGTCGGCGCCGGTCGGCAGCAGTGGTCGGGTGGTCTGGCAGGACAGCGTAGGCTCGGTACCCGCCGACATGCTGGTGCAGCGTGGCAATGCTCTGGGACTCTTTGTTGCCAGTGGCGATCGCGCGCAGTTTCATGCGCTTGAAAACGCTCAGGAGGGCAGGCCCGCTTCGACCCGCCTGCCGCCCGCGACGTTAATCGTCACGCTGGGGCGCCACAAGTTGCAGGATGGTCAGCAGCTGAACATCGTCGAATAGTCATGCTACGCAATCTGCTTACACACCATCCTCTGGTCAATATTCTGTTTGCCGTGGTTTTGATTTTCGGCGTGTTGTCGTTTCTCGAAATGCCGCGCGAAAACGACCCCGACGTGAATTTCAACTGGATCATTATCAACACGGTGCTGCCCGGCGCGTCGGCCAAAGATGTGGAAGATCTGGTTACCGCGCCGCTCGAAGACGCGTTAACCGGTGTTAAAGACATCAAGTTCGTTTCCAGTAACTCCCAGCAGAACAGTTCCACCATGCTGGTCCGATTCAATGAAATGCCCCGGGACGAATTTCTGATTCGCTTTGCCGATCTGCGTCGCGACGTTCAGAACAAAGCGCGCGCCGAACTGCCTGACGAAGCGGAAGATCCGTTCATTACCGAAATCACGACGTCAAGCGGTTTTCCTACCGCGATCGTTGTGGTTACCGGTCAGGCGGACGACGAGACGCTTCGGGAAATCTCGCGGTCCATGAAGCAGGACCTGGAACGCATGAAGGGCGTTGATAACGTATCGAGTATTGGGCTCCATCCACCGGAGCTTCAGGTCAATCTTGACTTGCCTTCCATCGCCGCCCGCGGTTTGACGGCGGTGGATATCAGCGACAGTCTTCGTTCGGCTTACCGAGACACGTCGGCGGGAGCGCTGCCGGTTGCAGGGTCTGAATGGCTGGTTCGCGTAGATGAGGCCGAGCCTGATCCCGAAAAGCTTGCGCAGTATCAGCTGCGCACCCCGGATGGCGGACAGGTCGCACTGAGTGAAATCGCCAGCGTGGAGCGGGTAAGACAAAAGCCTTCGACCCTGGTTTCGTTTGAAGGCAACCCGGCGGTATCGCTTGCGGTGATAAAACAAAAGTATGTCAACACGCTTGAGCTGGTTGACCGGGTTAACGCCTACGTGAGCGAAAAGAATCTGCAGTACGCCGAACGCGGAATTCATGTGGCCCTGGCAGACGATCAGACGGTGCAAACACGCACCGCGCTCAACGTCATGGGTCGTAACGCCATGCTCGGCCTGTTCCTGGTGCTGGTGGTGTGCTGGCTGTTTCTCGGCATCCGTATTGCGGTCATGGTCACGCTGGGTATTGCGTTTTCCATTGCCGGTACG
>CAWUKD010000038.1:0-24907 GCA_963922815.1 uncultured Gammaproteobacteria bacterium
TGGCCGGCTATCTCTGTGCTTTACGACGCGCGGGTAGTGCGGGCCCCCAGTCTCGCGGCCTGGGTAGGCAGAGCGGCGGCCATCGGAGAAGCACAAGGCGCAGAGCACGGGCTCACAGCGCTGCGCTATATACCGACCGACATTGCCAGGGACTATCAGCCCTACTGGGCTGTCATTGCGCACCTCCTGTCTGAAACAGGTGAGCCGGAAGCCGCCAGCAGCGCGTATTCCAAAGCGATTGGACTGTGCGAAGATTCGGCAGTGAGGTCATTTTTGCGTGCGAAACAAAAACAACTTCAATAGTGGCGACTGATCTGACGTAGCCCCGACGCCATCAGTACCGGATTTCGTCCCTCTGGTTTATGTGGGCCCCGGCCACAGCCAGCCAAAAACACCGGCCAGTATCAGTCCGTAAATAAGTGCGTCGAACAGATACTTGAAGGTGACTGACCACGGGTGCCCGTACCAGATGCTGAAGGGAACGACTGCCCATCCAAAAGCCAGAAACGCAATGGCGGATATGGTGCGAAACACAACCATATAGTCGGTACCCGGCGACAGGGCCAGAGATGCGCAGTAGGCGACCAGCGTGGCGCCAATCAAAAAGAACGCAATTTGTTGTCCTAACATTTTGCCCATCGGCGGCATGCCATTTGGGAACATGGTCAGCATTCCGACCGGGCCGGCTTCAAATTTTGCTTTGGTGCTGTCGCTACCCATTTCTTTCATGTCCGCACAGAATGGAAACGTATAGATGCCGGGGCCAGGCGAGCCTTTGCGTATGGCTGCGGCAATATCGTCTTCGTTGGGCAGCTGTTTGTAATCCGACTTGTGATACGGAAGTGCCATGTGAATGATGCCGCTGGCAATCCAGGCGAGTGCGCCGCCGAGTAATATCGGCATCCAGAGTTGAAGCATACTGACTGACATAGGTGCTCTCCAGGTGGTGCATGATTGGAAAGCAATACGCTAACATAAGCGACTGGGGTCGTCAGCGGCTGGAACGGTTCTTGGAATCCGTCTCCGGCCCAACCGGCCTGATGTTGTCACCAGGCCGATTGCGCAGGTAAACGGAATCAGGTTGCAGGTTTTTTATCCGCGGTGTTCTGAGGTGCCATGACCAGATACAGCAGCGGACCGATCGAGCCAAGAAATACAGACAGGATCAGATAGGGGATCACGTTTCGCCCGGTTTCCCGGGCGTTTCTGATCATCCAGACAGCAATCAGAATGATAGCGATCACAAGGTCGGTGAAAACCTGCCAGCCTGCCGGGCTGGGCAGGTGATATTCGAAAATACCCCAGTAGCCCACCTGCTGAACGGCATACACAGACAGAACGGAAAATGGCAGCAAAAGTGCCAGAGCGAAGAGTCGTAACGGTTGCATCTCATTTCTCCTGTAAATGTGACCTCATGATGCCGCCAACAGGTTATGAGGTCTATGACGTCGGAGGTCATTGAAACCATAACCCCTTTGTTTCAGAATGGTTTTTCCAGAGTCCCCGGAGATAGATGACATGGTGTTTGGTGATGTGGTCCGACAGTGGCGTCGTGTTCGCAAGCTGTCTCAGTTCGAGCTGGCGCTGATGGCCAGCGTGTCCCAGCGCCATCTTAGCTGCCTGGAAACCGGGCGCAGTCGACCGAGCCGCCCAATGGTTATGCAGCTTGCCGAAGCACTGGACATTCCGCTTCGGGATCGCAATGAGCTGTTATCCGCAGCCGGCTTCGCCCGCATTTATCAGGAGCGTGGTCTTGACAACGAACAAATGGACTCGGTGCGATCGGCTCTGGAACAAATTCTGAACAAGCACGAGCCGTATCCTTGCGTAGTCATTGATCGTTGCTGGAATATTGTTCAGGCGAATCGGGCCATGCAGCAGCTCATTTCTGTCGTCGGTGAACTGAACGTTGATGAGGCTACCCGTGGCAATCTGGCGTTGTTAACGCTGCATCCCGAAGGTCTGCGACCTTACATTGCCAATTTTGATGAGACGGTTGTACCGTTTGTGCAAAGACTTCGCCGGGATGTACTTCGCTACAGCGACGCGGAAACGGAGCAGTTTTTTGAATCCGTTAAGAAGCTGGTTGACGATGTAGACGCTTCCGGTGCTGTGTCAGATGAGGTACTCATGCCTACGCTTGCGCTCGAACTGAAATTTGGCGAAATCAGTATTGCGCTGTTTTCCGTCATCGCCACGTTTGGGACGCCGCAAGACGTGACTACGGATGAACTCAGAATCGAGTCTTTTTTTCCAGCCAATGAGTCGAGCCGGATGTACCTTGAAGCGCTGGTGAATCAGCAGTGACACAATAATTTCCTGGTGTCAGCGTCGTTGAAGTGAGCAGGTTTGCTATCAACAGACTCGGTCGGTGCCAATGTCTGTGGGGTACTTTAATAGTGAGGAGGCACTTCATCGAGAAGTGACGCAGGCGGATTGTCGTTGTCCATGCGCTCAATCTGAGCGACGACCTGTCGCATATGTTTGTCAAACCGCTGTTGCTGCTCGTAGATCAGGTCACTCAGCTCCTGATTGGCAAGCTCGAGAAACGACACTTTGGTTTCGAGCTCTGTGATTCGATCTTCAAGATTTGTCATGTCCTGGCTCCTGCAAATCCGCATAGTGTTGGTTGTGTCACATCCTGACCGCAGCCTGGCTCAACCCACGGAATGCTCCGCCGGTTCGTGCCGGAGTGTTGTCTGACGGGTTGTAAGGCGCGCGCGGCCATCTTAGAGTGGCTATTAGCTTGACACACTTTTGCGATCATGGCGCTGTGCCAACATTGAATGTTGCCTTTTATCGTATTAGTCTGACCTCGAAAGTTTCCAAGCCAAACCGGATTCGTGTGCGAAAAACGGGGCCGGTCGGTTCAATTACATAACAGGAATAACTATGAACACTGAAGCTGATCCGTATCAACGCCCCGATGCACCAATTGCCGATCAAATGGAGTCGCAGCCCGTTGGATTCTGGAAGCGCGTGCTGGCCGCCATTATTGACACCATTTTGATCATTGTCGTTACCTATCCGATTCTGTTTGCCGTTTATGGTTCGGGCTACTTCACCGACACGAGCATGAGTCAGGGACCCATCGACATACTGTTGACCTACGTATTCCCTGCTGTCGCCGTTATTGTGTTTTGGATGTACAAATCGGCCACACCTGGAAAAATGGCCATCAGTGCCAAGATCGTTGATGCCAAGACGGGCGGTCCTGTTCCGACATCACGACTGATTATTCGCTACCTCGGCTACATCGTATCCACCATTCCTCTGGGTCTGGGGCTGCTGTGGGTGGCCTGGGATCCACGTAAACAGGGCTGGCACGACAAGATGGCCGGTACCCTCGTAGTTTCCAAGTAGAAGGTTTTCCTACAGCTGAAAGTATTCCGGCGCCTCGAACATTTCCTGTTCGAAGCGCCGGATTTCCCGCGCTTGATCAAGTCCGGGAGGTATGCGGCCTGCGCAGCACCGCGAATCCGCAGAAATCGAGCGCCGGCCGACTCATTGTTGGAGCGCCACTCCCATAGCCCTGAAGCCACTGCCAGCGCCGCACATGGCGCCAGCATGTCCTGCAATTAGCGCAATTCCCTAATGGGTTACAGACGTGTCCTGATTGTGTTGCGCAAGGGACATGCGCCGGTACTCGGTCGGGGTCATGCCTTGCTCGGCTTTAAACGCCCGGTTAAACGGAGTAATCGATCCGTATCCAAGCTCAAAGGCGATTTGCGTGATTTGTCTTCGAGCCTGCGCCGGGTCCGCGAGCATGGTACGAGCATCGGACAGTCGATGACTGTTGAGATACGTCGTGAAGTTCCGAAAGCCCAGTTTTTGATTAATCAGTCGGCGCAGGCGGTGTTCCGGAATTTCGACCGCTTCAGCCAGCTCGCTAATGGTCAGGCTGTCGCGCGTGTAGAAGCCCGTGCGCATTAGTTCTTCCAGTTTTTGCAACTCGTAATCATCGGCCGCCGACGTGTCGGGCGTATTCTGCGATTCGTTGCGAACGTGCGCTTCAATCAACGGTGCGGCAGGTTGCAGCAGGAATGTGGCGAACACCAAAGAGACTATAAAGATCTCGAGTGCCTGAAGCGTATTAAGCCACTGCGGTAATTGCTGATCGCGCATGATCAATTCAATCAACGTAAGGCCAAGGCACGTTGCGCTGATCACAACAACCAGAAACAGCCGCACCTGACGGCGCTGTTCCAGAAGATCGTTGCGACGTTCGGCCAGCGCGATCCACAGCACGTGGAGAGCAAGCCCGATCATGATCAGATTCGATACAGTATGAGCCGACGTAGCCAATTGAGGAATCAGCGCATCGACCAGAAACAGCGCGGATATCGCCGCGAACGGTAGCCAGTGCCAGGGTTGCCACTCAAAATCGTCGTCCAGCGCCGAGCTGGCAAACCACCAGAAAAACGTTACGCATTGCATTGACATGAAGGTCAGGGGGTACTGGGCAGGACCCGAGGTTACGCAGAGCGTGTCGGATGACTGGATAGTATAGGCGGCGGTACCGAGGGCAAACAGTACGCCTGATCGGGAGGCCAGGCAGCAGCGTACGTATCGCATGAGCACAACGGCGAGCAGCAACAGCAGTCCTGCCGTGCCTCCCCGCAGCAGAGTTTCTGAAAGATTCAGCGTGTCCATGTAAATCCTCTGTCTGAACTCGGATGTCATCCGGTCGCGAAGACCGGGTAATGAGTGGCAAGTATCAAGGACTTGGGCGTCAAATGCTGGTCAATATTGAAAATCAACCAGCGATTTTGCAATACACCAACAGATTTTGGGATCGACAAGCTTAAATTCAATGACTTGCGCAAAGTAGATCTTGCCCTGATTGAGGGCACTTTCTGACTACATGGAGTTTATGCTCATGAACAAGACACTGACCAACCTGCTGGTGACTGCCGGCGTTGCCTTTCTGATCTCTGCTCCCGTCATGGCGGATACGACTGACGACGTGAACAAATGCCGGGCGGCACTGGCTGAAGAAGGGCATTTTGATAATTCCCTGCAGAGCCTGAAATTTTCGCACCGCAAAGGCAATTCGCGGAAGCGCACGGTCTACATGACGCTTAAAAATCGCGGGAATGCGAATCGACAGCAGGTCGCCTGCAGGCTCGAACGTCAGGACATTACAGGACTGACCCTGATTCCCAAGACCTGATCCTCATGACCTGATCCCCGTGACCGGTTTAATGGGGTCTCAGCAATAAACCCGGGTTGCGCGGGCACGTCCGTGCCCGCACCCGGTCTCCCGGGCCTGGCTGGTCTTCGACGTTGAAAAAACCGCCTGCACCACACCTTCAGTGACTGGTGCTTTACGGATTGTAGTGATAGCGTGCCCCACATCAGGTTCTACGCATCGCTCGAACGTGTGGTGCAATCTGTCAGGAGATTCGTTTGGACCTACCGCCAATAATCGTCATCAGTCTGACTACCGCAACGGATCGTCGCGCGTCCGTAGCCGCCCAACTCGGTAAACTGCAGCTCGATTTTGAGTTTATGAATGCGATCGACAAGAAAACGCTGAGCGCCCGGGAGAGGGACAGGGTCGTGTCAAAAGAGTACGTACTCAACACGGGGCGCCAGGCTACCGACGGCGAGATTGCGTGTTTTGCCAGTCATCGTAAAGCATGGGGTTTGTGCGTGGCATCGGGTGCGCCGATGGTGATCATGGAAGATGATTTTACGCTAACGGATAATTTTCCCGCGGCCGTTAAGGTTGCCGGTGAGTACGCGGAGGCCTGCGGGTTTATTCGCTTTCAGAGCGAAACCCGGGCCAAAAAACGAAAACTGGTGGATGCTGCCGATCACGGAATCTGGCGCTATACCAAGGCACCGCACAGCCTGGCCGGCTACCTGCTGGCACCGCATGCAGCGGCTCAGCTGATTGACAGCAGTGAGCAATTTTTGGGGCCGGCGGACGTGTTTACCAAAATGTTCTGGCAACATCGTCAGGTCATGTATGGCGTAGCGCCTTATTCGGTTTGGGACAGCGAATTCAGTGCTGCGAGTGATATCGGTGCCAGGCCAAAAGCCGACAAAGGCCTGATAACGAGGCTCCGAAGGCCGCTTCGAAAGATGAGTCATTGGTGCCAGCGGGTTGCGGCTAATCGAGCGATTCCTGATCCCGATCTGTAAACTGGCAGATCGTTACCCGTCCAGTATGTCGCGGGTGGAAACAACCCGGCAGAACTCACCGTTCAGGCTGGCCAGGTTCACCGCATGCATCAGCTCGGCGCTGTAATACGTGCCGTCGGGTCCCGTGCGATCAAACGTGGCAGTTGCATCGCCAACCAGCTGAACATCAAATCCTTTATTTCCAGCCATTCTGACGGAAGTGGACACACAGTGATCCGTCGTCAGTCCCGCTACCACGAGCCTGGTCAGGCCTCGTTCCTGCAGCAGCGATTCAAGAGGCGTATTGATGAAGGCACTGTTTACCTGTTTTTGAATGACGGGTTCATCCGGAGCGGGTGCAACGGCGTCCTTGAATTCTACGCCGGGCTGGTCCGGTCGTAGCGGAGAATCCGGCTCCGTCGAGCAGTGCTGAACATGAAACACCGGCCAGCCACGCTCGCGCCAGTGCTTAAGCAAAGCACTCATCCTGACTTCCGCATCGGGATTATTGCGCGTACCCCAGGAGGCGTGGTCGAGTCCGGTCTGAACATCGATAAGCAGCAGCGCGGATAGGTGGTTCACGGCAAGTTCTCCATAATGAGTTTTAAGGCAAATGTATTGTGACGGCACTAATCGCCAAATGGCGCGGCGGTGTTTCTGTCCTTGCGCCTGCTGCGATTGTAACGCCAATTCTCCGGCGCGTATCAGGCCCTGATTTCGACGGGTGTGGGAAGCTGATGGCTGGAATTATCAAATCATACTGCCATAGAATGGCCAGACGGCTGCCCTGGTTAAGTGCCCGGCGCGGTCATCCGGCATTCAGTGGTGCCGAATTGGTCGCGGGTGCGATAGACTGCCACGCACAGGCGGGTACGATTCAGGAGAGTCAGTGGGCACTCCGGATCGGTATCCCAAGCAAGACATCACTATGGGAGTAGTGCCTGAATGACCGCGCCACCGGTTCCATCAACGTACGATCTGGCATCAGATCAATTGAGCGAGTACGTCCGCCCGCTGTGGACCGGTGCTCATGCAACCCCGTTTTCGCTACGCGATCAGGACGGTCGGCTGCTTGGGATGCATGATGATCATTTGGCGGGTCGCCCGATGCTGATCTTGCTGCTTAACCTGGCGGAGTCTGCTGAACAGGTCGTAGAGGGTGTTTCTCAGATAGCCGAACGCGTGCGGCGGCTGGATGTCAGTCTGGTTGTTATCAGCTCGGATAGCGATGCGTCCGGCAATGCGTCATTGCAGCGTCGACACGGGCTTGGTTGCCCCGTGCTTGGCGATTCAACGGGTGCCGTATTTGCCGCCTTCGGATTGCACAAGGGTTCGGGTCCAGCGGCCCGGGTCGTGTTACTTACGGCCGGACGTCAGGTCCGCGCCTGGTTCGACCTGGATGACAGGCTCGACGATACACTAGGAGTTGTAATGAGCGAGCTTGAAGAAAATTCTCATCCTGAATCGGGTAATTACTGGGACACGACACATGCGCCGGTTTTACAGGTGCCCGGTGTCTTGTCTCGCGAGGAGTGCGCTCAGCTCATTGCGCATTTTGAACTGGATCAACCCCTGATGATCAGACCGCCGCGATCTGGCGAGCTTCCTGGCAACTACAAAATTCCTGTATACGAACACAATCGTCAGGATCGGGTGGATCAGATTATCAAGGATCAGGCTACGCTCGCGTTTCTTGATGAGCGCATCTGGGGCCGGGTCGTGCCGATGGTAAAAAAGGCGTTTGCGTATGATGTTACTCGCCGGGAAGACCTGCATGTGGCGCGCTATGAAGGTAAACGCGGAGGTAATCAAATGGGGCACAGAGATAACGTAAGTGCCGCTACCGCGTATCGCCGTTTTGCACTGTCTTTGAATCTCAATGACGACTACGACGGTGGTGAAGTCGCGTTTAAGGAGTACGGGTCCCAGCGGTACAAGTCACCTGCCGGGACCGCGCTGGTGTTTTCTTCGGCGCTGCTGCACGAAGTTCTGGAAACCACGCGTGGCACCCGATATACACTCATCTCCCATTTCTTCAACGAGCAGTCTCTGGGGCAGTCTTAGCGCCTGAACGACACTGGCCCGCACCTTTTGCGGGTGCGGGCCAGGGTTTCGTTGGGCTTGTGCGTCGCGCGGGACGCCGCCAGGTTATCAAGCCGAGTAGAGCTGTCGATCTATGCGAGCACTAAGAGCCGCATAGTTTCTCGCGGTTTCCGCGGTGCGCTTGGTGCGGGTCCACAGCAACATGGCCATGCCAGCCAGTATCAGCAACCAGGTTGATGGCTCAGGTACGGTCGTAATACAGCCGGTATTCTGATTGGTACAGTCACCGTCGTTATTCGTGTCCAGCCAGCCTACCTGCTGGGCACTGAAGCTGAACAGACCGTCGCTCGTTCCAATGACGTTCAGATTCGCGCTGGGGTGAAACCAGATACCAATCCGGTCGCCAAATGCAAACCCGGTTTCGAGTACCGAGTTGATGGCGCTTGCGTCAAACGCCAGAGTGGCTACGTCGCCAGCAGTGGTATAGGCGCCGGCAAAGTAAGCCAGAAACTGCATGGTCTGGTAGCTGGCACTGTTGTTGAGGCCATTGTACGCGTAGATCCAGGCGTCACCCGATGCTGCGTCGAAATAGGCGATACCTAATTCCGAACCCGAGTTTTTCGGGTTAGGCCCTGGGCTAACAACGAGCCAGCCGCCATCGGCTGCAGCGCCGTTGTAATCCACCTCAAACGTAAACGCATCCGTGCCGGAGTTGAAACTCGCGCTAACTGAATCATAGGAAAGCTGACTGTTGCCGCCGAATACACCGGCACCGCGGTCGTAGTTGTAGATCGCGGTAGCTGAAGAAGCTGCGCTGCCGCCGATGGACAGTGCGAGAAGAAATACTTTTGTTAAGTTCTTGTACATTGTGTTAACTGCCTTGTAATTGAGTGGTATTGGGTTGATACAAAGCAAGAACTGCGCCACTTTTGGGATCTGGTTTGGCTATCAGTGAGTTAGCCTGAAGTCACTATTTCTTATGCAAAACGGTTTTTTCCTGTAGTTAAAGTTTTCGACAGCAAATACGATTTTCCATGACATAACAAGGGTATGCGCGCGCTACGACATAACTTTGGAGTCATCAGGGTTTGTCGAGGCTGCTCATGGAATCAAATGCCGAAGCGCATGATAAAGAATGCCCACGCAGGTGGGTACCGGCGTAGTCACATGTCGGTATGAGCCGGTGGTTTCGCGACCGGCTATTCGGCGTCGTAGGTTTTTTCGAGGCGCGTATGTGCCGCTTGTGCAAGGCGGTGCTCGGAGCCCAGTAAACTATCGAGCACCGGAACCGCGGTATCCAGCAGTGCCCGGGCTTCACGACGCTGATCAAGCCGCAGCAGAGCCTCTGCTTTTTCGCTCAGCGTGGCCGCAGTTTGCCAGTGATTTTCGCCAAGACGGGCGAGCAGGATGGTAAGAGATGCGTCAAACCACGTGATTGCATCCTGATAGAGCGATTGCTGGATGCGAAGATTGCCATACTGGCGGTACGCTTCTCCCACAAAAGCGTGGTCAGGTTCAATGGTATTGGCGTAAATCTCCAACGCACTGTCGAACAGATTCTCCGCGACGGAAAATTTTCGCAGATGCGTTTTAACAATGGCGAGCTGTACGAGGTTGAACGCTAATTCATGATTGGCTTCCCCTTCCCGTTGACTTAAGCCATTTGTCGCCGTTTCGAGTAACAGTTCAGCCTGTTCGTGTTTTCCCTGGGTGCCGAGAAACCGGCCGAGGTCTGCTTTTGCCAGCAGCAGACGAGAGTCGTTCTGATCAAATACGGATTCTAGAATCGCAAGACCTTCCTTATAGAGTTGTTCAGCTGTGGTCAGATCGCCTCGCGCATGTTTGGTCAGCGCCAGATCGTTCAGAAGCTGCGCGACGAACGTATGGGAAGGGTCGTGGTTCTTTTTAAATTCGTCAATCGCCCGGGTCAGAAAGCGATCGCTAAGTTCGAAATTACTAAGCCGCAGATGCAACGCGCCGAGCATACTCAGGTTAAGCGCAATCTCGGTGCTGGTTATCGGCCCTGGCGTGAGTTGTTGAGATAACTCAAGAGCCGTCTCTGCGTGCAGCTCTGCGTCGTTCCACTGTCCCTGCGAGATTTCCAGCTCGGCCATATTCCGAAGCAGTTTTTGTTTTGCCTGAATCTGTCGGTCTGGATTGTTTCCGAATACTTCAATAGTTTCCGGATGCTCAATAATGGCGAGAGCCTGTTTGTAGTAGTTACTCGCCGTCGTCCAGTCACGTGTCCAGTGGTATCGCCCAAGATCATGCAGAACGTCCGCCATTAGCGGATGATTCTGGCCCATCGATTGTTCAATCAGGGTCATTGCCGACTCATAGTTCTGCAACGCTTTGCCCGATTCTCCCTGGCCTTCGTAAGCGCTTGCGATAGTCTGTAACAAGCGGCCCATGACTTCGGGACGGTCGGCCATGTCCTCGGCAATTTTCTGTTCGGCAAAATCCAGAATATCGAGCGCGGAAGGTTCTTTCTTTTGCAATCCTTCAGGACTCGCCGCCAAAAACACTCCGGAGAGAAAGCCCAGGGTGTCCTCCATGTCTTCATTTTGAGTGGCAATATTCTGCGCCTGGATCGCGATGTCACGTGCCTGCGCGGCAATTTCCTTGGACTGTATGTAATTGGTAATGGCGAAGGCCGAAACAGAGACCATGAATACGGTTGCCGCGGCGACCGGAATCCGGTTGCGCGTAACAAACTTCATGAACCGATAGCGCCGGGAGTCCCGAACGGCGCGAATTGGCTCGCCCTGCAAGTGACGATTAATGTCGTCAGAAAAATCATTCACTGAACGGTAGCGTCTGCGTGGTTCCTTTTTGAGGGCCATCAACACAATGCAGTCCAGTTCGCCGCGCAGCCGTGCGCGCAGACGCGACGGAGAGCAGGAGCGATTTCGCGCTACCTCTTCAATATCGATGTCATCTTCGCGCAGGCGACTATCCAGCGCGTTGTGTGGGGCAAGAGGAATCTCGTTGCAAATCGTCTGTTCCATTTCACCCGCCGTACTGTAAGCAAGCCGGAACGGGCGGCATCCGCAGAGCAGCTCGTAGAGCAGTATTCCGAGCGAATAAATATCCGTCGCGGTGGTGATGGCTTGTCCGGTTATTTGTTCAGGGCTGGCGCTATCCGGCGTCAATAGCCGGTCATGGAGCTGCGTTTGAGCCAAATCGAGTTCACCGAGGTGATTGCCCAGAACTTTGGCGATACCAAAGTCCAACAGCTTGGGAGTACCGTCCTGACCGACGAGGATGTTATTGGACTTGATGTCACGGTGAACGATCAGGCTGCGGTGCGCCTCCGCAACAGCCTGGCAAACCTGGCGAAACAGGTCGAGGCGCTGATCAATGGCTAAACGGTTATCGTCGCAATACTCGACCAGAGGTTTGCCGTCGATGTACTCCATAACAATGTAGGGCTGTCCATCGTCGGTCTGACCGCCGTCCAGTAACCGCGCAATATTCGGATGATTAAGATCAGCCAGAATTTGTCGTTCGGCCAGAAACCGGCGCTGGGTTTCCTCATTGATAATTCGTTTGTGCAACACTTTAATGGCGACGTTCTGGACGAATTCGTGATCGTCGCGCCGTGCGAGATACACGACTCCCATTCCGCCTTCGCCAATCGCCTCGACCAGGCGGAAGGGCCCGATAGGCTGGGTCAGACGTTTTTCTGTATCGATCAGCCTGTCGGTGGCAGAGCGCACCAGATCCGACACCAGGTCCTCGTCGGAATCGGCAGCAAGCATGAGGGCTTCGATCTGATTGCGTAGATTTTCATCTGAACCGCAGGCTTCGCTGATGTACGCCGTGCGGTCAAGGGCGTCGAGATCCATTGCGGCATCGAAGATGCGCTGTATCTGTGCCCAGCGTTCGGTACTGATTGAGTCCGTTTTGTCTGTCATGGGGAAAGTGGAGTCACCGGAGCGCCAAAAATCGGGGGTCCGATGATGTTACCACCGGATTGGCCGCAGCTCTTCGTCGATCCGGGCAGAGATATTCGATCGTCGCTGCACGATATTGCTGCAGTGCAAATTACCGGTTGACGGGATTTTGCGGTAAAGGTCGCCTTTACGGGGGTAGTATGGCAATTCGTAACTTAATCAGGCTCAGGAGAATGCTATGGACAACGGTAATTCAGCACCCAAAGATGATCGACCAGACGACGGTTCTACAAACAGCACGGGAGGCCCTGTTGTGATTCCCGCGGTTGCTGCCTTCGTTGGAGCATTGATCGGTGCTGTGGTCGGCTCTCAACTCGGTTAGCGGTTGCACAAAATGCATTAGAGTTTGCCTGGCGGGCCTGGCCCGCCAGGTGATGCGTTACTGCCTGTTATTCTGACGGGCACCTGGTGCCGCCATTTTCGGGGCATCTGGCTACGGGGCTTCAGACGGTCCACCCGTCTCGTGTCCTGCGCCGGCGTTGCCTGTTTCGCCTTATCGAATACAACGAATCCCGGTTTCTGGTTCCTCCTTTGGGCTGGATTTCCATCATCCGACCGGTTAACGGCCTGGCGTGACTTTTTAGGGGCGACCCCGGGGGTCGTTTGCGCCCCACTAAATACAAAAAATCCTTTATTCACAGGCAGCTACACGTTAGCATGACGCCATGAACAGAGCCCTGTATGAACCACGATAACTCCGATAATCCACCGGTGCCGGATCCGTCAGGCGGCGACTCGGGTGAAGATGAAATAATCTTACGCGAACCGCGTACCGTGGGCGGTGTTCGCGGCGTGTCGTGGCTGGTTGAAGCCTTCGGATTGTTTCGCAAATATCCGTGGCCCTGGGTTGCGACCGGAATGACCTTCTTCGGGCTTTCGATGATTAGCAGTTTCATACCCATGGCGGGCGGCGTGCTGTACACCGTGTTGAGCACCATTATTTTCGGTGGCGTCATGATGGGCTGTGCCGCCCAGGAAATGGGCGAAGAATACTCAACGAATTATCTCTTTGTGGCTTTTGCAAAGCCACAGAAACTGATCATCCTGTCGATTATCTACATGGTGATCGCGTACACCATCCTGCTGGGGATACTGGGTCCGCTCGGCCGGTCGATTCTGATGGGGGGGATCGATCCTCAGCTGATTGAGGGGCAGCTGGAGCAGTACTCGGGTGAGATTCTGCTGGCGACAGGATTGATGATTCCTCTGATGATGGCCATGTGGTTTACGGCGCCGCTGGTAGTGCTGCATGACGTGCCGGTGGCTACCGCCATGCGCCTGAGCTTCTCGGCGTGCATGCGCAATATACTGCCAATGATCATATTTTCCCTGTTGCTCGGAGCCTTGTTCCTCGTGGGAATGCTCCCGATGTTTCTGGGACTGCTAATCGTTTACCCGTTAATGCTCATCGCCAAGTATACTGGCTATCGGGACATCTTTACGCATGAAGAAACAGGTATCAGATAATGCCGAACAGTTTGCATAGTTGGACTCGGGCTCTTGCAGGGGCTTGTGTGTTGGCGGCCGTTTGTACGGCCAACGCCCAGACATCCGTGGCCGGTGCTCAGTCTGACGTAGAAGCACAGCTGATGCTGTGCGCGGCCAGGGTGACCGATTCTGCTCGTCTGGCCTGCTACGACGGACTGGCAGAAGGGCTGCGCTCTTCGGCGCCGAAGGAAATGCAGGTAAACGAACCGGCAGCAGCTGTCGCACCTGCGGAACCTGCTCCACCACCTGTGGCACGTGCCGCCGTTGATCCCACCACCGGCGCGCCGGTACCTGTGTCCGAACAGACTCCCGCAACACGCAATCGTGAAACGTTTGATCTGGACGTACAACAAAAGCAGTCAATTCGGGTGATGATTGAAAAGACCAAGCGTAACGCCCGTGGCGACTGGTACTTCTACTTCGATAACGATGAAGTCTGGAAACAGATCGATACTCGCAATCGCCGCATTCCACCGCTGCCGGTAGCGGCCACGGTGTCCCGCGGTTTGTTCAGCTCGCACAAGCTGCATATTGACGGCGAAGTGTGGGCCATGAAAATCAGGCGCGTAAAGTAGTTCGAGCGAACTATTAATCAATCAGTCAACACGTTTAGCGCATGAGCTGACGCGACGGCTTGATCGGGAACTTGCCGCGCCAGTACAGAATCAGCAGCAATCCAAACAGCATGCCACCCAGGTGTGCAAAGTGCGCGACTCCGGATCCGGGGGCGGCGACGCCGAGCGTTAGTTCCAGCACTCCGTAGATGACCACGAAGTACTTTGCGGCAATCGGTACGGGGAAAAAGATCAACATGATTTTCCGGTTCGGATACATCATGCCAAAGCCCATCAGAAGTCCAAACACCGCACCGGACGCACCGACGGTGGGTCCGCCCCGTGAACCTACCCACAGCTGCAGGCCGGCGGCACCCAGCAGACAGACGAAATAGAACAGCACAAACGGCTTGGTGCCCCAGAGTCGCTCCAGGGGTGTACCGAACATCCACAGCGCAAACATATTAAAGAGCAGGTGGGTGGTGTTGGCGTGCAGGAAACCGTGACTTACGAGCTGCCAGAGTTTGAACCGCGAAGAACCGCCGTCTTCTCCCAGTGGCCAAAGCCCAAAATGATAGATCACCGACGGATCCACCGAGCGATACATGAAGAGCAGAATGTTGGCGATCAGCAGGTAAAGGACGGCAGGGCTGACGAGATCGAATACCGAGTGGTCCGAACGGTTTGGATTATGCATACGGGACTATATTGGGGCGCGTTGAGCAGAGTCAATGCATGTGTGTGTCAATGTCCTGATGTTCGGGTTGCTGGTCATGGTCCGGACGATCGGTGGGGGCAGCTGGCGGCGGATTGGTCCACTTTTGGCTCTGGCCCTGGCGAACAGGCAATCGTAAATGTCTGGAGCCAATCTAATTTATGACCACTTTGAGGGCGATCCGGGGCGAAATTGGCCACGGTTTATGCGGATGCGACTTTTTGACAACAGGTTTTCCCTTAATTCGTCGGAATAATCAGCACTTATGCTCAAATTTTGAGCGAAAAGTGTCGCAAATTAGCGTCATTTTTAATCTTGGCGGGGGAATGTCATGGTGTGTACCTGAAATTGCTGAGGATCACAGGTCAGCAAACCCATTGAATCACTTATTACATTGAGGAAACGATATGCGTGCTTTTAAACTGGTTGTTTTAGCCATTTCTATCGCAACTTTGTCGGCCTGCGGTTCGTTGGTTAAACGCGCCGAGTTTGACCAGACTGTTGCTGATCTTCGGGATACCGACGCGAAGCTGGCCGCTGAAGACGCGCGCCTGGGTGCCGATGGTCAAAGCCTGCGTGCCCAGCTGCAGCAAATGGAATACCAGATGTCTCAGATCACCGAGAATCTGCAGAGCGCCTTTGCGGACTACGATGCGCAAATCGCTCAGCTTCAGGGCCGTGTTCGGGTTGATATGACCGCTCACTTTGATGTTAACCAGGCCGAGTTGCGCGAGCAGGATAAAGATGCGCTGCGCGAATTCAGCAACACCATTGCCGACTTCCATCCGAATATTCTGATCACCGTTGAAGGTTTTACTGATCCTTCAGGTCCGGCTGAATACAACAAGTGGCTGGGAATGGAGCGGGCCAAAGCCGTTCGCAATTACCTGATTAGCAACGGTCTCTCATCTGAGAAAGTTCGAGCTGTGAGCTACGGTGAAGATAAAGAACGACAGGTCACACCTGGTGCCGTGGGTCAGACTGGTTCTGCCAATCGCCGCGTCGCTCTGGTCATTGACTACGTCGTAAGCTGATTGTGACCGGCCCTGCGGGGCCGGTTTTGCTGTACCCCAGGGTGTTCGTTCAGAGCACCGCGCAGGCGTCTTTCGCACCATTCGATTACACTATCGTTTTGTTGTGTGAAAGGCGCCTTCGCTATGAGAAAACCCATTCAAATTATCGGTGTGCCCCTCGACCTCGGTGCGTCCCGGCGAGGTACGGATGCCGGTCCTTCGGCGCTAAGAATTGCAGGTCTCGGAAAAGGCTTGCGGGCACTGGGCTATGACATTTCGGTAGAAACCGATATCCCTGTTCCGGCCATGGAAACGCGAGAACCCAAAAACACGTCTGCCCGTTTCAAGAGGGAAATTCTTGACGTATGCACGACGCTTGCCCAAACCACCAAGGACGCGCTGGACGAAGGTAAAACACCGCTGGTCATTGGTGGCGATCACTCCATTGCGATGGGCACCGTGTCAGGCGTATCGGCACACTTTGCGGCCAGGAATGAGGATGTTGGCCTGATCTGGTTCGACGCTCATGGCGACATGAACATTCCTACGTCGTCGCCCAGTGGCAATATTCACGGCATGCCACTGGCGCATCTTCTGGGTCGCGGTGATCCGGACTTGTCGTCCATTCTGGGCTGCAATCCGGCTATCAAGCCTGAGAACGTCGCGCTTATCGGCATACGCGATATCGACGATGGCGAGCGAGCCATTATCAGAGAGTCGGGCATTAACACGTTTACCATGAGGGATATTGACGACTTGGGGATGCGGGAAGTCTGCACCCGCGCTCTTGAGGTCGTCAACGATGGTACAGCAGGTTTCCACGTGAGTTTTGACGTGGACGGCTGCGATCCGTCCGTGATTCCCGGTTCCGGCACCCTGGTACCTGGTGGCGTCAGCTTTCGCGAGGCGCATCAGTTGCTCGAGAATTGTGCTGACACCGGTCGCATGACCTCGATGGAAGTGGTGGAACTCAATCCGTTTCTTGATCAGGCCAATGTGTCGGCCGAACGAACGGTCATGCTGATCCAGAGCGCTTTTGGACGCAGTATCTTGTAATAGATATTGCCTATTGAAAATATAAATTCAAACCATTTGATCAATAATCTCACTGGACTAGAATAGACAGATCGAAAACATTTACGGGGAGACCGAAATGAGTGCTGTGAATATTGGACTGAGCAATGAGCATCGACAGAGCATGGCAACGGAGCTGGGTATCGTGCTTGCTGATACCTATACGCTGTACCTTCAGACTCACAACTTTCACTGGAACGTAACCGGGCCCCAGTTTCGCGAACTGCACCTGATGTTTGAGGAGCAGTACACAGAACTTGCGGTGGCCGTTGATGATCTGGCAGAGCGAATTCGCACGCTGGGCTTTGCGGCGCCAGCAACCTACGCTCAGTTTGCAAAGCTGTCCAATATCGAAGAATCCGAGGGCGTGCCGTCAGCGTCGGATATGGTAGAGCGACTCACGGCGAGCAACGAAACGGTTGTTCGAACATGTCGCAAAGCGTTGAAGCTCGCCCAGGATGGCGACGACGAATCCACGGCCGCACTGCTGGGTGATCGCATGCGCGTACACGAGAAAACGGCCTGGATGTTGCGCTCGATGTTGTGACAGACATGAGGTTCACGAATCCGATATCGGTCCCGACTCGGCGGGAGGATGCGCTATACTTCCGGCATGAAGCAATTGTGTTTACTTCGTCATGCCAAATCCAGCTGGGATCATCGCGAACTCAGCGATCATGACAGGCCCCTGAAGGGGCGCGGGCGTCGGGACAGCCATCTTGTAGGGCAGGCGCTGTCGATCGATTTTGACGCCATTTATTCCAGTACGGCTGAACGTGCTCAAAGCACGGTCAAGCTGGTCATGACCGATGCGGGCATAGACCCGACACTGCTTAAATCCGAAGAAGAGCTGTACACGTTTGACTCAAGACGGGTGCTTGCCTTTATTCGCCGACTCAGCGATCGCTACCATTCCGTGATGCTGGTTGGCCATAACCCGGCCTTTACCGACTTGTGCAACGACCTGGCAGACGCCGAGATTGATAATCTGCCGACGGCCGGATTCGCCAAAATTGCGCTCAACGTTGATAACTGGCGCACCGTGACCGACGGCTGTGGCGAGCTGGTTACCCTGGTCACGCCCAAGATGCTGCGGGTGAGAAAACCCAAGCCCGACAGCGACTGGTATCGCTGAGTCGACGTTCCCTGAATCAACCGACAGACTGCTGTGCACTTGCATGGCACAACAACACTGTCTAGCCAAAGGCCCGCTATGACCTATAACGTAGAAAAAATTCGCGAACAGTTTCCAGCTCTGGCGCAAACCGACGAGGGAGTACCCCGGATCTATTTTGATAATCCGGCGGGTACTCAGGTGCCTCAAAGTGTTGTAGACCGGATGAGCGACTGTCTCTTGAACAGTAACGCAAATCTCGGCGGGTATTTTACAACCTCCAGAGGTGCCGATGCGGTCGTTGATGACGCGCATCTGGCCATGGCCGATTTACTCAATGCAACGACGCCCGATGAGATTATTTTCGGGCAGAACATGACCACCCTTACTCTGGCGGTATCGCGTTCGATCGCGCATTTGCTGGGGGAAGGGGACGAAATTCTGCTGAGCCAGATGGATCATGACGCCAATGTGCAGCCTTGGGTGCTCATGGCCCGGGATCGCGGGGTCAAAGTGAACTGGCTGCCGTTTGATCTGGACAGCTACGAATTCGATTTGAGCCAGGCTGAACGTTTGATCACCGACCGCACAAAACTGGTCTGTGTGGGCGGAGCAAGCAATCTGCTGGGCACGCTTAACGATGTGAAATCGTTGTGTTCCCTGGCAAAATCGGCCGGTGCCTGGTCTTATATCGATGCGGTTCAGTCGGTACCTCATGTGTCCACCGACGTTCAGGCGATAGGCTGTGATTTTCTTGCGTGCTCGGCTTACAAGTTTTTCGGTCCGCACCAGGGCATTCTTTACGGTTGTCAGAGTGTGCTCGATCAGCTCGATGCCTATAAGGTTCGCCCGGCCTCCGATCATTCGCCGGGGAATTTTGAATCCGGCACCCAAAGTCACGAAGGCATGGCGGGCACCGCTGCGGCGGTGGATTATTTTGCCGCTGTGGGCGAGTCGTCCGGACAAGGCTATGCCCGGAACTACCCGGGTTTCAGCGGGCGCAGATTGCATGCGCATACCGGCATGGACGTGCTGTTTGACTACGAGGGGGGATTGGCAGCGCAGCTGATCAACGGGCTGCAGTCGATTCCGGGTATCAAGGTGCACGGAGTTACCGCATCGGATGCGATGGCGCGCCGGGTACCTACCGTCGCGTTCACGAGTTCAAAACACAGCCCGGATGCGATTACCCGCAGGCTGGCCGAGCAAAACATGTTTGTCTGGAGCGGGCACAACTATGCCATTGAAGTGGTCAATGCGCTGGGCCTGGACCAGAGCGGTGGTGTTGTTCGGGTAGGCCCCGTGCACTACAACACGGCCAGTGAGGTCGATCGGCTGTTGAGCGCCGTAGAGGCGCTTCACTGACACAAGGCATAAAAAAACCCGACTCATGTGAGTCGGGTGTATAGCGCGTGTATCTCGATATTGTTGGTTTTTCTATGCCGGATACATTCTTATTGCCCCCGCTATGTCCCCTCTTCAAGGAGGCCCGGGTGTTACCGGGCTTCCTTGCCTAATCCCCACGATTGTTCTTTTTGGTGGTCTTCTGGCGTTCTTCTTGTTTGACGCTTTTTGCCACGTGTCTGCGTATTCGGTAATACAAATTTGGTTACTCTGTTATCGGAATTAATTGCAATAAACGGGCCAACTTCCCAAAGCGCTTTTTTTACAGTGTAATTACGTAGCGAAAAAGTTATGGAAAGATATGACTGTAATGGGAATCGACGGTTTATCGCTTTGAGTGCTAATTTAAGTAAAATGCAGCTTTAACGAGAGAGGGTTTTTCTTATGGTTTCCATCGACCCGCGCAAAGGCGCTCTTAGAGACACCGGAGAGGCGCTTGATGCAACGCGACCGGTAGTCATGGTTAATCTGCTGAGCTTTCGGGAGCAGGCAGATTATGTCGATGGTACTGAATGCAGCGGGATTGACGCTTACCGCACATACGCCGGGTTCACTCTGGAACTGGTCAGGCAGCGTGGGGGCGAAACGGTTTATTACGGAAACGCCCGTGGCATGCTGATAGCGCCCGAAGGCGAGCACTGGGATCAGGTGCTGCTTGTCAGGTATCCGGATTTTGCAGCGTTTGTTTCCATGATCAAGAGTGAGGAGTATCAAAAAATTTCCTATCACAGAACAGCTGCGCTTCACGATTCCCGTTTGTACGCCACACAGGAGATCTGACTGTGGGTCGATGGCGTCCACCGCAGCCACCTTCGTCTGTTTACATTACGGCGGAAGGCTTTGCCATGCTGCAGGCGGAGCTCAAAGCGCTATGGCGCAGACGCAGTGATGTCGTGAAGGCGCTGGCGGCAGCGGCCGCAGAAGGTGATCGGTCGGAGAACGCCGAATATATTTATCGCAAGAAAGAGCTTGGCGGAATCGACCGGCGAATCCGCTTTCTACAGAAACGACTGCCCACGTTAAAGGTCATTCCGCAAAGCGTGCCCCGCGATGAAATATTCTTTGGGGCCTGGGTGACGCTTGAAAAAGACGATGAATCGCTGGTGACCTACCGGATTGTTGGTGCCGATGAGACTGACGCCAAAAGAGGGTTTATCAGTCTTGACTCTCCGATGGCCCGCCAGCTGCTGGGCAAGAAGGCCGATGACGAGATTTACCTGACCATGGCCGGGGTCCGGCATGAGTATCTGATTTGCTCCGTTGCGTATCATGCCCCCGATGGTGGTGACGACTCAGCTGCCCGGGCCGAGTCTGACACGGGTGATATCAGCTCCGGCGACTGAAGGAGCTGCAGGTCAGGGGTCCAGTTTTCGAGAATTAATCGATAGTCCTGGCGCCCGTGATTTCTGCCGGGCGTATCCCGGCGCGTGGTGATTTGTTAGACTTCGCGGCAGTGTGAGGAAACGTGAGCGTATCCTCTGGGATCCAGTAAAACGAAGCCGAATGGCGGAGATTGCATGACCGATTCAGTGCCCGAAACGAATGACTTCATACGTCAGATAATTGCCAAAGATGTATCCGACGGGAAGCACGATGGAAACGTGGTGACGCGATTCCCGCCTGAGCCTAATGGCTATCTCCACGTGGGCCATGCGAAATCCATTTGCCTGAATTTTGGCGTTGCCGAAGAGTTTAACGGTACTACGTTTTTACGTTTTGACGACACCAATCCCATCAAGGAAAGCGAGGAGTACGTGGCGGCGATCAAGCGCGACGTCGAATGGCTTGGGTTTGAGTGGGGCGACCGGCTTACGCATGCGTCGGACTATTTTGATCGATTATACGCCGGAGCGGAGTCTCTGATTGAACGCGGACTGGCTTATGTGGACTCATTGAGTGCCGAAGAAATTCGCGAGTATCGGGGCACTCTGACCGAGCCCGGCAAGAACAGTCCGCATCGCGACAGAAGCATCGAAGAAAACCTGGCCATGTTTCGGGCCATGAAAGCCGGGGAGTATGAAGACGGAGCTCACGTGCTGCGCGCGAAAATTGATATGAGTGCTCCGAACATCAATCTTCGGGACCCGGCGCTGTACCGTATACGCCGCGTCCATCACCAGCGTACCGGTGACACGTGGTGCATTTATCCCATGTACGATTTCGCGCACGGCCTGTCGGATGCGTTTGAAGGCATTACCCACTCGCTGTGCACACTCGAATTTGAAGATCATCGTCCGCTCTATGACTGGCTGCTGGATCATGTTGATATTCCGTCCCGGCCGCAGCAGATCGAATTTTCGCGCCTGAACCTCGCGTATACCGTGACCAGCAAGCGAAAGCTCAATCAGCTGGTGGAGCAGGGTGTTGTATCGGGCTGGGATGATCCTCGTATGCCAACGATTGCCGGCATGCGACGCAGAGGCTATGCGCCCGAGTCAATTCGTGAATTCTGTCGCCGGATTGGCATCACGAAGAAAAACAATCTCATTGAAATGGGTGCGTTGGAGTCCGCGGTGCGCGATACGTTTAATCCGACAGCGCCTCGCGTGATGGCCGTAACAAAGCCACTCAAGGTTACTCTGCTGAACTATCCGGAGGATAAAACCGATGTGATGCCCGCCGTTAATCATCCCAATGATGAGTCGATGGGCACTCGTGAGCTTCCCTTTGGTCGGACGCTGTATATCGAGCAGGACGATTTCATGGAAGACGCGCCGCGCAAGTTTTTCCGCCTCAAGCCTGGCGGTGCAGTCAGGCTTCGATACGCGTATGTCATCGACTGTGTCGATGTCATCAAGGATGCGGAAGGCAATGTCACGGAACTGCACTGCACTTACGATGAGGATACGCGCAGCGGCTCGGGTACATCAGAACGAAAAGTGAAGGGCACGATTCACTGGGTGAGTGCGGCGCACTGTCTGCCAGCCACGATTAACCTGTACGACCGGTTGTTCACCGAGGCGTCTCCGGGCGGCGGCGACAATTGGCTCGACGCGATTAATCCCGATTCCCTGCAGGTGCTGGACGGAGTCGTCGAGCCCTCGCTGGAATCCGCCAAACCCGGTGTGGCGTATCAGTTTGAGCGTACCGGTTACTTCTCTGCAGACCCGGCCAGCGAACCGGGTCGGCTGGTGTTCAACCGCGTAGTTACCTTGCGAGACAGCTGGGCCAAACTTGAAAAACAGGCGCTGGAAAAAGCCAACAGTTAGAGCGATTTGACCATGACCACGGCACTGCCGGGGCATAGCGACGAAAACTGCGCGGTCGACTGAATGGCGGTAGGTACCTCATCGCGAGGCAGCGCCTCGAAGCCGTGGCGGCTGAAATACTGATCGGCGTCAGTCGTCAACAAGTACAGTGCTTCCGCACCGTTTTTTCGGGCGATTTCTTCAATGCGATGAACGAGCATTACGGCCAGGCCGTGACCTCGAGCCGCAGGTGCGACCACTAGCGACCTTAACAGTCCCGTTCGCCCGAAGCCTTCATAGCCTATGACGCCGATGAGCTTACCTTCGGCCGTAATGCCTGCAAAGTTCTCAATCAGTTCGGGGGTGACGTCTGCGGTAGGCAGATTGGCGCTATGCAGTAGCGCAATGGTTTCGCTGATGTCGGGCGGGCTGATGAGTTTCATGGTGGAATTATAATCGCAGACCGCTCATCGCACATGACTTTTGTTACACTCGGCGGCAACACAGTGGCTCAATCCACCGATTTTTCCACTGCTTCGATTCGGCCACGGGAGACATAAATACAATGGCGATTACCCAGGATACCCTTGAATTTACCCAGGATGGAAACCGTTATCTTCCAGTCATGATTTGGGACGATGACGACGACGAGCCGAAGCCGGTCGTCATGGTGTGTGGCACCATTCTCGGGCGAAACGAGTTTGCCATTGACCGTGCCCGCGAAATTGCGAGGCTGGGTTACGTGGGTGTGGCGTTGGATGTTTATGGTGACGGATTCGGGACAACCGATTTTGAAGCCGGCCGGACGCACATGGATGCCCTGAAAGAAGATCGCGAAGAGCTGCGCGAAAGGCTGGCAGCCAGTATCGATTTCGTGAGCCAGCAACCGAATATTAACTCAATGAAAATGGCAGTCATGGGGTATTGCTTCGGTGGGCTGTGCGCACTGGATGTTGCCCGATCAAGAGATGATGTGGCGGCCGTTGCGAGCTTTCACGGAGCGCTGACTCCGCCTCCGCGCCAGCTGGCCACGCCGATTAATGCCAAAGTGCTCATCATGCACGGTGATGCGGATCCGTTAATACCCGTCGAGGAAATTGCGGCCATCCAGGCGGAGCTGACCGCGCGCGACGCGGACTGGCAGTTTCATACCTATGGGTTCACTTACCACTCGTTTGCCGTACCCGGGGCCAATGCACCTGAGCGCGGTCTGCAGTACAACGAACAGGCGCAGGCGCGCTCCTGGTCCACGCTGGTTGCGTTTCTTAAAGAATCACTCTGAGGCGGTAGCGGCAGGCTGACGCTGCTGGCGGCTCCGTAGCAGTACTTCGTTGGCATTAGCGTCCTGCAAAAAAAGGCCCACCGCGTCAACGCGATGGGCCTTTTTCCAATCCGAAGTAAACGGGTTTACTTAGCGACCCTTACTCCACGGAACGCCGGCGGCATCCAGTCGGTTCATCAGGGCAGGGAGCTCCTGCTCTAGAACAGGCGTGGTTACCGCGCGTACTTCCGTCAGTTTAGTATTGGCTATGTCCAGACTCATCTGCATGGTTTTGGTGGGTCCGTACGTATTGCCGATACCGGAGCCTGCCACAAACACGCGCTGGAAGATTGAGACGAAAGTTCTGGAATTGAAGCGTCCTTCGTTGCTGTCGCCACCGATCACACGACTCTGTGCCTGCAACGTTTTCATCATGCTCTCGGTTTGAGTCAGCAGTTCGGGTGCAGCGTTGAAGCGTCTTAGTACCTCAGCGGCAGCTTTAAGCTGATCGACGGCCGTGCTGACACGCTCCGACGTGGTGGTCACCTGGCGAAGCAGCTCTTCCGTTTGACGATCGAACGCGAGTCGTTGCTCCTGACTGCCGTTACTGAGCGTTGGCTCCCGAATGGGCTCCACGACAAACTCCTGCGTCTGATCCGTCACGTTGAGCTTGCCGTCAACGCGGGTCGCAAACGTGACCGAATAGGTGCCGGGTTTGGCCATCGGTCCGATGGGCGGTGAGTTCCACGGAGTCGGGTCTGCAGGTGGCTCCCAGGTGGCTTTTGACGGGTATCTCAAGTCCCAGGCCACTCGATGAAAACCAGCACCGGTCGGTCCGGTGACGTGACTCACCGTATTGCCTTCGGCATCCTTGATGATCAGCACCACGGCCGGCTCACTCTCCGCGGCTTCCTCATTCAGGGTGTCCCAGGAAGGGAAGGGCGTGTCTTCGCCGTCTTCAGCCAGCT